>CASDQW010000033.1 GCA_949282965.1 uncultured Lentisphaeria bacterium
TCAATCGACCGGAAAAGACGTTTTCCCGTCCTTGAGCAACAGGGCCCGCGGATCATCATAGGCGCGATCCGCCTCCGTCAGGCGGCCGCACAGTCCCCGATCATCGCGGCCATCCGGCCCGATGCTCCAGACCATGACCGCATCGACGGAAACAAGCCGATTCTCCCAGCTCCTCTTCCCCTGGTCACCCGTTGCCGCCGCTCAGAAACGGGACACGCGTCGATGACAGGAGACGCCGCCGTTGCGGCGCAGATAATCCTGATGATACGGCTCGGCATTCCAGAACCGCGTAAACGGCAGCAGCTGCGTCTTTACCGCGTATCCCTTCTCCTTCAGCTGCGCCAGCAGCTTCCGGGCGGTGTCTCGCTGTTCATCATCCAGATAAAAAATCGCCGAACGGTATTGCGTACCCACATCCGGTCCCTGTCGATCCTGCTGCGTCGGGTCGTGAATTTCCAGAAAATACCGGCACAGCGTCTCGTAATTCGTCTTCTTTGGATCGTAAAACACTTCCACGGCTTCGGCGTGGCCGGTTTTCCCGGTACAGACCTCCCGGTAGACAGGGTGCTCCGTCGTTCCTCCGGTATAACCGCTGACCGCCGTCCACACCCCCGGAAGTTCCCGGAACTGCGCCTCGACACCCCAGAAACACCCCCCGGCGAAGACGGCCCGCCGCAGCCGTTCCGACCGCTGATCCTCGAAAACCAGGGAAATCGAATTCACGCAGTGCCGCACGTTCTTCGGCGTCAACCGTTCCCCGGAAAACACATGACCGAGATGGCCGCCGCACCGGCCGCAGAGAATCTCCGTGCGTTGTCCGTCGGCATCCGGTTTGCGGACCACCGCGCCGGGAATTTCATCGTCAAAGCCGGGCCAGCCGCAGTCGGTCTTGAATTTATCGTCGGAAACGTACAGCGGCGCACCGCAATTGCGGCAGGCGTAGACGCCCGGCTGGAAGAAGTCTTCATACCGGCCGCTGAAAGGCCGTTCCGTTCCCTTGTGCAAAATCACCTGTTTTTCCGCTTCCGACAGCGGACCGTAAGGAGATTGCGTCGGTTTCGTCTCCGCTCCCGGCATTCCTCCCCCGCCCGTCATGACTCCCGCGAACAGCATCGCCCGGCATAATTTCTGCAAACGGCTTTTCATTTTCCGTTCCCTCCGCTGTTTTCTCCGGGAGAATATCCCCGGAAAGATGAAAAGGCAAATTCCACCTCCCGGAAAAATAAAAAAATCCCCCGCGACGCAGCACGACATCACGAGGGAATTTTTCTTCAATGACCGGAGTCCGGCGTCACTTCCAGATCAGTACGCTCGGATCATAGTCCGCCGGTGCTTCGTACCCCAGCAGTTCCAAACAGGTCGCCGCCACGGAACTGATGCCGAGTCCTTCCCGAAGCTCATGCCGGTATTCCGGTTTCCCCGTCGGATCGTATACGATACACGGTACGGGGTTGAGCGAATGGCTCGTCTTCCGCGCCGGCACGCCGTTTTCGTCCAGCTTGACGTTGCCCTTCTTATCGTGTTCGATCATGTCGTCGGCGTTGCCGTGGTCAGCGGTGACGACCATCACCCCGCCGGCCTTTTCCACCGCCCGGCGAATCCGCCCCAGACACAGGTCCACCGTCTCCATGGCAATGCGCACCGCCTGCATGTCGCCGGTATGCCCCACCATGTCGCCGTTGGCCAGGTTCAACCGGATCATCCGGAATTCTCCGGACCCGATCGCCGCCACCACCTTGTCGGTGATTTCGGCCGCCTTCATCCACGGACGCTGTTCAAACGGCACAATGTCCGACGGTACTTCGACATAGGTTTCCAGCTCTTCGTCGAACTTCCCGGAGCGGTTGCCGTTGAAGAAATAGGTTACATGCCCGAATTTCTGCGTTTCACTGATCGCCAGCTGCCGCACGCCGGAAGCGCAGAGGTATTCTCCGAAAGTCCGGCTGATTTCCGGCGGCGACACCAGATACCGCTTCGGCACATGCAGGTCGCCGTCGTATTCCATCATCCCGGCGTACAGCACCTTCGGCATGACACCCCGGTCGAAGTGAGCGAAGTTTTCCGCCTCGAACGCCTCGGTGATCTCCAGCGCCCGGTCGCCGCGGAAATTGAAGTAAATCACCGAATCCCCGTCCCGAACCGGCCCCACCGGCGTCCGACCGTCGTCCGAAATCACGAACGCCGGCAGATCCTGGTCGATCGCTCCGGTGCGTTCCCGCAGTTTGACCACCGCCTCATGGGCGTTGGCGAACATTTCGCCCCGTCCCTGGACATGGGTTTCCCAGCCCTTGCGGACCATGTCCCAGTTCGCCCCGTAACGGTCCATGGTAATCACCATGCGCCCGCCGCCGGAAGCGATCCGGTAATCGCGTCCCCCCCGGTTGAAGCCGGCCAGAAACTCTTCAAACGGATCGATATATTCCAGCGCCGACGTTTCCGGCACATCCCGGCCGTCCAGCAGCGCGTGGACGCGAATCCGGGCCACTCCGGCCTGATCGGCCGCGGTGATCATCGCCCGCAGATGCGCGATGTTGCTGTGCACGTTTCCATCCGAGAACAGCCCGATGAAATGCAGCGTCGTACCGTTTTTGACGACGTTCTCCACCAGCTCCTTCCAGACCGGTCCGGCGAACAGCTTGCCTTCTCCGATGGCCTCTTCAACCAGCTTGGCCCCCTGCGAAAACACCCGCCCGCAGCCAATGGCGTTATGCCCGACCTCGCTGTTCCCCATATCGGCGTCGGACGGCATACCGACAGCGGTGCCATGCGCTTTCAACCGGGTGGACGGCCACTTTTTCCGCAATGCGTCAAATTCCGGCATCCAGGCCAGCTGCACGGCGTCCCCGTCCGGGTATTTGCCGTAGCCGACGCCGTCGAGAATAGCCAGCACCAGCGGTCCGCGACGCGGGGTGAACGCCGGATTTTTCTTCAATGCTTCCACCATAATGATTCTTCTCTCCTGTTTGAGTTCAGGCGCGCTTGCCCTCAATCCGGGCGGGCAGCACGCCACGCTTGCTGCTTTCGCAGAATGCAATGAATTCGAGCACCTCGGGGATCTGCGGCAGCTGGGTCCGGACCGCGTTCAACGCGTTGGAGGGCGCCAGACCGCTGCGGTAATACAACCGGTGAATATGCTTGATCACCCGAATTGTCTCTTCAGAAAAGCCGGCCCGCTTGAGACCGACCAGATTGATCATTTTCACGCCTCCGTTCCGTCCTTCGGCCATCATGAACGGCGGCACGTCCTGGGAAAACACCGACCCCCCCGACAGAATCGCCAGCCGGCCGACCCGGCAGAACTGGTGCATCCCGCACAGTCCGGAAATCAACGCCCGGTCCCCCACCTCGCAATATCCCGCGAGTCCGGAAAATCCAACCATGATCACCTGGTTGCCCACCCGGCAATTATGCGCCACGTGTGAGGAATTCATGAACATGCAGCCGTTGCCGATCACGGTTTTCGTTCCCGGCTTGGTCCCGGTGTGAACGGTACAGCCTTCGCGGAAAATATTCCCATCCCCCACCTCCAGATAGGTGATGGATCCCGGCTCGACACCATGGTCCTGCGCATTCTGTCCCAGCGAGGCGAAGGGATACAGTACGTTGCCCGCCCCCAGCCGGGTGTGCCCGTCAATATGGCACTGGGCTATGAGCCGGCAGCCGGGCCCGAGCTCCACGTGGGGCCCGATGTAACACAGTGGCCCGACTTCCACGTCGGATGCCAGCACGGCGCCTTCGGCGACAACTGCGGACGGATGAATCTTCGGCATGTTCTTTCATCACTTTCTCGGGTTTCCGTCCCGGCGGCGGCCGTGCGCTCCGGCGATTCCTCCGCCGTCTGGTCGCTGCCCGGCTTCCGGCAACGGATCTCCGGGTATGTCGGAACCGGCGTTTCTTCGTGAAAACCGGCTCCTTTTTTTCAATCCCAATGGTGCATCATACCGAATTGCGGTCGGCTGCCGGCACGCGTGGCGTGCGGTCGTCGCGGAGCGTCCGCGAATATTGATTAACGGTAATATACACGCAGAACTGCCGCAAGGCAAGCGCTTCCGGACGCCCGAAAGGCCGGTATTTCCATGAAAACTGTACCTCTTCCCTCCCGGAACGACGAATTTTCATTCGCACTCGGATGAGGTTTCCCGTTTCTCCGCATGACGGCGGCGCAGCTGCCCGCAGGCGGCGGTGCGCGAAGAGCCGCGTTCCTGCCGCATCGTCACCCGTCCGCCGCACTGCTCCACCGTCCGGAAAAACTCCTCCATCACCCGCCGCGGCGGACGCCGGAATGCCGCATCGGTGGCATTGTATGGAATCAAATTGATTTTTGCGTGGTGTTCCCGCCCGATCCGGGCCAGTTCCCGCGCATCCGCCGGAGAATCGTTGACCCCGTCCAGCAACGTGTATTCCAGCGTCACCATCCGTCCCGCACGCTCCCGGTACTCGTCCATCGCCGCGAGAATTTCCCGGACCGGGTAGCGGAACCCATCCGGAATCAACCGGGCCCGAAGTTCGTCGTTGACCGCGTGCAGCGATACCGCCAGCGTCAACTCCCGTCCAAATTCGGCCAGCCGCCGGATTCCCGGCACAATTCCACTGGTCGAAACCGTCAGCCGCCGCGGCGACATCCCGAACCCTTCCGGCGACACTATCAACGCAATCGCCCGGAGAAGTTCATCCAGATTCAGCAGCCCTTCCCCGATTCCCATGAAAACCAGATTATCCGGCAACCGCCCGATCCGGCGCGCCCCGAACACCAGTTCCTCCACGATCTCGCCCGCCTGAAGATTACGCACCAGCCCCTCTGCGCCGCTGGCGCAGAAGCGACAGCGCACCGGACATCCCACCTGGGTGCTCAGACAGAACGTCATCCGTTCCCCTGCCGGGATCAGCACCATTTCCACACTCTGACCGTCCGCCAGCCGCACCAGCAGCTTTTCCGTACCGTCCTCCGCGACATCCGCCGCCTCCACCCGTCCGGCCGGAGCCGCCAGAAGGTTCGCCGCCAATTCACGCAGCGACTGCGGCAGACTGGTCATTTCCCGGGGATCCAGTTCCAGCCGGTGAAACATCCAGTCCGCCAGCTGCCGCCCCCGGAAAGCCGGTTCCCCCTGCTCCCGCGCCCATTGCTCCAGATCGGCCCGGCTCATGCCCGCCAGCATCGGCATGCCATGTCCCGCGCGGTTCATCACGGTGTTTCCTCGTCCATCGTCTCCACCGGCTCGGCGCTTTCACGCCGGAGAACCCCTTTCCAGAGGCAAAGCCGGTGCTTAAGATACACCCGGTCCGGAGACAGCAGATTCGTCCAGTTCCGATCCGGTGCCTGGGGAAACTCCGTACTCAGCAGATAAACCGTCCTGGCCGCCTGCGGCAGTTCATTCAGGCGATCGATTTTCTGCACGTCGATCCCCGCGTAATGACATTCTCCATACAAGTCAAGAATATCGCTTTTGTAAATGACCGGATTCCTTTCGAACCGCACCTGATCCGCCGCCAACGCCGCACGCAATTCCCGCCCGAGTTCCCGCTTTTCTCCCCCCTGGTTGCGGTACGGCGCCATCACCTGCCAGAAAAAGAGCGCTCCGCTGACACAGCTCAGCAGCAGCAGCAGCCAGACCGGATTGCGCCGGCTGCCGGTCAAAATCACCACCGCCACCGCCAGCGCCGCACCCGCTTCCAGAAATGCCACAATCCAATAACGCAGACCATTCTTGTAATCCAGCGGGCCGGAAAGTTCTATGAAACTCCCGATCCAGTCCTCCGGAATCAGGCAGAAAAACACCAGCCCCAGCGCCACGGCCAGTGCAAAAAAACCACACAGCCGCAACAGCCAGCGAACCGGCCGGGCATACCGCCGCACCGCCGCTTCATAGTAAAGCCCCGTCAGAACTGAAAGCGGTCCGGCAAGGAACACCAGATCCGCCGCCTCCGTGCCCGGCAGCAGCCAGAAATAAAAGGCGGTACTGATCACGATCGTACGCAGATAACGGCTGAATATCGGCGTTTCGTCCTGAGGCTGCAAGGCCACGCAGAACGGCGCCCACGCCACCAGAATCCATGGAAAAAAACGCAACAACAGCTCAAACGGGAAATAGCCCAGCTGTTCCAGGTATTCCAGCCAGTCGGCACCGCCGAAAGCCCAGTATTGCGATGGCATCCAGCGCGACAGCATCCAGTACGGAATCGCCCATAATCCAATCGTTCCCAGCAGCAGCAGCAGTCCAACCGGCAATCCCGGTTTGCTCAGTTTCGGCCACAATGTCAGCGGCCGCCGCATAAACACCAGCGGCAACAGAAAAAGCACGATCACCCGGAATCCTCCGGCGTAAAAGGTGGGCGCCAGTGCCGCAAAAGCAGCGATCCATGCCGCATTCCAGTTCGCCCGCCGCACCCCGAAGTAAAACCACAGCAGCTGGGCAGCCAGCACCCCGAACGCCACAATCGAAATCGGATAGCCGTCCAGAGATTTCTCTACCACCACGTTGACGGCAATGTACATCGCGGTCGCCGCCTGTGCCGCCACGCTGCTCCGGGACTGACGTACCGCCACATACACCACGCCCGCTCCAAGCGCCGTCATCAACACCGACAGCAGCCGCAGGGAAAACTCCACGGACAACCCCGTCGCGTCCCGCAGCAACGCCCCCAGCAGCGGATACAGCGGAAACGCATTCCGGATCGCCACCCCGTGTGCGGTCGCCATGGGCAGCCGGAAGTCCATCTCCAGCGCCTGCGCCGCATAAAAACCTTCCAGGCGGAAGAATTCCCGTTCTCCCAGACGCCACGGCTGATACAACACCAGAAAGGCGGCGATCAGGATCAGCAATCCCGTCAACGGTCGGATGATTTTTTCTCGATTCGCGGCTTCTGCCATCGTTCATCAGTTCCTGAAACGGGCTTCTGCCGCCGCACCGCCACCCCGTCTGCGACGCGTGCACGCCATTTCCCGAATACTCTTTTCTTTCACACCGGAAAAGACTGCGCCGTACATGCAGTCTTCTGCCCACACCGTTATCCGCACAATCGCGGAAAACCAGCCCCCCTGCTCTCGATCCGAATCCGCCTTCCCCCGTCGACGGCAACCGTTTCCCCTCGTTTCTTCGATCTCATAATATACCCCCCAAACCGCGTCTTACAAGCGATTACAAACTGAGAATCCGACCGGACCGAACCGCTTCCGGCGCAATGACCCGCCAGTCGGCAGGCACGTCGGGAGCCGCCCGCCCCAGCAGAATCACCCGCACCGACACGCCGGAAACCGCCACTCGGCGCACCAGAGCCCGGCGCTCCGCATCGTCCCCCAGCAGCAGAATGACCGCACCGCCGATCCGGGCCATTTCCGCAAAGACCTCCGGCTCCAAGTTCCCCAGCGACGGGGCCGGTTCCGGCTCCACCTCGGCAAGAATATCCAGAACCGCCTCGAAACAAGCCGTATTCCGGCCGGTCCGAATCCGATGCACCTGGGCCCCCGCGGCAAAAATGTCCACTATCGCCTCCCCGCGCACCAGATATTCCGTGATCGCAGCGGCCAGCGACAACGCCGCTTCCAGTTCCGGCGATTCCGCCCCTTTGCGATGCTGCGACGACGACAGCGGAGCAAAGGTATCGACCAGCAGCGCCACCCGTTTCAGCCGCTCTTCCTCAAACTCCTTGACCACCAGTTCGCCCCGCCGCGCACTCCCCGGCCAATCAATATGCCGGACGTCGTCCCCCTCCCGGTAATCCCGGCTGCCCAGCAATTCCGGCGACTCGCCGACCCGGGAACAGCTGGACGCTCCGGTATTCTGACAGAGCGCGCCCAGCGGCAGATCAAAAAAACGCAATGCCGTATACGCCGGATACACCACCAGACGATCTGCCTTCCCGTCCCCACGGCAACTCCATTTCAGCAGTCCCAGAGGGAAACGGCTCTCCACCATCGGCCGATACAGACGCACCACCCCGCGCCGCCGGGCCAGCCAGCTCGATTCCACCGACGCGACGCCTCCCCCGGGCAGTTCTCCCAGCCGGGCCTGACGCTGCAATACCAGCCGGGATGAATAACGAAACGGGTCCGCAAACAGATCAAACGCCGCCCGCTTCCGCCGATTTCGCCATTCAAAAACCACCGAGAAGACACTGCCTGCCCGCACCCGTTCCGGCGCACGGCGGATCATGGCAATCCGGGGACGAAACCAGAAACCGCCCCCCAGCTCCACCAGCAGCAACGCCAGAAACACCAGCAAAAGCAACCGGATCGGCGAATCCACCGCAATCAGCGCGTACAAACTCGTCAATACCGCCACTGGCAGCACGATCAGCGAAACCGGCGACATTGCCCGCAACGCCCAGGCGCTCAGCCAGGCACTCAACGTGATGGTCAGCGACCGATACCGACCGAGCTTCCGGCGCATCCGGGGCATTTCCAGATAATCCGGCCCCTCCCAGAAGGCCCGCCAGATCTGTTTCCAGCGGCTCATGGCTGCTCGTTCCCGCCTTGGTTTGCGGGCAGCCGGTAATCACCGCTGATCGCCACTTCTCCGTCAAACCCGTACTCCCCGTTCCGGGCAGGCCGGAAACGTCCGCTCTCATACACGAACGGCACTGGCGCAACCGGATGCCCCTCCGCCGTCAGCCGCAGCTGCCGGGCATCGGGATGCGTCCGCAAAAGCAATTGCAGCCGCTGCGCATCAAAGTCATTCCAGGCGGCGGCGACGAATTCAAAAAGCTCGGGATCCGCCCCTTCCTTCGGCACATACCGGTAACGTTCCATCCCCGCCAGACGGAGCCGTGAAGCTCCGTCACTGCGCAGTTCCGCTTCCGTCGGCACCAGCATACCGTCGGCCACACCGAGTGTCAACCAACCGGAAAAACGCCCGGAAACCGCCCCTCTCCATGCCGGCAGCGGGAGCAGCCCGTCCACGCCCACCGAAGATGCCCGCAACGGCAGGCGCAAAGCCCTCTTTCCCCCGATCCGGACCGGCTCACGCAACATCCATTTCCCATCCCAGGCCGACACCGTCGCCCGGTGCAGGACCCAGTCGGTCTGATCCCGTTCCAGAACCATTTCGCCGGCTCCAGTTTTCACTCCCCCGGATTCCAGCTGCCGGAACGCCAGTTCCGACCGCCCGTCCCCTGCCCGCAGTTTTCCCCGCAGCCCCGCGATCCGGGCAGATCCGGATGTCGCATCGCCATCCAGCTCGTACGTCCAGTCCCGTTTCAGATTGCCCGCCCCCATCCGCAGCGATCCAGACATTCCCAGCCGTCCTTCGTACTGCCAGTCGCCGGGCAGACCGGTCAGCGCGGACAACGGCAGCGGCCGGGACAATTGCGACAACGGCAGCGTAAATTCCGTAAACAATTCCGGCGTTCCGTTCTTTCGATCCAGCTCCCCGGTCAGGAAAAACCCGCCTCCGGACAACAGCGGCACCCGGACATTGCCGCGCCAGGACAACTGCGTCCCCCGCGCCGTCAAGTCCGTCTGCAGTACGCCGACCAGATCCCCGCCACCGCGCACCGCACTCACCGTCAACTTTCCCCGGGGCGCGTCCGCGGCCGCCGGCGGCACAAACGGCAACTGCAAATCAATCCCGGCAAACTCCAGGGGCGGCCCGGAACGCCGGGCTCCACTCAAACCGCCGCCGGAAAGCTGCAATTCACCGCGATGTCCGTCAAGCTCACGCCGGGTACTCCCACGGAACGTCCGGGCATGCCAGGACCACTCTCCGGAAAAACCGCCACGCAACAACCGCTCCGGTGCGACCCGGTGCGTTCCGGAGGCATTTTCCAACTGCAGTCCGGCAGAACGCACTGCCAGATCCGCGTCCGCCAACTCCAGCATCAGCATGCCTTTTTCAAACTTCGCCGAAGTCGCCGCGGCGGTCAGGACGCCCGTCTCCCCCTGAAAACGATGCCGCCAGCTGCCCGGTCGCCGATCTCCCGGACGGAATTCCGCCTCCAGCGTCCAGTTCGCGTTCCGCATGTCCAGAACCGCATTCCGCCAATTCGCCCGGCCGCTTTCGGCGCGGATTCCCCAGCGGAAGTTCTCCTCCCCCGGCTGCTTCTGACGGTCAAATGCGGCATCGAAAGTCAGCTTTTTTCCTTGGAAATGCCAATCCCCGTACCGCAACGTCAGCGCCTGCGCCACGCCGGCGAAATCCGACAACACCTCCACCTGGCCGTTGCCGGTTTTCAGAAATCCTTTGCAGGAAAGTCCCGACAGCGCAAATGCCCGCTTCGCGCCTTCCAGTTGAACCGCATCCGCCTCCAACTTGAACCGGGCCGCAGCAGGCACCCCGTCACGGCGCTCCAGTTCCAGTTTCAACCGGTCCGCGGAAAAGCGCTCCTCGCCTCCCCCCGGCAGATCAAAACGCCGAAACCCCAGAAGCACCGTTTCCGAATCCGTCCCGCTGCGTCCGGCTTCGTCAAACGAGAATCCGCGCCGCGCCTCCAGATCCACGCCCAGCCCGCTCCACAATCCGGCATCTCCGGATTCCGCATGCAACGCCAGGGATTCGCCCCTGGCCGCCACCGTCAGGTCCCCCCCCGCCCGGTCGCCCTCGCCGCGCAGCTGAAAAGACTGCAACCGTGCCAGACATTCCGGCGTATCCAGCACGATCGCCCCCTCCGCCCCCGCCTGGAACGTCCATTTCCCCGACTCCGGCTGATATTCTCCCTGCAGCTGCAGCGGCAGATTCAGCTGCAACGGCGGTTTCAACCCGGCTTCGGCCTTCACCGCGACCCGACCGTTCTCCCCGAAGTGAAAAGTTGGTTTCCGCAATACCAGATGGGGAAATGTCAGCTCCGCCTCCGGCAAGGTCAGAACCGTTCCGCCATTCTCGCCGGCGCCAAGCTGAAAACGACCGGGAGACAACATTCGGAACGGCGCCGCCTCCAGCCGCCCCTCCGCGGCAAACCGGCCGTACAGCTCCGGAGGCTCCGCCAGGCGCAACGGATCTCCGATCAACACCATCCGCCCCCGGAACTCCACCACTCCCCGCAATCGGATCGAGGCGGGAATATCCCACCCCAGCAAACGCAGTTCCTTCTCCGTCAGCGCCGCACGGACATCCGCCCGCAGTTCCTGTCGCACCAGGTCCAGGGTCCCCTCCACCGCTGCCGTTCGCCGATCAAACCGGGCAATCAGTTCCAGGCGGCGCAGCTGCGGATTATCCCCCGATTCAACCTGAAAACGGAATGGCACAACCGTCCCGTCTTCCGGCTTCCAGACGCCGGAACCTTCAATGGCCCGGCAACGGGGATCCTGCCGCAGCAGCTGCAACACCTCCTCCCAATCCGGCGCTCCCGCGAGCGTCATATCGGCAATCACCATACGCCCGTTGGTAAAAGAACGCACCTCCCCGCCGAACGGTCCCCGCGTCCCCACCCCTCTGGACTTCGGCTGCAGACCGAACCGAAACCAGAAGGTCGCCGCCACCAGCAGCACCAGCGCGCCGAGCAGCCAGTAACGCTTCCAACCATTCCCGCCTTTTCTCACAACCTACTCTCCCGCCGCTATCGGAATCGGCGCCCCCGCACCGAACTCCACTGTTTCCACCGCCCGGAATTCCCCCCCGTCCTCCGACCGGAAATACAACCGCACCCCGTCCGTCGCATACCGTCCCCGGGCAAACGCCTCCACCGTCTGCGGAAACACCACGTGATCCCCGTATTGCTTGAGCCGCTCCAGATTGATCTCCGCCAGCCGGGCCAGGTCATCCGCGACACCGCCGGACGTTCCGGTTTTTCGCGCCGCACGCATCGCTGCAAGATCCTCCCGGGTAAACTGTTCCGTCGCAGCAGCCACCACCGGGGAAATCCCCAGGATAAACCCGGAATCCATCTCTCCGCGGCCGTCTCCCGTGTATGGCCGGGCCAGAATCACGCTGGAGCGAAGACGCCAGTATCCATCCACCAGCGCCCGTTCCACCGGTAACCGATGCAACCCCGCCAGCAGCCGCCTCCCCGCCTCGTCCCGAATCGTCAGATCCGCCGGATGCACATTGAGACAGGGGAAATCCCCGGTCAGATTGGTAAGCGGCACAAATCCGGCAAGAATACCGAAATCAATGCGGTGGAACCGCAGCAACCGCCGGAGCGCCTCCGTCCACTCCTCGCGCAGCTCCCGGCCCCGCTCCGTAGCCAACGAAATCGAGTTCAGCCCGGCCCGCCGGTAAAATTCCCGAATATCCAGCGCCACCAGCGGCTTGTCATACTCCCGGGCCAGCTGCGCAGCGCGGCTGCGGTCGGGCGCGTCGGTTACGATGACGGAAATATGGCAGGCCGGATCGGCGGCCGCCCGGAAGCGGTCCAGCAATTTCTCCGCGTTGCTGCCGGTCCCGCTCAAAAAAAGCGCGGCGCAGGGTTTGTCGCTTCCGTTCGCCGGCAGCAGGTTCGTCAAATGCACACTCATCCTCGATCTTCCAGAAATCAAACAAAACTCCCGTTCTCTCCGGTCGTCGTCCGGACTTGCCCTCCCCCCAACCAACCGGACACCGGCATCCCCCCGTTGCGGAAATGCCGCCCGATGTCAACCGGAACCATGGCGGATAATGTGCCGCCGATGCGGATTTTTTTCAAGTCTCCGACCGGACGGAATCGGGTTTTTATAAAAAAAAACGCGCCATCGGAGATTTTCATTTGCGCGCCGCGCAAACCGGTACTATTTTATGGTATGGATGAATCGGGTATCAATTATTCGGGGCGGGGGATCCGCCTGAAATCAAACTTTTGCGAGGTGCTGTAATGCGTAATCGGTCAATCAAGGTCATGTTGGCGCTGCTGGGGCTTTTCTGTTTCGTCGCGAGTTTTGCGGCCAGCTGGCCTTCGGTGGGCCCCGCCCGTGACGTGGTCACGCTGGTGGTCTGTTCCAACAACCAGTCGCCCCGGCTGCTGGCCGAGCTGATCCAGGCGGAAAGCAAACAGCCCTATCTGATTTTCCCGGCACCGCAGGGTGAAGACACCCGGATTTTCTTCGTCCCGTCCCGCGGACCGGCCATCGAAATTCCGGAAACCAAACTGGCGGCATTCGTCCGCTTCCTCTCGCCGCGGCGAATCGTGGTACTCGGCAATGAATCCTACGTGCCGCGTAAATACATCAGCAAACTGGATCGCAGCATTCCGCTGTTCATCGCCGACTGCGAAGACTGGGAACGAATCGCCGAAGAACTGGCCTACATGCTGAACATTTCCAGCCTCCGGTCCGATTACAAGAAACTGCGGGACAAGATGCTCTCTGATTCCCGGCTGTACCGCCCGATCAGCAAGCCCGCCCCGAAACAGGCGCCCGCCCAGGCGGAACCGGTCATCGAAGAAGTCGCCCTGGACGAAAACGCTGTTGTGGAAGAACCGGTTAAGCCGGAGGGAAACGCCGCCCCCACGGCGACTGACGCCTCCGCAACGACTGACGCCTCCGCTTCCACGACGGAAAACGCCCGGTAATTCCGGTCGCCACCTTCAGTCATAACGCCGGGGACCGAGTGATATGTTCAATTTTTTCAAAATCACCGACAATACGTTCAAGGAATCCATCCGGGAGCCGATTTACTTCCTGATGTTGCTTTGCGCGGTGGTATTGATCGGGCACTTTCCGTCCATGGCGTTGTTCGTCTTCTCGGAACAGCTCAAGCTGGTGGTGGACAGCTCCATGGCGACGTCCCTGCTCTTCGGGCTGTTCTGTGCCGTCCTCTGTGCCAGCCATACCGTTTCCCGCGAAATGCACAACGGGACGGTGCTGCTGCTTCTCTCCAAGCCGGTGTACCGCTGGTCCTTCGTGCTGGCGAAGATCTGCGGCATCGTGCTGGCGGCCACCCTGTTTACAGTGATCTGCAACCTGGCCTCCTTCGTGTCGGTCTATATTGCGGTCGACCAGTTCCGCATGGACATGGCAGCCTATTTTTCGTTCTTCGGAGTCATTATCGCGGCCTGTATCGTCGGCATGGTGGCAAATTTCTGGCGCGGCAGCTCGTTTTCCGCGGTGGCCACCGTTGCACTGGCGGTTTTCATGCCGCTGTTTGTGCTTTACTGCGTGTTTTCGCGGGAAACTCCGGCGCTGTCCATGCGTGATCTGAGTGCCGCATTGATCCTGATCAATCTGGCGGTAATCGCCATGTCCACCCTGGCAGTGGTCTTCGCCACCCGGCTGGATGTGGTGGCCAATCTGACGCTCTGCACCGCGTTCTTTTTCCTGGGACTGGTATCCGGTTATCTTTTCGGCCGGGATACGGGATCGGAAATTATCAATTTCTTTTTCGGCATTCTCTACGCTGTCCTGCCTAACTGGCAGTATTTCTGGCTGGCGGATGCGATTGCCGCCAATCGAACGATTCCCCTCGCCTATGTCCTGTGGGCTGGAGGATATGTGGTGTGTTACGTCGCCATCTGCGCCATGTGGGCAATCGCCATTTTCCAGAACAAGGAAATTGCCGGCGACATCCGCCAGTAAACGATTCCGCAGCAGCGCCGCCGTCTCCGGTCATGTCGTGCCCGGAACGGCGTATGTCCCCGCCAGCATGCCGGAGCTGAATGCCCATTGCAGATTGTAACCGCCGCAGGGGCCATCCAGATCCAATACCTCGCCGGCAAAGAAAAGCCCCGGCACCAGACGACTTTCCAGAGTGCGTGGATTCACCTGCGCCAGTGCGACGCCGCCGCGAGTCACCATCGCTTTGCGCCAGCCTTCGGTCCCGGTCACATGAAGCCGCAGACGCGAAATCCGGACGGACAGCCATTCCCGGCCGGATGCCGGAAATTCCGCCGCCGTCGTCGTCCCGTCCTCCCACAGTACCGCGGCAAGCCGTGCCGGAAAATATCCGCTCAGCAGACGGCGAATCGTCTTCCTGCCATCCCGCCGCTGCCAGAGACGAAATTCCTCCAGCCAGTCCGCTGCAGTCCGTTCCGGATACAGATTCAATTCCAGCGGGACCTCCGCCATCTTCGTCAGCAACTCCCCGATCCGTCCCGACAGATCCAACACCGCCGGGGCCGAAATTCCGTGATGCGTGAACAGCAATTCGCCCCGCCCGGACTGTTTTTTTTCTCCAGACAGCGCGATGCGCGCCACCACATCCGGCAGCGCGATCCCGGTACACGTCCCGGGCCACTCCTCCCGGGTGCACAAACCGACCATTCCGGGAACCGGTGTCGTGATTTCGTGTCCGGCCTGCCGTGCCAGAACGTACCCAAGATCCCCGCCCCCCAGCCGGGGATACCCCATGCCGCCGGTCGCCACAGTCACCGCGTCCGCCGCGACCAAACCGGAATCGGTTTCCACGCCGGTTACCCCTTCCGGACCGAAGCGCAAAGCACGTACCGTACATCCGGTACGCACCACGACATGCCGGCGGCGCCCCTCCTTCAGCAGGGCCTCCAGCACATCTGCCGCCCGACCGGAACGGGGGAAGCAATGAAAGCCATCAGGAAACCCCAGGGGTACGCCCCGGTCTTCAAACCATCTTCGCAGCGCTTCCGGCGGCAGCAGCGTCAAAGCCGGCAGCATAAAACGCCATTGCCGTCCGAACTTCCGTGCCAGTGGCTCCGACTCCAGCGCATTAGTCAGATTGCAGCGTCCGCCGCCGGTGGCCAATAATTTTGCTCCGGGCCGCGCCAGCCGTTCCAGTACCGTAACCGGTGCCCCCCGGGATGCGGCAGCAGCAGCAGCCAACAATCCCGCCGGCCCCGCGCCGACCACCAGAACCGGCCTCTCCATACAGCAATTCTCCTGTTTTCCCTGTCTGCATATTCCCCCCCCGAATATACCCTGCTCCGGCGTTTTTTCAATGGCAGTACCGGATTCCGCTTGCAATCTCAGGGGAACGCCGTATATTGACCGGTGAAGTGAACGGATCAGGGGGTTGTCATGTCGCTGCTGCGAAAATTATCTCACATCGATCAGTCCTATGCCAATTTCCGGCGTTATCTGGAAATCATCGATGCCTTGTTCGTATTCGGGTTCGGGGATCTCTTCGCCGGGGTTCCGGAGGGGATCGATCACCCCAAAAGCCGCTGGAACCTGTTGCGTTTCCGGCGCCGGGGCGATGCGCTTGCCCGCAGTCGTACCCGCCCGGAACGGGTCCGGATGCTGCTGGAAACCCTCGGTCCGACCTTTGTGAAGCTCGGCCAGGTGCTCGCCTCACGCCCCGACATGATTCCCGCGGAATACGTCCGGGAGCTGACCCGGCTGCAGGACAAAGTTCCCGGATTCCCCTGGGAAGAGGCCCGGAAGATCATCGAATCGGAACTGAAACGCCCGATCACGGACTGTTTCCGTTCCATTGATCCCGAACCCTTCGCCGCCGCCTCCATCGGGCAGGTTCACCACGCCGTGCTGCCGGACGGCACCGAGGTGGTGGTAAAAGTCCAGCGGCCGGGCATCGAACGAAAAGTTGCCATCGATCTCGAAATCATGTATCATCTGGCAACGCGCCTGGAACATACCGACCTGGATCTGGCACAGGTCAAGCCGACGCGCATTGTCGAGGAGTTTTCCCATGTGCTGACCCGGGAACTCAATTATGTGGTGGAGGCCACCCATGCGCGCCGCTTCGCCATCGACATGGCCCATCAGCCGGGCATTTTCGTTCCGAAAGTCTATGAACACCTTTCCTCCATGCGGGTGCTGACCATGGAACGGGTCCCCGGCCATCCCGCCGACACGGTGCTGGCGCAGCCGGAATTGCGACAACAATTTGATTTGAAACTGCTGGCCAAGTACGGCGCCGACGCCATGATGGCCCAGATTTTCACCCATGGCTTCTTTCATGCGGATCCGCACCCGGGAAACATTTTCTTTCTGGAAGGGAATCGGCTGTGCTTCATTGACTTCGGCATGATGGGCAGAGTCAGCGAGCAGGAACGCGGGGACTTCGTCCGCACGGTGCAGGTCATTCTGCGCAGGGATCACCAGCGCCTGGTCCGGTGCGTTCTGCGTCTCTCTACCCAGACCGGTATTCCCCCCAACCTGATGTTGCTGGAGCGCGACCTCGGCGACCTCGTGGAGGAAAACCTCTATCTGCCTCTGGAAAAAATCAGCCTGGCGCGGATTCTGGAGCAGTTGATGCGCACCATCACCTTCCACCGGCTCGTCCTGCGTCCGGACCTCTATGTGATGTTCAAGGCACTGATCACCATCGAAACCCTGGCCCGGCGCCTGGATCCGGATCTGCAGATCATGGAAATTCTCCAGTCCGCCATGCATCAGGCCCGCTGGCGGATGCTGAGCCTGAAGCGACGCCGGGAAAATCTCGTGGAAACGCTGACCGATCTGGAGGAACTGGCCAACGAACTGCCGTACACCACCGAAATTCTGCTGAATAAATTGCAGAAAGGTGAGCTCTCGTTCCGGTTGGAACACCATGGTCTGCTGCCGTTGCGGGAAACGCTCCGGATCGCCTTCAACCGTCTCGCTTACGCCGTCGTGCTGGCGGCGCTGATCATCGGGTCCTCGCTGATCGTGCTGGCCAAGGAGCCGCCTCTCTGGAGCGGCATCCCGGTTATCGGGATCGTCGGCTTCGTGGCTTCAGCGCTGATGGGATTCGGCATGTTGTTCCGGGCCATACACAAACCGCCCGAATCATAACGGCGAAAGCGGCATTTTCACTGCCCCCCCCGGAATTTGAGTTGTAAAAAGCCGTAACAGGGTGTACAATATGAGCGGCGGCATCCCTGTCGACGGAATGAATTGCCTGGAGAAAAAATATTCTATGGTTCGAAGTTGTGTATTCGGTCCGGTGGCCTCCCGGCGACTGGGCGTTTCGCTGGGGGTGGATCTGGTCCGCCCGAAAACCTGTTCCCTCAACTGCATCTACTGTGAAGCCGGCGCGACCGACCACCTGACCACGGACCGACGGGAATATGTACCGACGGAACAGGTGCTCCGGGAACTGGATTCGGTGCTGAGCGCCCGGCCGGAACTGGATTACATCACCTTTTCCGGCGCCGGCGAGCCGACTCTGCACGCCGGCATCGGACGAGTGGCCCGCTTTTTGAAAGAGCATTATCCGGAATACCGGATCTGTCTGCTTACCAACGCGGTTTCCCTGAAAGACCCGGTACTGCGTGCCGAGATCGCCCCCATCGATCTGGTTGTTCCTTCCCTGGACGCCTCCAATGAAGAGGAATTCCGCGTCATCAACCGGCCCGCGCCCGGTGTCGTATTTGAGGATCTGGTTTCCGGCCTGAAGCAGTTCTGTGCCGAAACCCGCGCCAGGGTCTATCTCGAACTTTTCATCGTTCCCGGCGTCAACGATTCCGATGAATCCATCGCACGCTTTGCCCGGATCATCGCCGGCCTGCAGGTGGACAAGGTCCAGCTCAACACCCTGGACCGGCCCGGATGCGTGGACTGGATCCGTCCCTCGTCCGCCGCCAATACCCGACGTTTCATCGCCGCATTGGAACCGCTGGTGCCGGTGGAGGCCGTGGGCCCGTTCCGTTACAAAAGCGCGCAGCTGCGTCTGCCCGCGGTACAAACCGAGGCGGACTGCCGGATTCTCGACCTCGCCGCCCGCCGTCCCGTAACCGCGGAAGACCTGCGCATCGCCGTCGGGATGGACGCCCATACCCTGCAGCACCGACTCGCCGAACTGGTTCACGCCGGGCTGCTGGAGTCGGAACGGGAGGAACGGGGAGAATTTTTTCATACGCCGGAACAACTCCGCCATAATGATACTCAGAACCATCTGGAGGAAACACATAGATGAAAGTCAGAACCGTCACCATCCACAATGAGGCCGGCATCCATTGCCGCCCGTCCGGTGTGATTCTGAACGCGGTCAAACAGGAATTTCCCTACCATACCTTCTCAGTCAAAACCGAAGACGGGCTGGAAACCGAACTGGACAGCATCCTCTCGCTGATCTCCCTCGGCCTCGGTTGCGGCGACCGGGCCGAATTGCGGGTGGAAGGTCCGGACGAAGACAAAGCCATCCAACGGATCGGCGATCTGTTCGAATATGAATTCGATTTCCCACCGCGCCGCTGAATTTCTGCGCCGCACCGCCGGCCATCGCGGACGCCTCATTGCCGCGGGGCTGCTGATCATCGCCGGGGCACTGCTGCGCTGGGAATATCTGCGCGAATACGCCGAATCTCCGCTTTTCAACCTGGCGCTCGGGCCGGACATCGCCGAATATGACGCCCGCGCCCGGGAAATTCTGAGCGGCAGCTGGTTCGGGACACGGCCGGACCTGCATGCGCCGCTCTACAGTTTCTTTCTGGCGCTGCAATATCAGCTGAGCGGCTTTTCCATTCCGGTAGTCCGGGGGATGCAGACCCTGATCAACTGGGCGGCGTGGATCGGATTTTACTGCTTCCGCCGCCGCCGTTCTGCCCCGCGGGATCTGACACCGGAACTGTTTCTGGCCTGCGCCATGCTCTACCCGGCAGCGTTTTTCCATCAGGCGGAACTGATTTCCGAATCCCTGCTCCTGCCGGTCCTGCTCCTGACCGTGGCCCTGCTGGAAAAAACAGACGACGCCGTCACGGAGCCGAGACGGATCGCCGGCAGCGCTGCAGGCGGGTTCGCCGCCGGACTGGCGGCGATCATTCATCCCACCGCCCTGCTTTTCGCGGGCATTGAGGCGTTGCGCCAGGTCTGTCTGCGGCGGTTTGCGGTCGCCGCCGTCTTCCTTGTCGCCCTGCTCCTGCCGGTCCTGCCGATTTCCTGGATACAGAGCCGTCTGGCGGGACGCCCGGTGCTGATCCAGACCAACAGCGCCTTCAATCTTTATCTCGGGCACAATCCCGATGCGGACGGCAGTTGTTATCTGCGCCCGGGCAGCGCCTGGCGGGAACACCACCAGACCACGGCGGCGGAAGCACGCCAACGCGGGATCTCCGAAGACCGGATCCATCTGGAACAAACCGCCGATTTTCTGCTGCATCACCCGGGAAAAGAACTGCTGCTGCTGGCCCGGAAGGCGCTGCTGGTTTTTACGCCGCTGGAACTTCCGGCGGGGGCCGACGGACCGGCCCTGTTCTACTACACGCCGCTGCAGCGCTGTGGCGCGACAGCAGGAAGCGTGCTGCTGATCATCGCCGCTCTGGCGGGGTTGTATCCGACGCTGTCCGACCGGAGACAGCGGACCGAACAGCTGCATCTGCTGCTGCTCGGCGGCGCTTTTTTCGCAACTCAGCTGCTGACCGTCACCAGCGGGCGCTATCGAATGGCCATGCTTCCAACCCTTTTCATGCTCGCCGCCGTCTATCTGCAATGGCCGGAAAAAAGATGGCTGAAACGCCTCCTTCCGGCTCTGGGGGGAACGCTGATCATATTCGCCGCCTTGGCCGTCACTCCGGAACGGTCGCAAACCCGGAGCGAAGCGGTATCTCTTTTCGGCGAAGCCCTTTTCCGTCGGAACCACCCCCGGGAAGCCGCCGTCCTCCTCGCCGAAAACCTTGAACATTCCAACGACTTCTCTCGCGACGCCAATCTGCTCGGTGAAATCCACCGGAGTCTCGGCGACCGCAATGCCGCGGCGTACTGGTACCGGCAAGCCGCGAACGCGGATCCGGAAGATGCCTATGGCCTGATGAATCTCGGTATTCTGGCACTGGATGCAAACGATCTTTCGGGAGCCCGGAAATGCTTTGAGGAAGCCTCGCGCCGCAACCCGCTCCATGCCGGAGCCGTTTATAATCTGGCCCTGACCCTGGAACGTTCCGGCGATCCCGCCGCGGCCGAAGCCGCCTACCGTCGAACGTTGCAGCTGGACCCGCAACACCGGCAGGCCCTGAATGCGCTCGGGCTGCTCGCGTTCCAAAAAGGCGACTTCGGGGAAGCCGTCCGTTTTTTCCGTGCCGCGCTGCAATTGGATCCGGAACACGAAGGACTGCGCCGGAATCTGCGTGCCGCGGAAGCCGCGGAAGCCACCGCGCAAACGGATTGACCTTCCTGTCGCCATGTTCCCTCCGCATCGTCGCAAGAACATTCAGGTGCCGGAATTTATCCAGTAAACATTGTTCGACATATTGAAAATACGCAAAATTCGGCTATATTAATCAGATGGACGGCAGAAACATCTGCCGGGAACACGTTCATTCCGGCTCGTTCCCGCAGCGGATTCCGCCGTCGAAATCATTGTAACAACCGGAAATCGGAAGGCCCATTCCTTCATGAATCATACTTCAGAACCACTGCTGACCATTCCGCGGGATTTCCGCTTCGGCCAAACCGACGCGGACGCGCTGGAACTGGATTGCGGCCGGAAACTGCTGGACGTGAATCTGCGCTATGAATGCGTCGGTGAACTCGCCCCGGACGGCGGCAACGCGGTGCTGATTCTGCATGCGCTTTCCGGCGACGCCCACGTCTGCGGACGCCACACCCCCGAAGACCGCAAACCCGGTTGGTGGGATGACATGGTCGGCCCCGGAAAGCCGATCGATACCAATCGCTATTTCGTCATCTGCAGCAACGTGCTGGGCAGCTGCGCCGGCTCCACCGGACCGCGGTCGATCAACCCGACCACCGGGAAACGTTACAATCTGGATTTTCCGGTCATCACCATCCGCGACATGGTGCGTGCGCAGAAACGGCTGATCGACCATCTGGGCATCACCCGGCTGCTCGCCGTCATCGGCGGTTCCATGGGCGGCATGCAGGCGCTGGAATGGGCCATCTGCTACCCGGAAATGGTGCAGAGCGCCATCCCCATCGCCACCACGGCTCAGCTGTCGCCGCAGAGTATCGCCTTCGACTGGGTCGGGCGGGAGGCGATCAAGTACGATCCCAACTGGAAAAACGGCGATTACGAACCGGACCGGGTACCGGACCGGGGCCTGGCCACGGCCCGGATGCTGGCGCATATCACCTACCTCAGCGACGAATCCATGAGCCGGAAATTCGGGCGGGAACTGCAGGAACACGACGAGTACGGCTTTGACTTCCAGCGGGATTTCGCGGTTGAAAGTTACCTGGAGCACCAGGGGCGCCGCTTCGTCGAACGGTTCGACGCGAACAGTTATTTCTACATCACCCGCGCCATGGATTATTTCGATCTGGCGGAACGCGCGGATGGCAATCTGGCCCGGGCGCTGGCACCGGCGCAGGCGGACTTTCTGGTGGTGTCATTTTCCAGCGACTGGCTGTTTCCGACCGCCCAGTCGCGGGCCATCGTTCATGCATTGTTGAAAAACCGCCGGAACGTCAGCTTCTGCGAAATCGAATCCGACTACGGACACGATGCGTTTCTGCTGGAGGTGGACACGCTGGGGCCGATGGTGGCCGCCTTCCTGCGCAACCAACGGGAGGGACGGCCATGACTGCGGAACAGATTCGCCGACGGGACCTGGACATTGTCGCCGCCATGATCGAACCCAATACGCGGGTGCTGGACCTCGGCTGCGGCGACGGCACTTTCCTGCGGCAGCTGCATCAGGAAAAATCCGTGAACGGCCTCGGCGTGGAAATCGATCAGGCCATGATCGCCCGCTGCATCGAAAACGGCATTCCCGTCATCCACGGCAATCTCGACGATCCCCTGGATTTCGCGGAAGACGGGGATTTTGATTTCGTCATTCTCAGCCAGACGCTGCAGCAGGTCCGTCATCCCGACCGGCTGCTGCGGGAAATCGTCCGGGTGGGGAAACGCGCGGTAGTCAGCGTCATCAATTTCGGCCATCTGCCCTGCCGCTGGCGGCTGCTGGTTTCCGGCCGGATGCCGGAAACCGAGGCGATTCCCTATCACTGGTATGACACGCCGAACATTCACCTCGGCACCGTCAACGATTTCCGACAGCTCTGCCGGAAACTGGGGATCACGGTGGTCCGGGAGTGTCCGGTCGGCATCCGTTTTCAGCTCCCGGCGCGGCTGCTGCCGAATCTTTTCGCCCCGGGCTGTGTCTTCGAGTTGGAAAAACGCCGGAAGGAGCATTGATTCCAAGCTCTTCCGGGGTTATATTAAAGGATATGACATCTTATCAATCGCCTCGGAACAAGGAGGAATTTCATGCAGAAAATCCGTGTACTCATCGTCGGCTACGGCAATATCGGCCGCGGCGTCCGGCAAGCCATCGAACGCAATCCTGATATGGAACTGGCCGGCATCGTCAGCCGTTCCCCCGCCCGCGTCGCCCGGGAAATCGCCGGCGCCTGCCCCGTCATGCCCGTGGCTCCCGCCGAAGACTGGCTCAAAGAACTCCGCCCGGATATCGCCATTCTCTGCGGCGGCTCCAAAAACGACCTGCCGCAGCAGGGTCCGGAAATCGTCCGGGTCATCGATACCGTCGACAGTTTCGACAACCACAGCCGCATTCCGGAATATTTCGCGGCCATGAACGCGGCCGCAACGGAATCGGGCCACGTCTCCGTCATTTCGACCGGCTGGGATCCGGGCATTTTCTCTCTGGAACGGGTGCTGGCCAACGCCTTTTTACCCGGCTCCCGCGCCTACGGCTTCTACGGACTGACGCCGCGGGGCGGCCTCAGCATGGGCCATTCGGACGCGCTGCGCACCATCGAAGGCGTCCAGGACGCCCGGCAGTACACGCATGCCATCCCTGCCGCGATCGAACGCATCCGGAACGGGGAAAACCCCGACTTCAGCGCCCGGGACATGCATACCCGCGAATGTTTCGTCGTTCTCAAACCCGGCGCCGATCCGGCTGCGGTCGAAAAAACCATTCGCGAAATGCCCGGTTATTTCGCGCCTTACGAAACCACCATCCATTTCGTCAGCCAGCAGGAACTGGATGAAAAATACGCTGGATTCCCCCACGACGGTTGCGTCGTAGCTTCCGGAAAAACCGGCGACGCCCGCCATGGTGCCGCCATCGAATACCGCTGTGTCTGGGGCAGCAATCCGGAAGCCACCGCCCAGGTGCTGGTCGCCCATGCCCGCGCGGCGGTGCGTCTGGCCCGGGAAGGTCGAAAAGGCGCATTCACCATTCTGGACATCCCGCCGGCGTATCTCTCGCTGCACAGCCGGGATGAATTGCTGAAAAACTGGATGTAACCGGATTTGCCTCCTGTACGAATACCGCCGGAATTTCCGAATTCCGGCGGTATTTTCCTGCGGGACAATGAAAAATGCATTTTTTTCATCAAAAAAACTGGCATATTTTCAAAATTGCGATACATTAAAAAGGTCTGCCTCCGCGGGGATCCCGATCATCTCCCCGGTGGAAGCGGGACAAAGCGTATCGATCTACTTGTGCGAAAAAGTTTGGACCGTAACTGCAAGGCAAAAAAACATGAAAACATATCTGGCCAAAACCGGCGAGATCAAACGGGAACACATCCTGTTCGACGCGTCGGAAGCCCCTGTCGGGCGGCTGGCCGTCCGGATCGCCAATGCGCTCCGCGGCAAAGACAAGCCGACGTATACCCCGCATATCGACACCGGCGCTTTTGTGATCGTCATCAACGCCGACAAACTGGTATTCACCGGTCGCAAAGCCACGGAAAAGGTCTATGCCACCTACAGCGGCTACCGCAGCGGCTACAAGGAAACCACCGCCGCTGAATTGATGGAAAAGGATCCCGTGCGCATCATCAAGGCCGCCGTCTGGGGCATGATGCCGCATGGTCGCCTCGGCCGGGCCCAGTTCGCGAAGCTGAAAGTCTATGCCGGCAGCGAACACCCGCATACCGCTCAGAACCCGACCAAAGTTACTGTGGAGTAATCGAAGATGGCTAAAAAGACTGAAGAAATCTGGGCCACCGGACGGCGGAAATGCGCCGTCGCCCGTGTGCGGATCAAACCGGGCACCGGCGTCGCCGTCATCAACGGCAAAGCCATGAATGAATATTTCCCGAGCGAAGCACTCTGCGGTTACGTTGCTCAAGTGCTTCAGACGGTTCATTTTGAAGGCAAAATCGATATCGCCGCCACCCTGGACGGCGGCGGTATGGCCGGTCAGGCCGGGGCGCTCCGCCATGGCGTCGCCCGCGCCCTCATCCTGATGGACGAAACGCTCCGTCCGGCCCTCAAGGCGGCCGGCATGCTCACCCGCGACGCCCGCGTCAAGGAACGCAAGAAACCCGGTCAGCCGGGTGCTCGTCGCCGGTTCCAGTTCTCGAAACGCTGAAGTGCGGGAACAGAGCCCAGAAAGAACGCGATTTCCATCGCGTTCTTTTTTTTATCCCTGCTCTTTTTTTACGAAAATTTTCGCAATAAAAAAACGGAAACCTTCCGTTTGACGGAAGATTTCCGTTCTTTCCGGAAACGACCGCCGCCACGGCAGCCGTTTCACCAGGCTCTCTCAAAGATTGAAGAGCTTTTCCAGATCGAACTTGGATTCGGCCTTGAGCGTCACCAGAGTCTTGGTATGAATGATGCCCTTGATGTCCCGGGTCATCTTGGTCGCAATGATTTCAGCAAGCTCCGCGTTGGTATTGACCCGAATCATCACCACAAGGTCGTATTCACCGGCGACCGCGTACACTTCGGACACACCGTCGAGCGCCATAATATCATTAATCACCTGCCGGAGCATGGGCCGTTCCACATTGACCAAAACAATACCAGTAACCATAAGAACTCCTTTCACCGTTGGTAGGAACTTTCCGGTGAGTCCCCGCAGCAATGGCCGCCGGAACCCCGCCTTGCTCTTACAATAGCCGGGAGACCGGGGATTGCAAGCCTCTTTCCGGAAAAAATCGCCTCTGTTGAACAAAATCTCCGGAAAATGCCTCCATCCGCGAAATTCCCCGCTTTTCCGCAAAAAAAACCGGCTCCGCAAGGGAGCCGGCAAAAACAGTCCGCTCAACCGCCAGCTTATTTTACAAAATACGTCTTCAGCGGCGGGAAGCCATTGAACTCCACCGAACAGTAGCTCGTGGTGTACGCTCCGGTGGAAAACCAGTAAATGCGATCCCCGGCCTTGATGTAGGCCGGCAGCGGATTCCGGAAAAATTCGTACATGATGTCCTGACTGTCGCAGGTCGGCCCGGCGATGATGAAGTCTTCGGACATCTCTCCGCGAGATTCACAATACAGCGGATACCGGATGCTTTCGTCCCAGGTTTCCACCAGACCGTTGAACTTTCCCGTATCCAAATAGACCCATTTGTCCACACCCATGGAGGATTTCTGCGACACCAGCACCACCTCGGACACCAGAACCCCCGCCTCGCCAACCAGCGAACGACCGGGTTCCAAGATGATTTCCGGAAAATCGTCGCCGAAGTCTTCTTCCAGATAGCGGCAGATTTCTTCCGAATACACTTCCATCGGATTGGTCTTGGAAATGTAACTGGCGGGGAATCCTCCCCCCATGTTGATCAAACTCAGCTTGACCCCTTCTCCCTTCAGGTAGTCGAAAATATAACGGACCTTGGCAATGGCCGAGTCCCAGGCCCCGATGTCACGCTGCTGCGAACCGACATGGAAGGAAATGCCACACGGTTCCAATCCCAGTTCCCGCGCCAGCAGCACCAGGTCAATCGCCATATCCGGATGGCACCCGAATTTGCGCGAAAGCGGCCAGTCGGCGGTCTCCGAACCCTCGGTCAGAATCCGGCAGAAAATCCGCGATCCGGGCGCTTCGCGGGCAATATTGCGCACGTCCGCTTCGCTGTCGGTGGCAAACAACCGGACGCCGCGTTCGTAAAAATAACGAACGTCACGGGCTTTCTTGATCGTGTTGCCGTAACTGATCCGGTCGGGCGAAACCCCCAGCGAAAGCACCCGGTCAAGCTCGTAGATCGAAGCGATGTCGAAACAGGCGCCGAGGTCACGCAACAGGGTGATCACTTCCGGTGCGGGATTGGCCTTCACCGCATAGTAGATCTTCGCGAACTGGAAATATTTGCGCAACTCCTCGTATTTCGCCTGAATGATGTTCAAGTTGACCACCAGAAACGGCGACTCGTGGCAGTCTGCCTCCGCCCGGATCCGTTCCCAATCCGCAGCGTCATAGTAGTCCAGAACGTTGATTCGCATTGCCCCTTCCCCTTCATTGGTTAAGTTGCCAGAGTTCTTTCATGCGGCACGCCATGCGACCGATTCCGTTTCGCTCATGCTCCGCTTTCCCGTGAAAGCAGGCCTCTTTCATCCACATCGGTCAATCATCTGCCGGTTCCATTCAAAAACAAGACTGAAAATATTACCCCGATCTTCCGGATTGCAAACGTTAAAAGATTTTTTTTCCGTTTTTTTGTCATGAAAACAGGGGGAAACGGCCTTACCGGTCCACCCAGCAGGAAGTTATGCAGAAAAAATATAGCAAGTTCCGTCCTGTCAAGAAAAAAGAGATCGCCCACCCCTCTCGGGCGACCATTCGTTTTCCATGGCCGACTTGCTTAGAAAAGCTCCCGACGCTGCTTGCGGATTTCCAGTTCGGCATACTCCACAAGCTCCAGCAATAACGGCTCCCGACGTTCCGCCGGCACGGCGTCGAACAACCCGAGCAGGCGGTTCTCCTCCGCGCTCAGACTGCCAAGTTCATATGCCGGCGCCTCCCCTCCCGCCGCGGCGGTCAATCGCTCGAGCCAGTCGCTCCGGTCACGAACCGACAGCGCATCGAAAGCATCCAGAAGAATCTTTTGATCACTGACCAGTTCCACCAGATCATGATGCCTCCTGGCGGTCGGTCCGATCCGCGGCGGCAAGGCCGAGGACGAGTCAGCGTCGTCGCCGATCAGATATGGCTTCAGAACCGGATAAATCTTATCCCACGTCTCCTCGCGAATGCTGTTGGTCTGACGGGTGGCAAACTTGCGCAGAGTGTAGATGCCGATCCCGGTCCGCCGGGACAGTTCATTCAAAGAGAGTGCTTCGACACAGAGATCGAACGCTTTGGCAATGTCGTCAGTTACCTTCTTCATCCGCAAAATTCTCCTGCATGCCGCAGACAGCGGCTTAAAAAATCACAAAGTACAACCCGGTCGTCAGCAGCAACACGGCAACCCCGGACAATACCAGACGCGGACGCACACAATCCCGAACCGGGCGCTGCATACCGACGGTCTTCTGCGCCAGACGATTGAAGCTCTGCGTGTGGATGTAACGCTGGAGATTCCGGCGGCGCACCCGGCGGCGTTCGTTCAAAAGATGAAGTTCCTTGGCAGTCACAATCCCGGTGGTTCCCCCTTCCTGTATCGGGTCCGTTTCAATCATGCGGGAATATATCGTGTTTTATCTGCAAGTCAATCCCTGAAAAGCATTAATTGCCGAAAAAAACCGACCGTTTTTCGGTGATTCCACCACGCTTTTCCGGATTCTGCGCCAAGAATTCAACCGGATGTGTAAAAACCATTTGCCGGACCCGGTCTTGCCTGCTATATTACCATATGAGTAGCAACCAATACTCTGAAAGCGAATCACGAACGAATGGAACGCATCTATACCATAAAACTCGAAAACGGCGCCTCCTATCAGGTTCGCGCCGCCGAAGAATTGAACCTCGCGGTGCATGACCAATGCGTCGTGCGCAAAGACTTCTACTATGATTTCGGCACCATCGCCCGCATCGGCGCGGCTCTGGAGCCCGGCAAGGGCCTGGAAATGCCGGTCGTGCAACGCAAGGCCGACGCCAATGATCTGTCCAACGCCGCCGCCAATCAGGGGCGGTGCCGTGGCGCCATGCGCTCCGCCCAGCAGATGGTGGAACATCTGGGGCTGCCGATGAAACTGCTCAACGCCCACTACTCGCTGGACAGCAAACTGCTGACCATCCAGTTCACCGCGGACGGCCGGGTGGATTTCCGGGAACTGGTCAAGGAGCTTTCACGCGCTCTGAACACCCGTATCGAACTGCGCCAGATCGGGGTCCGGGACGAGAGCGCCATCCACGGCGGCATTTCGGTCTGCGGCCAGGTACTCTGCTGCTGCCGGTTTCTCAAGGAATTTAATTCCATCAACGTGCGTATGGCCAAGGATCAGGATCTGTCCCTGACGCCGGCCACGATTTCCGGAGTTTGCGGTCGACTGAAATGCTGCCTCAAATTCGAACACGAGGGCTATCTGGAACTGGAAAAAACCATGCCGCGGCGAGGAGACTGGTGCGAATGCGCCGCCGGGCGCGGCCGTGTTTCCGACCGGAATCTGCTGACGCAGGAGGTGACACTGTGTCTGGAAGGCGGCAATCTGGTCCGTTGCAAACGGGAGGAAATCCAGATCCTGCCTCAGGACAAGGCCAGGCAGCATCCCCGCAAAAACAATGACCGGAAGCCGCCTGCCGCCGCCGCGCCGGAACAGGATCCCTGCCGGAACAATCGGGACCGGAATCAGCGACCGGGAAATGCTCCGGGAAAACGCGATCCACGTCCCCCGAAGCAGGAGAAAGCGCAGCAGCAGCCGCCGCAGCAGCAGCCAAAAGCCGCAACGGATGATTCGCCCAGCCCAACCGCGGAGTAACCCAAAGTGCCGGATACGCCCCTCCATCTTCCGGAAACCGGTCCGGTCGACCTGACGCTTCTGACCGCACTGGACGCCGCCGGTCTTCCGGCCGGCCCCGGAGAAACTCTGGAAAACTACCGCGCTCGTCTGAAGGAACGCCGCCGGCTGCTCGAACAACTGGACCGGGACCTGGAAGAACATTCGGAGGTTACGGTATTTGAATCGGTGAAAGTATCGGCGGCGGATCGCATTCCGGACGACATCATTGCGGAGGCGGCGGAAGTGACGGAGCCGCTTTACGGGTTTTCCGTCCGGAAATTTCCTGGTTTTTTTCTGTCCCGCGACGTCGGTTTGCTCTGGGGCGGATGTCTGATCAGCGATACGGAAATGCCGCTGGCGATCTTTTTCATCCGGGCGAGTTTCCGCAAAAAACGCCGTTTTTTCATCTACAACCGGCGAGAATTGCTGGCACATGAACTCTGCCACTCCTTCCGGCAGGAGTTGCGGGATGTGGCGCTGGAGGAATTTTTCGCCTATCAGACCAGCCCCTCCCGACTGCGGCGGTATCTGGGCAACTGTTTCATCCGGCAGCGCGACGCGCTTTTCTTCACCATTCCGGCGCTGCTGCTGATGACGGTTCAGGTCCTGCAGTCGTTTGTCTGGCCGCATCTGCCGGTCTGGCCGTTCTGGCTGCCGGCACTGGGGTATCCATGCTGGCTGCTGCTGCGCAACGCCCGGAGCCGGGGAGAATATTTCCGGGCGTACCGGAAGCTGGAGGAATTCGGCGTGGCCAATCCCCGTGCCGTGCTGTTCCGGCTGACCGCCGGTGAACGCCGCGCCATCGCCGCCATGCGGCAGCAGTCGGAACTGGAAGCCATGGCGGAGACGGCCGCGGCGGCCGGGGAAGTGCGCTGGCAGGTGATCCGTCATCGTTTTTTCCATTCATTGCCGGGCAAAGGAGAAATTGTATGCAGTTAAATGAGTTGACCGGTTTTCTGAACCGGACCCTGGAGCTGGACGCCTTCGCGTCCGACCACTCCAACAACGGGTTGCAGGTGGAAGGACGTCCGGAAGTCCGCAAAGTAATTGCCGGAGTGGACGCCTCCCTGGCCCTGTTCGAAGCCGCGGCCGATGCCGACGCGGATCTGGTGCTGGTGCATCATGGCCTGAGCTGGGGTGCTGAGCCGCGGCGCTTCACCGGCATCACGGCGCGACGCCTGGAAACCTTGTTCCGGAAAGGGATTTCCCTGTACGCGGTTCATTTGCCGCTGGACGCCCACGCGCTCTACGGCAACAATGCCCGTTTGGCCGCGCTGGGGCGGGTAACCGATCTGCGGCGCTGCTGCCGCTACGATGGCGTGGATATCGGTTTTCGCGGCAATCTGCCGACTCCGGTCAGCGCGACGGATTTCGCTGCCGTTTACGAGCAGGCGCTATCCTGCCGGGCCCGGGTTTTCGCGCCTTCGGATCGTCTGCTCCGTTCGGTTTCCATTGTTTCCGGGGGCGGCGGAAACGACGCGCTGCAGGATGCGGCGAACAACGGCTGCGACGCGCTGCTGACCGGCGAATTCACGCATACCATGTACCACGCGGCCAGGGAACTGGATCTGGCCGTCATCGCCCTGGGGCATTACGCCTCCGAAACCGTCGGCGTTCGAGCTCTGCTCCGACTGCTCGAAGAAAAATTTCAACTGAAAACTGAATGGATTGACCTGCCAACCGGACTTTGAATCATGAAAATTTTTTACTTTCTTTCCCTGCTGATTGCCATCATGCTGCTGACCTGTCCGGGGTGCCGGACTGCCGTCACCACGGAAGGCAAACCCTGTTACGGCTTGAGCAGTTCCGACCAGAAAGAGCTGATCGAAATTGCCCGCACCTCCCTGCTCCGCCCGAATAAAATCGTCACTCCGGAAGAAACGGTGCGTATCCGCAACTCCGAACCGGAAATCGACATCCGCTACACCGGAGACCAGTTTGGCAGGGCCAAAATCACCTGGGACCTGCCGCAGCGCAAGATCGCCGTTATTTTCGCCGACGACCTCCTCGACGAACATACCCGCCGCCTGATGGTGGAAGTAACCCCGAAAGAGACCGAGGTCATCCATAATTATCGGCCGGATGCGCCCCAAACGTCGTCGCCCGCCACCGGAAAATCCCGCTCGTCCCGCTATTCCCGCTCCCGCTAAGGCGCAACCCGGCATCGCAACGAGCCTCATCCCGTCCGTCGGTCACGCCGGACCATCCAGACAGCGGCCACCGGTATGACGCCATAACCAAAAAAACGGTCCGGGAGTTTGACTCCCGGACCGCTTCTCCTCTTCTTTCCGACGAACGAATTACAAATCGTCGCCGCGAGGTCCTCCCTTGCGGGGCCCCCTTCCTCTGCCGCCACGTTCACGGGGACCGGCGTCTCTGTCGGGCTTCGGATCCATGGCCCGCTTGAGCATGGCTTCCGTGGCGGTTTCCTTTTCCTTGGTCATCTTTTCCAGCCGTTCATTGAGGTTCCGGGTACCGGACGACTTGGTCACGGCAATGCGCGTATCGTATGCGGCATTCACGGCGGCTTTCAATGCGGCAAGATTTTCTTCGCTCTTGTCTTCACGATAGGCTTTTGCCGCCTTCCGCACGGCTTCCTGCGCTTCTTTGAGTTTGGTCCGTTCCTCTTCGTTCATAGGTCCCAGCAGGCCACCCCGCGGACCACCGCGACGTTCTGCCAATCTGGGTTCCGGCCGATCTTTCGGCGGCGGCGGCGCAGGTTTTTCCGGTTCCGCGGCAGACAAACTGCCGACCAACAGCAGTGCAGCGACCAAAGCAAGCATCTTTCCCTTCATTCTTCCAACTCCTTTTTTTCCCGGGGGGTGATCTCCCGGACCCATTCGGATAAAACGAATCATGGGAAAAAATATTATTGCTTTTTTAAAAAACTCCGCAATTTTCCGAAAAGTCAATGGTTGTCCCGGCATTCATCCGGCAGAATCTTTTCCAGTGCCATGCCGCGCGATCCTTTGAGAAAAACGGTATCACCGGGACGCGCCAGTGTCTCCACCATCGCTCTCGCCGCGACACTGTCCTCCGCCCGGGAAATGTCCGGATCAACCTCACGCGCCGCCGCGGCAAAGCGCGGCCCCACCGTCAGCAACCTTGCTTCGGGCAGCTGGTCGCGCACCAGTTCCAACAGCCGCCGATGTTCCGCCGCCTCCGCCGGTCCCAGTTCCAGCATATCCCCCAGGACCAGTATCAGACGGGAATCATCCACACTTTCGGATAACTGCCGCAATGCCGCCGCCATGCTTTCCGGGCTGGCATTGTAGGCATCATTCACGTAAACCACTCCCCCCGCTTCTTTCCGGGCCATGCGCATGCCCGGCAGCGCGGTCTCCGGCAGCCCCGCGGCAATCACCTCGGGCGCAATGCCCAACGCCCATGCCGCGGCGGCCGCCGCGGCGGCATTCAGCGCCTGATGCGCGCCGGATAAATTCCAGCGGATCTCCCAACTCCGTCCGGCCAGGGTCAGCCGGAAACGACTGCCGGAAAGATTTCCTCCCAGATATTCAGCCGTCACTTCGGCGCCTGATTCCGGCGGACCGAACCGGTAGATCCGCAATTGATCCGCCCGCTCCCGCAGAATCCCCAGTCCCGGACAACTCGCGGGAAACACCGCCGTTCCGCCGGGCGGCATGCCGTCCAAAATATGCGTTTTTTCCCGGGCGACCCCTTCCAGGGATCCCAGAAATTCCAGATGGCAGGGAGCGATCGCACTGATCACGGCACATTCCGGCAGCGTGATCCGACTCAGCGGCTCGATTTCTCCGGGGTGGTTGGTGCCCATCTCGATCACGGCAAACCGGTGCTGCTCCCGAAGACGCAACAGATTCTGCGGCACGCCGATCTGGTTGTTGGTATTCCCCTCAGTGGCCAGCACCGCCTCGTTGTTGCCGTTGCAGGCCGCACGGAAAATCGCCCGCAACATCTCCTTGACGCTGGTTTTGCCCACACTGCCGGTAACCGCCACCACCCGCAGGTCCGGGAAACGCAATCGCTGAAAACGGCCAAGCGCCTGATAAGCATCCAGCGGCTCATTCACCAGCAACACCGGTACCGCGCAATCAGGCGGAATCTTAGCCGCTTTGTCCCCGGCCACGCAGAGCGCGGCGGCCCCGGCGGCCAGAGCCCGGTCCAGAAAATCATGCGCGTCGTAATTCTCCCCGCACAATGCCAGAAATAACTTCCCCGTCAACGGCCGGCGTGTGTCCGTCCCGATTCCGGCAACCGTTTCCGGCACCACGCCGTTCCGCCAGACACCACCGGTGGCGGCTTGCAGTTCCTCCGCCCTGAAACGCGGCTCATGATCCTTCATCTTCTCGTAATCCTCACTTTTTCCGCTCCGTCGCGTTATATGATACTCTCTCATGGTCGTTTTATCAAGGTCAAAAAAAAGGAAGAGAAGACCTCTTCCGGTCTCCTCTCCCATGTTTTTACTTCCAATGCCGGCTCAGATATTCCGATAGGCCGCCCATTTGGGTTCGTTCTGGAAAATCCAGTCGTAGTATTCCCGTCCCTTGAGCAGGGCGCCGGCTTCTTCGTCCGCCACCACCACCGCCCGCGGATGCAGCTGCAGCGCCGTGGCGGAAATCATGGAGGTTACCGGCCCTTCGACGGCGGCGGCCAGGATTTCAGCCTTTTCCCGTCCGGTCACCAGCATCAGCACGTTACGGGCGTCGAGAATGGTCCCCACCCCCATGGTGAACGCGCGCTTCGGCATGTCTTCCGGCCGATCGAACAACGGCGAATTCTGCGCGAAGGTTTCCGGCGTCAGCGCCTTGGCGCGGGTGCGGGACGCCAGCGACGACAACGGTTCGTTAAAGCCGATGTGCCCGTCGCGACCGATGCCGAGGAGCTGAATGTCGATGCCGCCGGCTTCCCGGATCGCCTGCTCGTAACGTTCACCTTCATGTTCAATGTCGTCGGTCAGGCCGTTGGGCAAACAGGTGTTCCGCTTGTCGATGTTGATGTTGTTGAACAAATGATAATTCATGTAGTAACGGTAGGAATTCTTATTGTCCGGCCCGAGACCGATGTATTCGTCCAGGTTGAACGAGCGGGCCAACGAAAAGTCCAGATATTCCTGCCGATGCATCCGAGCCAGTTCCGCATAAACCGCCTCCATGGTCCGCCCCGTGGCCAGACCAAGACAGATGTTCGGTTTGGCGCGGAGAGCGTCGGCGATCAAAGTGGCGGTCAATTTCACCGCGGATTCGGTGGTCGGACGAATGATGACTTCCATTTTTCTGCTTCCTTGTGTTGTGGATCCCTCAAATAAAAGTGCTTTAAAAAGCCCGTAAAAAATTTACTGCTTCCCTGCCTGCGAACTGAAATATTCGATCGTAGCCCGCAACCCTTCATCGAAGGAATGTGTGGGACGGAATCCGGTTGCCTGCAGCTTGTCCACCGCCGCCATGGAATGCCGGACATCCCCGGCCCGTTCCGGCAGATACTCCACCGCCGAGTTCGATCCCGTAAGCCGCCGGATCGTCCGCACCAGATCATTGATGGTAATCCGGCCGCCGTACGCCACGTTATAGACACCGGTATGTTCGCTCATGGCCATAAAGGCATTGGCCGCCGCAATGTCCTTGACGTAGATGAAATCACGCGTCTGTTCCCCATCTCCATAGATGGTGATCGGCTGCCCGGACACCGCCCGGGCCGTGAAAATCGGCACAGCCGCGGCATAGGCGCTTTTCGGATCCTGCCGGGGGCCAAATACATTAAAATACCGCAGGCACGCGGTCTGAAGCCGTCCGGAATCGGTGAACATGCGGCAATAATACTCTCCGTCGAGCTTGGTGATCGCATAAGGACTCTTCGGTTCCGGCAACATGGTTTCCCGCTTGGGGACCTCCGGATTGTCGCCGTAAATGGCGGCGCTGGAACTGAAACAGAGCTTCTTGACACCGGCCCGGGCAGCTTCCTCCAGCACAATTACGGTCCCCTGCACGTTGAGGTCCACGCATTCAATGATCTTCGTCATCGATTCCGGCATGCTGATCATCGCGGCCAGATGAAATACGTAATCCACCCCCTCCATCGCCGCCGCCACCGTCACCCGATCCCGGACGTCGCCGCGCAGGAACTCCACCTTCAATCCCGCCAGGTTTTCCAGATGCCCCGAACGCAGGTTGTCCAGCACCCGGACCTCCGCTTTGTCCTGAAAGTACTCGGCAATGTGGCTGCCGATGAATCCGGCCCCTCCGGTAATGAGAATACGCATGTTCCTTCGTCCCGTTCCCGTGAATATTTACAGTGTTTTCAACAGGGCATGCATCCGATCAAACTGCGCTTCAATGGACTCCACCAGTTTGAACTGGGTTCGGCAGCGATCCAGATTATGCCCTTCCCGATGCGTCTTGAAATAAACATCCCCTTCCAGGAAATCCGTCAGGAAGCGGACTCCGATTTCCAGTGTGATCAGTTTGCCGGCAAACGGTAACTGTTCGCGCTCCACCGGCGTCAAAAACTTCCCGGCGCTGGCCATGTAACCGCGCAGCAGCGCTTCGAACATCGGAAACTGCATGGTCACCCGGTCCAGGTTGCGCTCATCCTCCTCCGCCGGGCTGGTCCCGGTCCGCACCATGTCGCCAAAGTCGTAATGCGCCAGCCCCGGCATGACCGTATCCAGGTCAATCACACAGATGCCCTGCCCGGATATGTCATCAATGAGCACGTTGTTCAGTTTGGTATCGTTATGGGTGATCCGCTCGGGAATCAAACCTTCGGCATTCAACTGCAACAGCAAACCGGCCTCTTCCCGACGCGACAGAGCAAAGTCAATCTCACGCTGCACCAGCTTCGCCCGTCCGCACGGGTCTGCGGCAACGGCACGTTCCAGCGCCTCCATCCGTTTTGGGGTATTGTGGAAATCGGGAATTGTCTCGTGCAGCCGCGGCCCCGGCAGATCCACCAGGTCCAGCTGAAACGTTCCGAACGTCCGGGCCGCCTGGTAGGCCTGATCGACGCTCTCCAGCACATCGTATGTCCGGGCGTTTTCAATGAAAATATAAATCCGCCAGTATTCCCCCTCTGAATCCTGGACGTAAGGCAGTCCCGCCCGGGACTCCAGCAGTCGGATGGTACGCTTGTACGTCTCCTGCCCGGTGGAACGAATCTTGTGCAGAACGTGGCGGGTGACCCGGTCGATGTTTTCCATCACCTGCGCCGGATTCCGGAACACGTTGTGATTGATCCGCTGCAGCGTGTAATGCAGCCGCACTCCCCCCTGATCGTACGTGACCTGGTACGTGTCGTTGATGTGGCCCGATCCGAACGGCACAGCCACCACGTAATCGCCATAAATCTTGAACTGTTCGCAAATATTTCTGAGCTTCTTCTGAATCATGCTGTCTTCCCGCTTGGTTGACGAGGCGGTCATGAAAATAATGTTTCAGGATAAACTCCGGCGTCCACCAGCCGCCGCAACCCATCCACCACCACCGGACGATCCTCCCGGTAGGTAATCCCGAACCACTCGGCGTCACTGGTCAACATCCGCACCGATGCCCGACCTTCGGCAATCAGCTGGTCCGCCACTGCCGGTATGTAAAATTCGCTCTTGAGCTCCGTCCCGTGTTTCTCCAGAAATGCCGTAAACAAACGCTCCAGTTCCCCGAACAGCGCACAGGAGAACCCCCAGCAGTTCATCGATACGAGTTCATTGCCGGTAAAACGTTCCGTTCCACCGTCTTCCAGCGTGCTCAGCACCCCTCCCTCCGGCAGCCGCTCCAATTTGGTATGTTCCACCACCTTGGCCAGATTACCGTTCTCATTCACCTGACAAACGCCGCGGGATACCGTGCCGTTGGCGGACAGGGTGTTCTTCATGAGAAATCCGCACATGCAGCCGTCAATCGGCAGGCCGCTGCGGCAATTTTTGAGATAGGCGGCCAGTTTCCGATAGCTGTCCGCGCCGTAAAAATCATCCGCATTGATCACGGCAAACGGTTCATGCACCACTTCACGCGCGGCATAAACCGCCTGCCCTGTTCCCCACGGTTTGCTCCGCCCCGCCGGCACGGAAAATCCCGCCGGCAGATCTTCCAGACGCTGAAACGCATAATCCACAGCCACCCGACCGGCATAACGGCTGCCGATCACCCGCCGGAATTCCTGCTCCATATCATGCCGGATGACGAACACCACCTTGCTGAATCCGGCCCGAATCGCGTCATAAATGGAATAATCCATCAGCGTCTCTCCGGAAGGTCCGAGCGGGTCCAGTTGTTTCAAACCACCATAGCGGCTGCCCATTCCAGCGGCGAGCACCAGCAGCGTCACGTCCATTCTTTACTCCGGTATTTGCTGTATGAATTGAACTTTTTGATAAAAAGATACTTTAATGTATCTCAAATTCCGCAGGATTGCAACCGTCAGGACGTTTTTTTCCGCAAATCCGCCACGGCATCCACCCGGTAGCGGCTGCGGCAGTATTCCCGCAGATACCGCCGCAAATCCTCCCGCAATTCCGGAGGCAGATCCCATCCGTCCAGCCGTTCCAGTAATGTCCCGGCCGTGGGTTCCTCCCGGCGCGCCAGCATCCCCATGCGCCGGAGCCGGCGTAACCGTTTCCGATATTCCGCCGCCAGTTTCCGACGCTCCGGATCCGGACCGTATCGCAATGCATGAACCCGGCGCTTCCGGTATCGCCAACCGAACCAGAGCGCAAGGCCCCCCGGAATCAGATAAAAGAAAGGACACCGCAGCACCACCAGTGCCAGGTCTCCCAGCACTGATCCCACTTCCAACAGAGCACTGGCAAAACGGCCGCGGCGCAGCAGCGCCAGCAGCTGCCGGGCCAGCAAGGTCCCCCATTCCCCGTATTGTCGAAGCATTTCATAATCCCGAGGCGGAACCGCCGGAATCGCTGGAGTCGGCTCCAGAAGCATCCATTTCTGCTGGTCCCGGTCATAAGCCTCCACCCAGGCGTGAGCATTCCCCAACCGCGCCAGATAGCTTCGTCCGGAAACATGCGGCTCTTCACAGATGAAACCGGTTACATAACGCGCCGGAACGCCCGCCTGGCGCAGCAGCAGCACCATGGCCGAAGCAAACAGTTCGCAGTGCCCCCGTCGAGAACGGTTGAGAAAATAAAGCACCGGATCCATTTCGTCATCGCCCTTCACATCCAGCGAATATTGAAAGGAATTTCGGAAAAATGTCAGCAGGCGCCGAAACTTTTCCGCATCCGTGATGCCGTAGTGAATTCCGTTGACGTACAACACCTCCTGCAATGCCGAGCGCAATGCCTCCGGCACCTGACGCAAATACGGGGAAAGTTCACCGCCGGCCGGATACGGAGATGCGATATCGCCACGCCACCCGAAAATCGTACATCCACCGTCCCGCACAAAATCCGTCATCTCCAACGTCCCCTCCCGCGAGACATTGACCCGATCGGCAATCAAAGCAAAATGCGTCGCCCCTCCCGGATGGTACAGCACAAAACTGCGCAGCCGGGAAGACAGAAACAAATCCCACCGTTCCGTCCCCGATGTTTCCGGATCCAGCCGGAACACCCGCTCCGCCAAGGTTCCCGGAGATTCCGAAAACGGCAGCTGGGTAAACGGTTCCATCAATGTCGTCCACTCTCCGTCGGCGTACACCACATAGACCCGCCCCCGCAAATACCCCGGTGGAGTCCGCCCCACCGCCTCAATCATAATCGCGGACTGCTCCCGCTGCAGCTCCGGAGCCAGCGTCTGCTTCAAATCCACCCGGGAGTCCATGAATACGCCGGCACGCTGACGCCAGCCGGACGCCCGACGCATGCCCGCTCTCAGCAGAAAAGACTCCAGCTGCCGCAATTCGTTTTCCCAAGTCCGGTAGCCCCAGTACAAACCGCAGACCAGAAGCGGCACCAGCGCCATGGCCCCCAGTGACAACAGCCGCTTGTGCCAGGAACTGCCGTGCGGCATTTCCAGCCAGCGGATTGATCCGAGCACCGCCAGCAGAGAAACCCCAATCGCCCCCGGGTAAAACACCTCGAAATACAAAAACAGCACCGGGACGTCGCCGTCTCTGGCTGCAGCCACATGATACCCTCCGTTCTGAATATCCCCGCAGAAAGTCAACCCCGCCAGAGCCGCCGCAGCCGCCACCCCCAGAGTAATCGCATCACGCCGGAAAAAAGTCGAAATGGCCGTGGCATAAAAAAGCACCGGCACCACAATTTCCGGATGCAGCAACAGCGACAGAAAACCAAACCGGTCGTCGCTCATCGGAAAGACATAATCCAACAGCACCGTCAGCAGCACCGCCGCCAGACCACCGTAAATCAGCGTCCGGTGCGTCACCGGCAGCGCCCGCCGCCGGAAACAGGACGCCACCAGCAGCAGTCCGGTCAGAACCGCCACATGCGGCAGAGACGCCGCGGTGCAGAAAAACCATACCGACGGCGCCAGAATAGCCGCGGTGGCGACAATCAGTTTACGACTGCCGGTCACCTTGCGCCGCCGTTGTCATGAAAACGCCGCGGTACCGGATGAAATATCCCACTCCGGAAAACACCGTCACCGCCACGATTCCGGTTAAAAAGATCATCCAGATGTTCCACAGCCGGATTCCGGCGACCACCGTATGGTGCAGATCAAACCAACCGACCCAGGACGCCCCGGCCAATGCCAGCATCAGCATCTGCAGAAACGTCTTCAATTTCCCCCACCGGTCTGCCGAAATTACAATCCCGCGCTTCGCCGCCATCGTCCGCAAACCGGTCACCATGAATTCCCGGCTGATCACCAGCACCACGATCCACGCCGGCATCAACCGGTATTCCACCGCCATCAGCATCGTGGCGGTGATGAACACCTTGTCCGCCAGCGGATCCATCAGCGCCCCGAAATCGGTGATCTGGTTCCACTTCCGGGCAAGATAACCATCCAGCAGGTCGGTCGCTCCCGCCAGAATCGCCAGCACGTAGGCGGTCATGCGGATGGTCAGCACCCGGTCCGGCATACTGCCATCCGGAAAAAACACCTTGCCGGCATTGGCCGCCAGGACAACGAAAATCATGACCAGCACCATCCGGCCCACAGTCAACATATTCGGCAGATTCATCCACTCTTCCTCAGAAAATCATCCCCGGACGGCGGCACGCCTGTCCGCATTACTTCTTGCATTCGCCCCGCAGTTCATAAGTATCCGCGGCGGTTATGACTATATCATAAAATTCCCCCACTTTCAAGCGGTTCCCATGGGAAATCACCACCCGATTGTCGATATCCGGCGCATCCGCCGTTCCCCGCCCGAACGCCCGGCTTCCGGAAACCGCATCAATCAGTACCCGGTCAACCCGCCCGATCCATTCCCGCTGGCGCTCCCGCATGATTTCCTGTTGCAAAGCCATCAATGCATCGGCCCTTTCCGCGGCAATCTTGCCCGGCACCTGGTCCGACATCCGCGCCGCCGGCGTGCCCGGTTCGGGCGAAAAGGCGAAAACCCCGCAGCGTTCAAACCGTTGTTCCCGTAAAAACGCCTCCAGCTCCGCAAATTCCGCCTCCGTCTCTCCCGGCAGTCCGGCAATGAACGTCGTCCGCAGCACCAGATCCGGAATGCGTTCCCGCAACGTCCGCAACAGTGCTTCCACATCGGCGCGACCGGCCCTGCGTCCCATCGCCCGGAGAATCCGGTCGCTGATGTGCTGCAGCGGTATATCCAGATACGGAATCACGTGCCGGCTCTCCGCCACGGCGTCGATGAAATCCGCCGTATAGTGCGCCGGATGGGTATAAAGCAGCCGCAGCCGGAAATCGCCTTCGAGCGCGTCCAGCTCCCGAATCAGCCCGGCCGCATTCTCTCCGTCCGCGGGACGGTCCTGACCGTAGGCCGTAATGTCCTGCGCCACCACCACCAGTTCCCGCGCCCCGCCGTCCAGCAACTGTCTCGCCTCGGTCAGCACCGAAGCTGCGGGACGGCTCCGCAGACCGCCGCGAATCCCCGGAATCGAACAATACGCGCAGCGATTGTCGCAGCCGTCGGCGATCTTCAGATAGGCGATATGCGGCATCGTCAACAGCAGTCGCGGCATGGTGTGGTCGCACAGAAACACCGGCTCGCCGCCGCATTCCGGCACCGGAGCTCCGTCCAGCACGGCGGCCAGCCGCGGGATGGCGTCCACCCGCAGCCAGACGTCCACCTGCGGAAAACGTTCCTGCAACGATCCGTCCCGGAATTTTTCCGGCAGGCAGCCGGTCACCACGATCCGGCGGTCGGGGCGACGTTTCTTCCAACGCACCGCGTCCCGGATTGCCGCATAGGCCTCTTCCCGGGCGGCGGGCAGGAAGGCGCAGGTGTTGATCAGGTAAATCGAAGCCGCCTCCTCATCCAGTGTCAGGCGATAACCGGAAGTTGCCAGCAATCCCGCCATAACTTCGGTATCGACCAGATTTTTCGGACACCCCAGACTGACCGGGAACACCCCGCGGGGATCCGCGCCGCTGCGGCGGCGTCCGTAATGTGTCATCTCTCATCCTCTCCTGGAAAAAATTTCCGTCTCCGTACTTGACAAAGACAGCCGGACGCGGTAGGTTCTCCCCTGCAAAAATACTGCAGGGAGAGTCCGATCATGACCGCATCCGAAAATGAATTCGACCAATTGAAATTCGAAGAAGCGCTCGCCCGCCTCGAAGAACTCGTCGCCAAAATGGAAAGCGGCAAGCTGCCGCTGGAAAACCTGATCTCCGATTATGAAACCGGCAGCCGCCTCCTGGCTGTCTGCCGCGCCCGACTCGAGGCCATGGAGCGAAAAATTCAGATTCTCTCCCGCGATGACGGCAAAACCGGCGAGTGGCGCGATTTTACGCCGGACACCCCGCCGCGCGGCGCCGCCGAAGAACTGCCGTTCTGAATCTCCAGACGGCGCTCACTCATTGACGTTGATAATATTGCGCACCCTGTCATTGCGGAACACCACCCGAATGGTCTGCTCCGGAGCAATCCAGTAAATCCAGGTTTCATTGCGCAGACTCGGCGTCCGACATGCCGGAGGCGGACCGTAGGCAAGCAGCACTTCCTGACGCGACATGCCCGGCACCACCTCGCCGCGCCGGATATAAGGCAGAACTTCAGCGCGCACCCCTTCGAACTGCTTTTCCGGCGGATCCAGCGTCAGGAAATCCCGGATGAAATCGCGCATCGCGCACATCCGCATGCCCGCATCGAACGCAATCGCATACCGCGCCCCATGCTCGTCCCGGAACACCAGCTCCTTTTCCGTTGCGAATTCCGGCTCCACCCGGCTTCCGACCGGCAGAAAGCGCCCCTGCTGAACGTTCAGTGACGAAATCTCCGACGGATCGGCATACCACAGATTGAACCGGGTGTAAATTCCCGCATCCTTCGGCTGCTGCAACACTTCCGGCACCACTACCGGCGTCGCGCATCCGGCGACCGCCAGCAACAAGGCCACCATACCGGACAGCCCGGCAAACATTCTGGTCATAAACAACGATGAGACTCCCGTATATAAAATAAATCTGATATTTACCGACGTGGCATAATGTATACCACGCCTCCCGCGTTGACAAGTCGCCTCCGGCAAAATCCCGGAAAAACCCTTATAACCGCAGCAGTCTCCGGGCTTCACCGTCCCCCGCTTCGGCCGCCCGCTGCAACAACCGCAAGCCTTCGCGCAAGTCCCGCCGCACTCCATTCCCGGAGATCAGGCAAAGTCCGTATTCACGCATGCCGCGGACACTTCCCTGTTCCGCTGCGCGCCGGAACCAGTAAGCGGCGGCCCCGGGGTCGGCGGCCTGCCCGCGCCCGTCCCGATACGCCAGCGCCAGATTGATCTGTCCATTCACATCCCCCGCCCGGGCTGCCCGGAGAAAATAGCGAAACGCCTCCTGGTCGTTCTTCTCCAGACCAATGCCTTCGGCCGCGCAGACGCCGAGCCGGAACAGCGCATAACCGTTTTCCTGTTCGGCAGCGGCGCGATAAAGCTCCATCGCTTTCGGCACATTCTGCGGCACCAGCCGCCCGTTCCAGTAATATTCCCCCAGTTTGGCCAGAGCCATCGGCAACCCGCCCTCGGCGGCGGCACAAAGCCAGCGGAAAGCCTCCTTGTCGTCGGGCGCGACGCCGATGCCGTTCTCATAACAGTACGCCAGCTTGCCGGCAGCCTCCGGATCGCCGGCCTCGGCGGCACGCCGCAGCAATGCCGCCATGCGCGGATGGTCCGGCGCCATGCCGATCCCCCCGTAACAACAGTCGGCCAGACGTCGCATGGCGCCGGCGTCTCCGGCGTCGGCGGCAGCCTCCAGCAGTGCCAGAGCCTCCCGCAATTCCTCAGGCCGGCGGTCTTCCGCTTTCCGGTCCAGTACCAGGGCCGCCAGTTCACGCTTCGCCGGCATGTAGCCGGCAACTGACAGTTCCCGCAGCCAGATTTTCGCCTGTTCCGGATCCGCGTTCACTCCGGGCAGCACCGTGGTTTGTTCCGTTTCCGGCGGAATGCCCGACAGCAGCAGCATGGCCCGGCGGAACTTGGCCGGCGCAATCCCGGCGGCCGCCGCCGTTTCGTATTCCCGGTAGGCGTTCAGGCGGGAAGCGACGGCGCCGATCCCCCCTTCCAGGCAAACGCCCAGATTGTAATGGGCTTCGGCGCTGCCTCCCGCGGCGGCCTTCCGAAACCAGTATACCGCCAGTTCCGGATTGCGCGGGCGATTGACACCGTGGAAAAATTCACTGCCCAGTCGCAGCTGTGCTTCGACATCGCCCCGCAGCGCCGCCGCCCGCAACGCATCGGGCGCGGCCGGAGCTTCCTCCGCCACTGCCGTCGCCGAAAGCAACAAAGCGGCGGCGGCGCCGCACAGCAGTGCCGGCCAACTCCGCCGCCGGTTCCGCCGAAACCTTCCGGCGGCTGTTTCCCGCGTCATTTTTTCCTGAGTTCTTCCACTTCCGCCTTCAGCTCCTTGACCTTGGCGGCGAGTTTTTCAAACCGGCTGGGCAGCGTATGACGCGCCATGAATTCGCGCTGGCTTTCCGCCGGAGTCCCTACCGCAATGGCTCCCGCGGGCAGGCTCTTGACCACGCCGGAGGTTCCCGCCACCTGAACCCCGTCGCCGAGCGTGATGTGGCCATTGACGCCGGCCTTGGCGGCCAGGATCACGCCCCGGCCGAGTTCGGCGCTGCCCGCGATACCGCTCTGGGCAACCAGAATCGAGCTTTCGCCGATCACCACATTGTGGGCGACCATGACCTGATTGTCGATCTTTACGTTGGATTTGATCCAGGTCTTATCGAACCGGGCACGGTCCACTGTGGTATTGGCACCGATTTCCACATCGTCATCAATCCGGACGATCCCGGTCTGCGGCACCTTCACCAGTCCCTTCGGCGTCGGAATAAATCCGAAACCGTCGGCCCCGATCACCACGCCCGGATGCAGCACCACCTTGTTCCCGAGAATGCAGCGGTACATGACCGTCACGTTGGGATAGAGCAGACACTGCGCGCCGATCTTGACCTCGTGCCCGATGTAACACCCGGCGGCAATGACGGTACCGTCCCCGATTTCAGCGCCCGCATCGATCACCGCGTTGGGACCGACGTGAACGTCCCGACCGAGTTTCACGCTGGGATCGACCACCGCGCTCGGATGCACTCCCGGCGCGAACTTCACCGGAGGCGGGGCAAATATCATGATGGCCTGGCTGAACGCATAATCGACGTTTTCGCAGACGATGAACGTCTTGTCGCCGCGTTCTTCTCCCGCCATGTCCCGGGATACCAGCACGACGCCCGCCCGGGAATCCGCCAGCTGATGCTGGTACTTCTTGTTGCCCAGGAACGACACCTGGTGTTCATTGGCGTCCTTCAGGGAAGCGACTCCGGTGATTTCGCGTTCCGCGCATCCGAGCAGTTCCCCTTTGACGATTTCCGCAATTTTTCCGGCTGTGATCATCATTCTTGAAAAAAACTCCTGTCTGGTTGATGTGACTCTGTTTTTTTCTACAATGTAACCGTTTTTCGGAGGGTTTGCAAATCCCCGGCGGGATTTTCCGTTCTCAAGCGGCGTGATCCATGGCCGAAACAGTGTTTTCAGATATGAAAAAAGGCGGGAATGTCGTCGACATTCCCGCCACAGCGTACCGGGAAACCACCGTTTCCCGGCCGAACCGTTTCCGGGAGGGGCCCCTCAGTATTTTCGCTGAAGAGCAATCACCCGCCCCTGTATCTGCACCTGATCCGCCGCGTAATATTGCGGCAGGTAGGCGGGATTGGCCGGGCGCAGCTCCACCGCGCCGCCGGCAGCCGGGAAATAGCTCTTGACCGTAGTCTCTCCGCCCTGCACCAGCGCCACCACAATATCGCCGGGCCGCAAAGCGTCTTCGACCGGTGCCACAATGACCACGTCGCCTTCAAATATCCCGAGATCCCGCATGCTCTCGCCCTGAATCCGCAACGCAAACAGTTTTTCCGGAGAACTCCGCCCTGCAAATCCGGCGGGAATCTGCCATTCCGCCTCCATGTATTCCAGACTTTCCGCCGGTACCCCCGCGGATACCCGCCCCAGCAGAGGAATCGTCCAGATCCCGGACGGCATCCGGGACAGCGGCATCCGCTGCCGGGTCAGACTGATGCTGCGGGCCTTCGAACTGCGTTCCAGCTGATTTTTCCGCTGAAGCGCCCGCAGATGGGCGAAAATGGTCGAACTTTTTACCTTGAAATGATCCGCTATTTCCTGAACGGTCGGAGGCATGCCGGCCCGCTCCTGAAAATCTTCGATAAAATTCAATATTTCACGTTGTTTTTCCGTCAATCCACGCATCTTTTCACCTGTTCCGATTAATTAAAACCGCAGGCGGCAATCTGGTAATGCCCGTCCTTCTTGATGATTCGCAGCGAGAAAAGCAGATCGCCGGCAATCACTTTTCCGGCATGTTTCTCCGACTGCGCCTCCCGTTCCACCGAGACCTTCCACAAGTAACTGTTGATCAACGGGGTTCGCAATTCCGTCAGAAATTCGTAGCGGACAATGGTTCCCAGTCCCTTGCAGGTATCAGCAAAAACCTGCTTCGTCAGACGCTGTTTGATTTCCGCCGGAAGATGCCGCACCGCAGCTTCATAATTTCCGGACTGGAATCCGGCAAGAATTTCTTCCCCGTAGCTGATCCCCAGCTTCCGAACCTCCTCCTGTTCGGATTGGGTCATGGGTGCAGGCGGCGACACAGCCGCCGCATCCCCTCCAGTCTTGCAGCCGGCAAGCGGCAAGACCACGACCGCCGATGCAGCAACGGCGGCAAACAGTCTCCTCATCATGCCAAGTCTCCTCCTCAAAAGACTTTTCCGGCCGGGCCCCCGGTGTGGTTATCTTAATTTGGCGCACAGCTGGGCCAGCCGCTGCGCCGCAACCCGGATGTTCTCCTCCGAACACGCATAAGACAGTCGAATCGCCCCCTCCGCACCGAACGCGCCGCAGGGAATCACCGCCAGCTGTTCCTCTTCCAGCAGCCGATGACAGAAATCCTCCGACGACAGTCCGAATGAACTTACATCGCAAAACAAATAGAACGCCCCCTGCGGTCTCACGCACTTCACCCCGGGAATCGCGCTGATCAGCGAATCAATCAACTCCCGGCGCGCGGCAAACGCCCGGCACATCATCGCCACATCGGCTTCTGCCGCCCCCTGCAGCGCCGCTACCGCACCGTACTGCGCGAACGTAGTGGCGTTACTGGTCGAGTGACTCTGGAATGCAATGATTCTTTTGGTCAGCCAGCGCGGCGCGGTCAGATACCCCAGACGCCAGCCGGTCATCGCGTAAGTTTTACTGAAGCCGTTCACCGTCACCGTGCGTTCGTTGATCTCATCCCCGAGTCCGGCAATGCTGACGTGCGGCTTGTCGGCATCGTAGACCAGCCGTTCATAAATCTCGTCGGCGATGACCATGATGTTGCGCCGCACCGCCACTTCGGCAATCCGTTCCAGCGTTTCCTTCCGATAAACAATCCCCGTCGGATTGGAAGGTGTGTTGAGAATCAGCGCCCGGGTATTGTCGGTAATCAGCCGATCCAGCTCTTCCGGATCCGCTTCGTAATTGTTCTCCGCACGGGTCGGGAGCACCACCACCTTGGCTCCGGTGGCGCGGATCATTTCCGGATAGCTCAGCCAGTATGGCGCGGGAAGAATCACCTCGTCGCCCGGACCACAGAGTGCCGCCAGCGCGCTGAAGACGGAGAATTTCGCCCCGGGGGCCACCACCGTCTGTTCCCAAGTGGTTTTAATGCCGTTGTCCCGCATGAATTTTTCCGCCACCAGCTTCCGCAGCTCCACCAGACCGCTGGCGGGCGTGTAGGTTACCTTGCCGGCATTCAACGCTGCGATGCAGGCGTCCTTGATGGCGCGGGGAGTATCAAAATCCGGCTCTCCGGCACACATGCTGCAAATATCCATCCCCTGTGCCTTCAGCTCCTTGGCCTTGGCGGTAATCGCCAGCGTGGCGGACGGGGTCATATGGCACATGAAGCCTCGGGAAGACTGTAGATCCTTCATCGGTACTCTCCTCAAAAACATAATCCATGACAACAGTTCAACTTATAAAATAGTACCGCATCACGGCTTTTGCAAATCCGGAAGTTCGTATGAAACCGGTTATTTTTTACTTTTTCAGGAGAAATCGGACCGGATGACGGCCGACTGTGCCCGCAATGCCGCGCTTTCGCCCCGCCAGAAGCGGTCGCTTCCCCAGTCCGGGAAACGGTCTTGAAAGTTATAATCCCCGCTCTGCCGCCCGCACCAGTCAAGAAAATAAATCATCCGCATGGCCCGCAGCAACTCCATCCGCCGACACTCCTGCTGCGGAAAGTCTCGAAACCTGCGGTATCCCTCCAGCAGCAACGACAGCTCCCGGCGGCAATCCCGGGCATAACCGGGCAGCAGCAGCCAGAGATCCTGGGCCGCCGGACCACGCAGCATGTCGTCAAAGTCGATCAACATCAGCCCTTCGTCCGGACGATACAGAATGTTTCCCCCGTGGCAGTCGCCGTGAAGCCGGATCTCTTCCGCCGGTTCGTACCGGTCGATCAACAAATCCATCAGTTCGCACGCCGCATCTTCAAATTCCCGGTACGGTACCGGACCGATCAGACCGGAATCCAGCAGATGGTTTAATTCCGCCGCCGTGCTCTCCAGCGGCTCCAGCCGCATCCGGAAGCGGCTGGAACGGGTTTCGCCGACGGCATGAAGGCGCCCCAGCAGGCTGCCGAGCTGCCGCCACTGGTCGTCTCCGGTGATTTCCAGTGGCCGGCCCCATCGTTTGGGATAGGCGGCAAAGAAGATTCCGTCGCCGGTTTCCCGCAAGGTGCCTCCGCCCGGAAACCGCAACGGCGCCACCACCGGAATTTCCGCCGCACGACAGTCCAGCACAAACAGGTGTTCCTCCAGCAGCGCCCCTCGATTCCAGCGCCCCGGACGGTAGAACTTGAAGATCAGGCGCTCCCCGTCCTCCCGCTCCAACTCATAAACCCGGTTGATGTAACTCGGCAGCGGCAGCACGACACCGGAAAAAGAGCATTGCATGGCTCCTTCGGCGGCCTCCAGAATGCGTTCCGGCACCAGTCCGTCGAACCCGCCGACACCACCGATCATCAGCGAATCCACCAGTTCCGGGCAATCCGATAGCTGTGATCCTGCCAGGATTTCTCCGCCTCGATCCGGTTTTTCCCCCAGGCGACCAGGTACCATGCGATGATCCGCTGCTTCCTGATTCCATCCAGTTTGAAGGTGGCGATCCGGTCCCCGCCGATGCCTGCATTGCGCGGCGAAGGACGGCCGAGACGCCCCCGGTCGTCGGGATAATAGGTTGGACGGTTGAGCGCGATGACCTTTTCCAGCATTTTCGCCTCGTCGTACGCCTTCATCGACACCCGCGCCTTGTCCGGGTAGGAGAAGCTGTAGAAATTCCGGTCCCCGCCGTCCCCGCTGGTCAGCACGAACAAGTACAGATACGGCACCCGCAATTCGTTCTTCTGCGCCTCCCCTTCCTTGCGACGGACGCTGTAACCGATCGTGAATTCCGCCGTCTTGCGCTTGTCGGAACTGCCCTGGTAGCCGTCCGTCGGGCACTTTTCCGTTCCCAGGATGATGTCGTAGGCGGCGGTGTTGTCCTCAAACTCCCCGCCGCCGCGGATATCGGTATCATAATACTTGACCAGAGACCGAAGCGGAATGGTTTCGGTCCCGCTGTCAATCTTGAGCGTCAGCATCTGATTGGCGATGGTCATGATGGTCACCTGGGAGACGATCTTCTCCTGTCCGTCCGCCGTTTTGTAGATCAGCGTTCCGGCCGTCAGCGGCAGACCGGCAACCAGCAGTCCCAGTAAAAACAAAACACGCATGAGTGTTCCTTTCCGCAATTCATCCACCGGGGATTATTTCGCGGCCAGCTTCGCGCCGAAAGCGGCCGCCTGACGTTTCCGTTCCGGATCCCGACGGAATTCCGCCGCCTCCGGACCGCAGTGCGGGAAATAACTTTCCCCGACATTATCCGCGCCAAGGTAACTGACGATATGCCGGTAACTTTGCCGTACCGCCTCGTATCCGCTTTCCGCTTCGCCGTCCCCGGACGTCACCAGCAGCCCGAAACGCAAACCCGACAGCGGTGACCGCATGACCTCGTCCTCGTATTTGATCTGCGAATAGAACCGGTCGATCACCCCTTTGATCTGCGTGCTGAACGAAAAGAAGTAAATCGGAGTCGCCAGCACCACCGTATCAAACGTTGCCAGCCGCGCCACCAGCGCCGCCACGTCGTCCCCCACCACACAGCGGAATTCCGTCGAACGCTGGCAGCCGAAACAGCTGACACAGCCGCGTCCCACGCCGTTGAGCTTGATGGCTTCGACGATTTCCACCGTCGCTCCGGCGGCGGAGGCCGCGGCGGCGGCTTCCCGGACCGCGGCGATGGTATTCCCGTCCCGACGACCGCCGCTGATGAAAAGAATGTTCCGTCCCATGATGATTCCTCCTATGTGTGATTATGCCCGGGATAGGCGCAGATCACGGTAATATTGTCCCTGCCGCCGGCGATCAGCGCCGCGCGCATCAGGGCGTTGACCGCTGCGCGCGGCCCGTCGGACTCGCAGAGCGCGGTGGCGATGACTTCCGATTCCAGATAGCGGGAAATCCCGTCCGAGCAGAGCAAATAGCGTGCTCGCGGAGGACGCGGAATCCGCTGCAGATCCAGTTCCAGCCGGGGACGGGGGCCGAGCGCGCGGGAAATCACGTTTCCCAGCACGGACGGCGGCGACGCAATGCGACTGCCCCGTTCAGCCAGTTTGGCCAGCAGCGTGTGATCCTCGGTCAGCTGCGTCAGCCCCGTATCCGGGAGAAACTGGTAAATCCGACTGTCTCCGGCGTGCACCAGTACGACTTCTTCGGCGAAAAACACCGCCGCCGCCACCGTCGTCCCCATCGGCGCGCCGTCGCGTTCCCGCCGGTTGTGTTCGAACAACTCCCGGTTGATGTCCGTCAATTCCCGCCGGAAAAAATCCGTCGCATCATCCGGATTCAACCGCTTTGCGTCCAGCTTCCGCCAGGCGCCGAGCAATCTTCGGCAGCAGACGAAACTGGCCACGTCCCCGTCCCGATAACCGCCGATGCCGTCCGCAACCGCTGCCAAAGCGGCGCGAGCGCCGGGACAGGCCACCCAGCAGAAATTATCTTCGTTGCGCTCCCGCACCAGACCGCGGTTGCTTTCTCCGGCAAGCCGGATGTCGGCCAGTTCCTTCACGGTCCCGTTCTCTCCTCTCTCTGATACAGCAGAAACGGCGCTTCCCGGTCGTCCCCGGCGAATACCACCCGGTCTCCGGGCCGGGGCGCCAGCGGCACGCCGAAATCACGGAAAAATTCAAACGTGTTGCACACAAAAATATAAATCGTCTCCGGCCGCGTGTCCAGTTCCTTTCCGGTATATTTCCGTACCTGGGGCAGATAACGCGGCACGATTCCCGCCGAATACAGTTCGTCCAACGGCCTCCGGACGTATCCCAAACGCGGTTCTCCCAGCATCTGCACATACGGCCACTTGGCCACCACCGGCGTCCCGGCGGCCTCCTGCGACAAACCTGTCGCCACCCGGCGATCCAGTTCGATCTGCCGGAGAAATTCCCGACTCCGCTCCAGAAATTCGCCCGAATACCGGCGCGGTGGCGGCAGCTTCGCAAAAAATGCCCCGCCGCACAGCAGCAGGTTCATCGCCAGCAGCAGGATGCCGCCGCCGAGACGCCATTCCCGTCCTTCCGGCAGCAGCAGCGCGAGCAGCAGCAGCAGCGGCATCACCGCGAATGCCGCATAACGCGGCAACGGCACCGAATAGAGAAAATACGCCCCCCAGAATCCCCCTTGAAACAGCCAAAGAAACAACCGGAACCGGTCCGGTTCCGTCTCCGGTCCGCCCGCCCGGAGCAACCGCCGCACCCGCCATCCCGTCAGCAGCAGCGCCAACACCAGCACCACGGCCAGCTGCGGAAAATACAGGAGAAAATGCTCCCGCATCCGCCCCAGGAAAACCGCCGCCAGCCCCGGTGCCGACGCACTCTGCGCCGCTCCGTCGGAATCATGAAGCAACAGCCATGCCGACAAAATCAGCAGACCGCCGGCCCATGCGGCATATTGCAGCATGATCCGCCGCCGCGATGCCGACGACCGCCAGGCCCGGAACAGAAAATACCCCAGCAGCGCCGCCGCCGGCACCACGGCCATGAGCTTGATCGCCGCCACTGCCACCACTGCCGCCAGTGCCAGTTTCCAGCGGCCGAAACCAACGGCGGCCACCACTGTCATTCCGGCCAGGACCAACGGCGGCTCCTGCCCGAGCGCGGCACTCTGTGCTGCCAGCAGGGGTTCGGCCAATGCCGCCGCGCCCCACGCCAGAGCCGTCCACCAGCTGAACCGGAAATGTCGTAACACCAACACCATCAGCGTCGCGGCAGCAGCCAGGCAGCCGATATTGAATACGTGTCCGATCCCGTGCACCGTCTCCGCCGGCAGCAGCCGGTACAGCACCGCGTAACACCACGGCAGAACGTTCCAGCGGTACACCATCGCCCCGCCCTCCCAGAACGTCCCGGACTCCTGCAGCGCAGTCCGGCTGAAACCGTGATCGGCCAGAAACAGGGCCTGCACATGCAATCCCAGAATATCATCCCAGAACGGGGGATTGACCAGCACGGACGCGTTGCACACCAGCAGCGCCGCCAGCAGCACCGCGGCGACCGAAAACGGCGTCCATCCCATGAAATTGATCTTTTTCATGCTTCTACTATAGGCCGCGGAAAGAAGGGTTGCAAAAAATACCGGGGCAAAACCTCTTTTTTTGATTGAAAAAAACGGATTTCACCAGTATCTTTCCCAGCAGACAGAATGGTTGGCAAAGAAAATCCATGGAAATTTCAATACCTGGTATGACCGAACAGAAACAACTCTACGACGCCGCGGCCATCGCCGCAGCCATTGCCCGCATGGCCGACGCCATCGCCGCTGAATTCCAGCCGGATTCCGGAGACGACGGGTTTGCCCTGATCGGCATTTACAAACAGGGCGTTCCGCTCGCGGAACGATTGATCGAAGCCGTGGCCGAACGCAACGGCGGCTATCGTCCGGAACTGGCCAAACTGGACATCTCCATGTACCGGGACGACGTCGGATTACGCAGCGGCCTGCCGCTGATCCGCGAAACGATCATCCCGTTCAACATGGAAAACAAGCGCGTCATTCTCGTCGACGACGTGCTCTCCTCCGGTCGCAGCATCCGCGCCGCACTGGACGCGGTAACCGATTACGGCCGCCCGGCCCTGATCCGGCTGGCGGTGCTGGTCGACCGGGGCATGCCGGAATACCCGATCCGGGCGGATTACGTCGGGTTGCGCGTTGACGCGCCCGCCGATCGGAAAATCCGGGTTGACTTCAAGGAAAACGACGGCATTGACGCGATCCGCGAAGTATCGTGGCACCGGGATGCAATGCCCCAAAATACGGACTGAACCCTATGGAATTCAGATGGCATCGAAAAGACCTGCTCAGTCTCTATGACCTGAGCCGCGAGGAAATCGAATACATTCTCGACACCGCCGAGGAGTTCAAAAAGGTGTCGGAACGGAACGTCAAGAAAGTCCCCGCGCTCCGCGGTAAAACCGTGGTGAACTTCTTTGTGGAACCCTCCACCCGCACCCGCATCTCCTTTGAACTGGCCGAACAGCGGCTCAGCGCGGACATCATCAACGTCGCCGTCGACGCCAGCAGCCTGAAAAAAGGCGAAACCCTGCTGGACACCGTGCGCAATATCGAGGCGCTTCAGGTGGATTTGCTGGTCATGCGCCACCGGGCCACCGGCGCGCAGAACTTCATCGCCCAGAACGTCCGCTGCGGCGTCATCAACGCCGGCGACGGCGCGCACAGCCATCCGACCCAGGCGCTGCTGGACATCTTCACCATCCGCCAGCGCAAAGGCCGGGTGGCGGGTCTGAACGTCACCATCGTCGGCGACATCCTCCACAGCCGGGTCGCCCGCAGCAACATCTGGGGACTGCTCAAGCTCGGTGCGCGGGTGACGCTCGCCGGCCCCGCCACGCTGGTGCCCCGCGAATTCGAAAAAATCGGCGTGCGCGTCTGCCACAACCTCCGGGACGCGCTCCGGGATGCGGATGTGGTCAATCTGCTGCGCATTCAGCATGAGCGGCAGACGGCGGGATTTTTTCCGAGCGTCAATGAGTACGCGCGGTTTTTCGGTCTGAATCAGGAAACCTTTCAATATCTCCGCCCCGACGCGCTGGTCATGCACCCGGGGCCGATCAATCGCGACGTGGAACTGGATTCTGCCGTGGCGGACGGACCGAACTCGGTCATCCTCGAACAGGTCACCAACGGCCTGGCGGTGCGCATGGCGGTTCTGTTCCTGGTAGCGGGGTGTGGCAACAAATGAAATCATCCAACTTCATTCTCAAGGGCGGACGGGTCGTTGACCCGGCCCGCGGCATCGACCGCGTCATGGACATCGGCGTCGCCGACGGAATCATCACCGCACCGGAAGCCGTCGGCAATCCGGAAATCATCGATGTTTCCGGTCTGGTCGTCACTCCGGGGTTGATCGACCTGCACGTCCATTTGCGTCAACCCGGCAACACCGCCGCCGAAACCATTGCCACCGGCACCATGGCGGCCGCGGCGGGCGGCTTCACCGCCATCGTCGCCATGCCGAACACCACGCCCGCGGCGGACACGCCCGGAGCCATCGAATACCTCCGCCAGACCGCCGCCCGCCAGGGCGTGGTCCGCGTCCTGCCCTGCGGCTGCCTGACCCGCAACCGTGCCGGCAAGGAGATGGCCGGCATCGGGGGACTGCATTCCGCCGGAGTGGTGGCACTGAGCGATGACGGCGGCTGCATTCAGGATCACGCGCTGATGCGGCATGTGGCCGAATACGCGCATTCATTTGGATTGCCGATTCTCGATCATTGCGAAGACGCCTTTCTGGCGGCCAATGGTGTCATGCACGAAGGCGAATGGTCGGTGCTGCTCGGGATGAACGGCATCGCCTCGGCTTCCGAAGAACTGATGGTGGCCCGCGACATCATTCTGTCCCGCCTCACCGGCGCCCGCATTCACGTTCAGCACGTCAGTGCCCGCGAAAGCGTCGATCTGATCCGGCAGGCCCGGCGTCAGGGACTGCCCGTTACCGGAGAAGCCACCCCGCACCACATCGCGCTCACCGACGAATGCATCAAAACCTACGACACCAATTACAAAATGAATCCGCCGCTGCGCTCCGAAGCGGACCGGCAGGCGTTGATCGCCGGACTGGCCGACGGCACCATCACGGTGATCGCCACCGACCATGCGCCGCACACGGCGACGGCGAAACTGGTGGAATTCGACGACGCGCCGTTCGGCATCATCGGGCTGGAGACGGCACTGCCGATCACGTTGACGCTGCTGGTGCACAGCGGCATTCTCACCTTGTCGGATCTGATTGCCAAATTCACCACCGGCCCGGCGGAAGTTCTCGGTCTCGACCACTGTGACCTGGCCGAAGGCCATCCCGCCGACATCACCGTTTTCGATCCGGACTGTGCTTACGAAATCGATCCGTCCACCTTCCACTCGAAGGCGCGCAACACCCCATTCGGCGGCATGCAGGTCCGGGGCCGGGTCATGCGAACGATCGTCGGCGGCCGGACCGTCTACCGTTATCCGGAGCAGGCATCATGAGCACCGCCACCATTCATGCGCTGGTGGCGGCGGTCCTGCCGGACATCATCGAACTGCGCCACCGCCTTCACCGGATCCCGGAAATCGCCGGACAGGAACGGCAGACCGCCGCTCTGATTCGTGACGCGCTGGCGGGAACGCCGATCACCTGGCGCACGCCGCTGCTCGGGACCGACGTGGTTGGCGACCTTGACGGGGCCCGGCCGGGACGGCATGTCGCGTTGCGGGCGGATATGGATGCGCTGCCGCTGGAGGAACAGAGCGAACTGCCATACCGTTCGGAACATGCCGGCATGATGCACGCCTGCGGACACGACGGCCATATGGCCATGCTGATCGGGGCGGCCCGGGTATTGTCGCAGATGCAGCAGGAACTGTCGGGCAGCGTCCGCTTCATTTTTCAGCCCGGCGAGGAGGTCCGCTCCATGGGACGGGAGCTGGTCGCGGCCGGCGTGCTGGAACATCCGAAGATCGATTTCGTCGCCGCGCTCCATGGCTGGCCGGATACGCCGGTCGGCGTCGTTGCCACCCGCCCCGGAGCGATCATGGCGTCGGCGGCGCATTTCACGATCCGGATTTTCGGGCGCGGCGGACACGGCAGTGCGCCGGAAAATACCATCGACCCGCTGGTAACCGGATGCATGGCGGTTTCGGCGCTTCAGACGATTGTCTCCCGGAATTTCGACCCGCAGGACGCGGCGGTGCTGAGCGTCTGCCGCTTCGTTTCCGGAAACAGCTCCAACGTGATTCCGGATTCCGCGGAACTCAACGGCACCTGCCGGGCGTTGTCGCCGGAGGCAGCCGCCCGTTTCGAACCGGCCATCCGCCGGGTCATGGACGGCATCTGCGCCGCCACCGGAGCGCGCTGCGAAATCGATTACCGGGAAAATTACCGCGTGACCGTCAACACGGAGTCGGCATTCCAGTTGGCGGAAGAGGCGGCGGTACACGTTCTCGGACGGGAATGCTTCCTGAAACTGGAGCGCCCGGCCATGGCGGCGGAGGATTTTTCCTACTATCTGGAACGTTGTCCGGGAATCTATGCGCGGATCGGCGTGGGCATGGACAGCCCGGGACTGCATCATCCCCGGTACAATTTCAACGATGCGGCACTCGAAAACGGCATCCGGTTTCTGGTCGCCGTCGCGCTGGCCGCGGGACGGCAGTGAAAAACGACACGCTGCAGGTTTATATCCACGTCCCGTTCTGTCGGAGAAAATGCGCCTACTGCGCCTTTTACTCCGAACCGGCGGCGGCACCGGAGTCCATCCGGCACTATTTGAACAAACTGGAGCGGGACCTTGACGCCGCAGCCATTCATACGCCGGTGGAATCGCTTTACTTCGGCGGCGGCACACCGTCGCTGCTGGCGGAACCCGATCTGGAACGGCTTTTCGACCTGACCGCGCAGCGGCTGCCGCTGACGTCGGATGCGGAGATTTCGCTGGAGGCCAATCCGGAAACGCTGACCCGGTCCAAGGTCCGACTGATCGCCGACCACGTCACCCGGATCAGTCTCGGCATACAGTCTTTCGACCGGGAACTGCGTTCACGTCTCGGCCGGGACTGTTCCGACCGGGCGATCGCGGGCGCCCTGACCTGGATCGGAGAAGCCGGTTTTCCGCATTGGAACTGCGATTTCATCTACGCCATACCGGGCCAGACCCGGGCGCAATGGAACGAGGAACTGCGCCGGGCCGCCGATTGCGGCGCGGATCATCTTTCGCTCTACGCCCTGACACCGGAAGAAGGCACCCGTCTGGCAGCCGATCCGGCATTGCAGATTGACGACGACCTCGCCGCCGACCTGTGGGAAACAGCAGGCGAACGGTTGGCGGAACATGGCATCTTCCGGTACGAAGTCTCCAATTACGCCCGTCCCGGAGGGGAATGCCGCCACAACCGCCGCGTCTGGCAGGGCGGTCTTCTGGCGGGCTTCGGGCCCGCCGCCGCCTCCTATGACGGGATTTGTCGTTGTCAGGAACCCGCTTCGCTCGAGCGCTGGCTTGCGGGAGAACCGCCGGCCGTCGACCATCTGCCTCCGGAACGGCGGCGCCGGGAAATTCTGGTGATGAATCTGCGTACCGTCTCCGGCTGGCAACGGGAAGATTATCTGGCGCTGCCGGGAGCGACGGCAGCGGAATGGGATCAAATATTGGCCGAGGCCCGCCTTCAGGAGAAACGTCTGCCGGGCCTGCTGGAATACGACGCCACCCACCTGTGCCTGACACCCCGGGGACTTTCCTTCTGGGACGAAGTGGCCATGGAGTGGCTGTAAAACATGCAAATTCAGGAAAATCTATGACTGCAATCGAAGCAACCTCTTACGTTCCGGCGCGCCGGTTCCTGCTGGAAATCTGTTTTGACGGCTCCGGCTACAGCGGCTGGCAGATCCAGCCGCACAAACTTGCGGTTCAGGAAGTGGTGCAGCGGACGCTGGCCCGGCTGTACGGCGGCACACCGATTCACGTCATCGGCAGCAGCCGGACGGACGCGGGGGTGCACGCGCTGGGCTTCGCCGCGACGTTTCTGGCTCCGGAGCGCCCTGCCATTCCGATGGAAAAGGTCCGTTCCGCCCTGAACCGGCTGATGCCGTCCGATGTGCGCATCGCCACCATCCGGGAAGTGCCGCTGGAGTTTCATGCCCGCTACGATGCACTGGGCAAAGCCTACACCTATGTTTTGAACCTCGGGGAAGACACCCCGTTCTCGGCCCGGTACAGCTGGCGACCGCGCCGCCCGATCCGGCCGGAATGGATCCGGGAAGCGGCACAATATCTGGTGGGCACACACGATTTCTCCAGCTTCGTGGTGGAACGCAGCAAAATCGAAGAGGCGGTCCGGACCATCTACCGGATCGAGCAGGATCTTTTCGGAAGTTACCTCTGTCTGACTTTCGTCGGGAACGGTTTCCTGTACAAGATGATCCGCTGTCTCACCGGCGCGCTCGAAGCCGCCGGCGCCGGTGCGATCACGCCGGAGGCGGTCGGCACGATTCTCGCCGCCAGAAACCGCGTGGCCGCGCCGGAAACCGCGCCGCCGCACGGACTGTTTCTGGACAAGGTCTTTTACGATGAGAAGGAAATGCATCATTTCCGGCTGGAACGGGTGCCTTTTTTTCAATGACGACTTGATTTTTCCGGAAAACGGCAATATATAAAAACTGCGGTATTCAACCAACGCCGCGGAAAGGAATTTCTGCCATGAAAAAGATCTGGATGTCCCTCCTGGCCGCCGGAGTCGCGCTGACCCTTCAAGCGGATGAAATCGAACTCAAATCCGATGCCTGGACCCTTCGCAAAGGCTGGACCGCCATCGAAGACGGCGTTCAGGTCAACGGCAACCGTTACGACCAGTTTCTTACGCTGAAAACCCCGACGACGTACAGCTCCGGCACCTTTACCGCCGAAGTGAAAATTCTCGAGAAAAACGCCCCGGAAGGCGCCTGGAAAATCTGCGGGCTCCTGCTGATGCGCGACAAAAGGAACTTCATCCAGCTTGCTCTGGTGGAGCCGCCGAACGAAAGCGGACGCAAGGGGTTCATCGAATTCGGTCAGATGAAGGAAGGCAAATGGGGCTCCGACGCCGGCATCGTCAAGGGCAAGGTCCGCGAATCCTTCCAATGGCAGACCGGAGTGGAATATAAACTTCGCATCAAACTCACGCCTGAAGCGGTTACGGGTGAAGTGCTCGACGATCAGGGGAAAACGGTCGCCACGCTCTCCATGAACTTTACCTCGGACGACGCGATCAAATCCGGGTCCCCGGCATTCCGCTGCGCCTGGGTGAAGGCCGACCTCACCGATGCGGAAGTGGAAAACGCCCAATGACATCTCTTGTCAAATCTCTGGCGGGCCTCCTCTTGCTGCTGACCTGCGGAGTCCTGCTCTGCGCCGCGGAACCGGTGATGCTGTATGCCGCCCCGCAGGCGCAGGGCACCGGCGACGCGCTCTCCCCGGAAAACGCGGCGGCCTTCCGTGATCCCGCCTTCTGGAAACAGGTCAATGCCCGGCTCCAGGAAACCCCGGTGACGGTCCGGCTCGCCGCCGGTGAATATCTCACCACCTACCCCGGCGACCGGACCAGCAGTGTGTCGATCAGCAAGGTCGGCCATCCGGAAAACCGCCTGACCATTCAGGGCGCGCCGGACGGCGGTTCCGTCTTCTCCCGCGATCCCGCAGACAACCCGGATCCGACCGACCGGAACAACTGGCCGAATCTGATCACCTTCCGCAACAGCCGGAACGTCACGGTGGAAAACCTGCATTTCACCGGCAAGGGAGTCGTCGGCTACGCCCTGCAGTTCCGGGACACCCCGGATGTCACGGTGCGCCACTGCCGGTGGCAGGACATGCCGAACCTGATCTACGGCGCCAGCGGCGCCAACGGCAAGGGGTGCCGGAACGTAACCTGGGAGGACAATGTCTTCGACACCATCGGTTATGATTCGCATGCCCACATGCTCTACAACGCCAACCACTGCACGGGACTGACCGTGCGGCGAAATTCCTTCCGCGACTGCTCCGGCGACTACGTGCGCTTCCGGAACAACATCAACGATATCGTCGTAGAGGACAACCGGTTCGAAGACACCGGGCGCTATCCGGGATACCCCTTCGTATCGATGCCGCTTTTCACCGACCACGACGAACCGGCGCACTACGAATACTTCTCTCAGAAGTTCGCGCTCCGGAACAACACATTTGAATACCACAAGTCGTCGCCGCGCAGCATGATGCTGCTTTACCACCACAGCGGTTACAATCCGCCCGGAAAGTCCTATC
>CASDQW010000034.1 GCA_949282965.1 uncultured Lentisphaeria bacterium
CCGTTGCGGGAATTATATGAGCTTATGCAAATGGAAATGGTTCGAAAAATAGATGGGACTCGTTTTGCTGTAAAAGTCGATGAGATTCCGGAATAACATCTGGATGTTGAATTGACTTTTCTGGATAATGTGGTAAAAAAACAGTTTTTTAGGCATTATTACGATACTAACCTGTGTGATTTTGTGCTCAATTCTGGAAATAAATTTTTATGTCTATTTTTGCTTTTTGTGCATTCTTACCAAGGGAGTTTGAGCGTAACAGAACTTTATCAAAAAAAACAATTTATAGGTTGCGAAAATTCCTAGGATGGTGTATTATTAAGCTCAAAATAAGGTTGCGTATTTTCTTATACACGCCGGTTTTATGTCTATGGAGTAGTGATCATCGCGATTCTCGCGTCCATGCTGTTGCCGGCTTTGAACCAGGCTCGAGAACAAGCTCGCCGCAGCTCGTGCGCCAGCATTCTCAAACAGATCGCTACAGCAGAGCAACTGTACACGGTTGATTACGCGGAATGGCTGGCTGCCTGTTCTAATGCCCCGAAAAGATTTTACTGGTTTATCGGACTCGCCCCCTATGCAAAAGCAATTTTTTCCCGCAGAATTCCGGCATTTTTGGAAGTTGCGGTTCCCCTGTGTCCCTCTTCCATAACAGAAAATGGTTTGCAGTTTCAATATCTTGTGGATCACGGTTCCGCGTTTTTCGGTGGTTACACCCATAATCGCGCATCCGGCTACATTTCTGGTTCCGGTACCTGGAATGTTCCGGTCAAATTGTCGCGCATCCGCAATGCCGGACAGAAGATTTCCTCGCTTGACGGCATCTATTATGAACTCGGCGCGTTAAGCAGCTCCTGGAATAATCCCGCTACCGCAAACGTCCGCTGGAACCGGCATGGGAACCGGCACGGTGTCAATGCCGCCTTTTATGACGGACATGTGGCCTGGGTCCCTTATGTAAGCGCTTCCGGTACGGTGGACGGCACCCGTTCTCCGCAAAGTTATTACTTCACTCTCTCAGAATAGACGAAACTACTGTAAATCATTTCCTCAGCCGATATGCTGTCGTAGGGGGGCTGATCGTACAGCCCCCATTTCTCCCGTTCAAGAACAGCCCATCGTTTTCCACCTCTGCCGGATACTCCGTATCGCCTGTTTTGATCCTTGTGTATCTCAGGAAACGGGTATTGAAAAAAATGAGAAATCAGCTATATTATTAGGATACTAATCATTATGGATACATATTTATGGAAGATTCTCTGCACTACAATCTGCTGGCGGCACATACTCTATTTCAAAAGACGTTCCTGTACCGGTTGAACCGGGAATTTCCGGAGCTCCTGCCGGGACAGCCGAAAATCATCGACTATCTGATGAGCCATCCCCATTCCTTTCAGCGGAAAATCGCGGAGGGATGCCTGATCGAACCGGCAACCCTTTCCCCGATTCTGGAGAAAATGGAACGTTCCGGCCTGATCCGCCGGGACAAAACCGCCGACAACCGCAAAAATTCCATCGTCTCCCTCTCGGAAAACGGAACCCGCCTCGGCCTGCGACTCCGGGAACTGTTCCTGGAAACGGAAACAGCGGTATGCGTCGGAATAACGCCTGATGAACAGGAGCGGCTGCTGCGGATTCTGCGGAGTATTCAGAAAAACTGCCGGAAGGAACCCGCATGAAACACCGCTTCAGCAAACGCAAACGCCTGATCGCATTCTTCATCGGCCTGGTGCTGGCCGGTTTCGGCGTGGCACTCAGCACCCGCCCGGGACTGGGCACGTCGCCCATCGCCAGCCTGCCGTATGTCGTAACCTTCATCCTTCCCTGCACACTGGGGATGACCACCGTCGTCTTGAACATGCTGTTTCTGCTGATGCAGTTCGCCATATTGCGCAGCCGCTTTCAGTGGCGGCAGCTGGCACAGTTGCCGACGCTGCTGGCGTTCGGTTTTTTCATCGACCTGGGCATGTGGCTTTCCTCGTTTTACATTCCGGAACACTATCTGCTGCGGCTGGCGGAGGAACTCCTGGGGTGCACCCTGCTGGCCACCGGCATCGCCTTCCAGCTGCTGGCCGACATCTCCTATATCCCGGGAGACGGATTCGTCCGGACGATCGCGACGGAATACCGGATTCCCTTCGGCATCGCCAAGGTCGGGGTTGACTCGTCCATCGTCATCGCCGCCGTACTGCTGTCGCTCTGCTGGTTCCAGACCATCAGCGGCATTCGGGAAGGAACGATTCTGGCCGCTCTCCTCGTCGGTGCCTTGATCCGCGCCCTCCAGCACCCGCTCCGGTTCGTCAAAAGGCAACTCGTCAAAGCCTGAGCCCTCCCCCCCTCCGCGTTTCCCTGCGGAAAATTCCACCGCCGGTCCCTTTTTGTCGCCTCCTTGGAAAACGGCGCAAAACAGGAACCGGCGGTTGATCTTCTCTCCTTCATTCACCGCCGATTCAACCTGTTTGCCGTGAAAAAAAGAAAAATCGCGTTTTTTTTCAATTCCTGTTGCATTTGAAATAAAAATGTTTTATAATTAATATGTACACTTGGTACACTTGACCCGTAATCTTTTTTTTCACGGGAGGAATTCCTCATGAGGCGAAAAATGCAGATAAAGCGCTATGACGACTTGCACGGCTATCTGTGGACCAAGATCGCCTCCGGCGAGTTTCCGGAACATTCCCGACTGCCCTCCTTCCGCCAGCTGGCCGCCCGCTTCGGCGTTTCCCAGGGCAGCGTACAGCGCTGCATCCGGGATCTGGAGGAGGACGGTCTGCTGACCGCCGTTCACGGGTCCGGCGTGTTCGTACAGTCTCCCCCCCGGCTGCTGTACGGCAGCGGGACCCGGTGCATCGCCGTCCGATTGGAACGAAATCCCGCCCGGATGCAGACCTATTGCAGCCTGGTGCTGCAAGGCATCCAGCAGGCGACCAACAATCGCAACTGCCGTCTGGAGCTTGATTACCGGCTGGCGCAGCAACCGCCGGAATCGCCGCCGGACCATTATGACGGCCTGATCCTGCTCGGCACCAACTTCGAAACGGCCCCCCTGATCCGGCATTACCCGTACCCAGTCGTCGGCGTGGAAATGAACCGCCGTCCCGAAGAAGCCATCTCCACCCTGGCACTGGATCCGTTTCTGGCCGCGGAGCTGGCGGTGGAGTATTTTCGCGCGCGCGGTCTGACCCGGGTCGAGGTTCTGACCCCGGACTCCGCGCTGCACCGGGACCGGGCCGAGATTTTCAAAAGCCGGTGGAGCCGTTACGGCAGCGCCGCGATCACGGTGCTGGGATTGGCGGACATTCCGGTTTTCCTGCCGCAGTCCGACCGGGCATATTACCTCTGCAATGGTGATCTGTATCAGCGCTGGGCCTTCGGCGTCCAGCGCGAGGGCATCCGGCTTTCCCAATATGCCAATATCGTCTCAGTGGACGGCAAGCCCCTGCTGATTGCCGGCCGGGAGCCCGGCATCGTCATTTTGCCGGACTGGGAGGAGGTCGGGCGGGCGGCGCTGGAGGAACTGTTCCGCCGTCTGGAATCGGCGGCGGACATGCCGCGGAAAATTTATTTCTCATGTACATTACGTTTTCCTCAAACAGCATAAAGAAAAGGAACAGAGCATGCTGACACGAATGACCGTCTGCTGTATGATGATGGCCGGTGCCGCGCTTCACGCGGCGGACATCGGACCGGTCGAACTGAAAAAAACCTCCAGGCCGGACCTTTTTTCCGTTTCCGAAAAAAACGGGATTTATGAAGCCGCCAATACGATCCCCTCGCGTTTCTGCACGCTGGATTTTCAACTGAACTGTCCGTGGAAACCGGAGCTAATCCTGCGGTTCGAATACCGCAACGTCTTTTCCGCCAATGAAAAAGTCTCCTATACCGGAGTCAATTTCTTCGACACGAAGAAACGTTCCACTTTTACCCGGCTGCCCGTCTCCGCGGAATGGGCGGAAGCGGCTATTCCGTTTTCCCGGCTCAGCCCCGGCAAGGACGGCGTCTTCGACGACTCGGACCGTTTTGTGCAACTCGCCGTCTACAGCCGGATCGCCAACGACGACACCCCCGCCAAAGTTGCCATCGAAGTGCGCAACCTCCGCATCGCTCCCGATCCCCAATATAATCCGTATAACAGCGGAGGCCTCACGCTGCAGCAGAAAAAAGATATGCCGGCCTCGGAAAAACAGGACGGCTGCTGGGCTGTCACCAACGACACGCCCGCGCGCTTCTGCACCCTGAGCTTCCGGATCAACTGCCTGTGGCGCCCGGAATTGACGCTGCAGTTCGAATACCGGAACCAGATTCCGACCGGCACCAAGCTCCTCTACACCGCCGTCAATTTCTTTGACACCAAGAAGCGCTCCTCCTTTACCCAGCTGCCCGTTTCCACGGAATGGAAAAAAGCCCAAATTCCCTTCTCTCAGCTCCGCCCCAGCCAGGGCGGCACGTTTGATGGGCAGGATCGGTTCACCTCGCTGGACATCTACAGCCGGATCGCCAACACCGACGCCCCCGGCAAAGTTTCCCTGGAAGTGCGCAACATCCAGTTCGTGTCCGACCCCGGATACAATCCTTATAATCAGGGGGGAATTAATGTGCTTTCCAGAAAGAATATGAAAAACACCCAAAAGGGAGATGCCGAATGGGAAGCCGCCAACGAAACCGCATCCCGGTTCTGCACGCTGCCGCTGCGGATCAACTGCGCGTTCCGCCCGGATCTGGTGTTGAGTTTCGAATACCGCAACCTCCCCGGTGAAGACGCGAAAATCGCCTACACCGGCGTCAATCTCTATGATGCCGAAAAACGCTCCGCCTTCTCCGCTTTTCCCCTCTCCACCGAGTGGAGAAAAGCGGAAGTCGCCTTCTCCCGGCTTCGCCCGATTCAGGGCGGCGCCTTCGGCGACAAGGACCGCTTCATCCAGCTGGACATCTACAGCCGGATCGCCAACGACGACGCGCCCGGCAAAGCCACCATTCAAGTCCGCAACATCCAGTTCGCCGTCGATCCCGCATACAATCCGCTCGACGGCGTGCGCGTCTCTTATTCCGCCCAGCCGATGTTCAACTGGAAGCGAGACCCGAAAGCGACCGGCTACCGGCTGGAATACAGTCTCGATCCGGCCATGCCGGACGCCGCGACGCAGAAGGTCGAACTGGAAAGGAACTTTTTCGTCCCCCCGGAGTTCCTGAAGCCCGGCCTGTGGCATTACCGGGTCACGGCGTTGCCGGAAGGCCGGGAAGTCGCCCGCGACAAACTGCTCATTCCGGAACGCAGCCACCACTGGCCCCGCCCCGCCTTTGATTTTGCGAAACTTGCCGCCACCCCCCATCCCCGGCTGCTGCCGCTGGCTCGCTACTATGCCGAAATCAGCGGCG
>CASDQW010000035.1 GCA_949282965.1 uncultured Lentisphaeria bacterium
GCCCCGGTGTCCGCGCCTGCCGCCCCGGTGTCCGCGCCTGCCGTGCCGACGGTCGCCCCGGTGTCCGCGTCCGCGGTGACGGATGCGGTCGGACCGGAAGCGGCGCTGGCGGCATTGGCGGAAGAGGTGCGCGGGTGTCGCCGCTGCCGGTTGTGTGAAAAACGGCTTCTTGCGGTGTTCGGCGAGGGCAATCCACGGGCGGAATTGATGTTCATCGGCGAAGGTCCCGGTGCGGACGAGGACCGCACCGGCCGGCCGTTTGTGGGCCGGGCGGGGCAGCTCCTCGACAAGATGATCGCCGCCATGACTTTCGCCCGGGAGGAGGTGTATATTGCCAACGTGGTCAAATGCCGGCCTCCCGGCAACCGGGCGCCGGAGCCGGACGAGGCGGCGGCCTGCATCGGGTATTTGAAACGGCAGATCGAACTGGTCCGGCCGAAGGTGATCGTCAGTCTGGGCGGAGTGGCGTTGTCGTTTCTCTTCAAGGAGTCGGCGGGGATCAGCCGGATGCGCGGACACTGGATTGATTTCGGCGGTATTCCGGTCATGCCGACGTTTCACCCGGCGTTTCTGCTGCGGCAGGAATCCGCCAAACGGGACGCCTGGAGCGACCTGCAGCAGGTGATGGCCCGGCTGGGACGGCAGCGGAAACGGTAAAACTTTCGATAGAAAACTGGACAGACGGCGGAACCCGCGATATGGTACCGCGTTCCGCGACGTCTCGCATGAATTCGAAGGCGCGGGGATTGCGGAATGGCGGCGCACCGTCGAAAGCGGCCGCTGTCGGAGACGGTCCGGGCCGGGCCGGAAATGCCAGAACAGGAGGAGGAATCGATCATGATGAAACATGCGCCGATTATCGCCGGTTGCGATTATTTTCTGCACGGAGGGGACTACAATCCGGATCAGTGGCTGGACCGGCCGGAGATCATCGATGCGGATTTCCGGCTGATGCGGCTGGCGCACTGCAATACCTTTTCGGTGGGGATTTTTGCCTGGAGCGCCTGTGAGCCGGAAGAGGGCCGGTTTGAATTCGGCTGGCTTGATGAGATCATGGACCGGATGGTCGCAGCGGGGAACAAGGTGTTTCTGGCTACGCCTTCCGGTGCGCGTCCCCCCTGGATGAGCGCGAAGTATCCGGAGATCCGGCGCGTGGACCGGCACGGGATCCGTGAAAATTATCGCGAACGGCAGAATCATTGCTGGCGCTCGCCGGTCTACCGGGAAAAAGTCCGGGAGATCAACCGGCGTCTGGCCGAACGCTATACCGGGCATCCGGCGCTGGCGGCATGGCACATTTCCAACGAATACAACGGCGACTGCTACTGCGAGCTCTGCAAAAAAGCCTTCCGGGAATATCTGGAGCGGAAATTCGGCACGCTGGAAAATTTCAACCGCCGTTGCTGGACTTCTTTCTGGAGTCATCGTTACGGCGACTGGTCGGAAATCGAGCCGGACGACCCCTGCATGGATGCCGTGACGCTGGAATGGCGACGGTTCGCCACGGAACAGGTTTGCGATTTCATGCGCTGGGAGATCGACGCGGTCCGGCAGCATTCGCAGCATCCGGTAACGACGAACATGATGGGATTTTTCCAGGGCATCAACTATTATCGGATCGCGGAGCTGTGCGACTTCATTGCCGACGACCGTTATCCCGGCTGGTGCGACGCACGTGATTTCGCCAGTGCGGCGAGCGAAAGCTCAATGATTCACGACCTGCACCGGGCCATGGGAAAGAAACCGTTTGTGCTGCTGGAATCCACCCCGAGCAATCTCAACTGGAAACCGTATTATCGTTTGAAACGGCCGGGGCTGCACCGGGCCGAGGAGCTGCTGGCAGTGGGACACGGCGCGGATGCGATCATGTATTTTCAGTTCCGCAAGGGGCGCGGCGGCAGCGAAAAACTGCATGGCGCGGTGGTCGATCACGAAGGCTCCGAAAACACCCGGGTGTTCCGGGAGGTCGCCGAGGTCGGCGAAATTCTTCAGAAAATCGGCGAGGTGCGCGGCACCATGACCCGGCCTGAGGTCGCGGTGATTTACGACTGGGATTCGCACGATGCGCTGCTCATGTCACAAGGCCCTTCCGCCACGGAGGTCAAAAGACCGTGCGAAACCATTTTACAGCATTACCGGGCCTTCTGGGAATTGAATATTCCGGTGGATGTCGTGGAGAGCACCGCGGACCTTTCGCCGTACAAGCTGGTGGCGGCACCGATGCTGTACATGCTCAAGCCGGGCGTCGCGGAGAAGTTGCGTCAGTTTGTCGCCGGAGGCGGAGTGTTGATTTCCGGATATCTTTCCGGGTACGTCAATGAAGACAATCTCGTATTTGAAGGCGGACTGCCGGGCGACGGGTTGCGGGAGCTTTTCGGTGTCTGGCAGGAGGAACTGGATGGCCTGACGCCGGATGACCGGCAGTTTTTCCGGGTGACGGCGGCGAACTCGCTGAATCTCACCGGCAGTCACGCGGTGCGGGATTACGCCGAGCGCATCCATCCGGAAGGCGCGGAGGTGCTGGCGGAGTATGTGCGCGATTTCTATGCCGGAGAGGCGGCGTTGACGGTGAATGCTTACGGCAAAGGGTTCGCCTATTATCAGGCGGGACGCAGCGATCTGGATTTCCTGTTGACCTTTTACGGCAAGCTGGCCAAACGCCATGGGATTCACCGGTTGCTGACGACGCCCGCCGGGGTTCATGCCACGGTGCGTGAAGGGGAGGGGACACGATACTTGTTCGTTTATAATTTCGCGCGGGGGTCGGAGGTTTTCCATACTTCTCTGCGCGGCCGCAGTCTGATTGACGGCAGCGCGCTGACGAAAGAGGTGGTATTGCCGCGGTTTGGCTCACAGGTCTATCGACTGGAAGACGAGGACGTTTCTAACCGGGATTGAGGACAACGCCTGCCCGATGGGGGGACCCGGCACGGCGTTCAGACGCTTTCCGGGGTGTCCGGAGACGGCGGCAGCAAAGGCCGAAACGCAGCAAAGGCGCTCGGCAGTGCGAATTCGCCATGCAGCGCCGCTGATGTCGCCCAGGTGAACTGTGCCGGCATCGACGGACAGTCAAAACAGTACCCCGTCATGTGCCATTCGCGATGGGTGAAAACATGGCGTGCCGTCAGCTCCCGCACCGGTGAGACATTCAAGCCGCCTCCCAGTCGGGCCAGGGCCGCCGCCGCTTCTTCTGCGGAGAGACGCCCCGGCAGCGTGGGAAATTCCCACAAGCCCGCCAGCAGTCCGGTTGCAGGCCGCCGCCGCAGGGCGACGCGGTCGCCGCAGCGCAGCAGCAGCACCGTTAATTCCTCGACGGCGCGGGGACGGCGCGGCGGTCTGGCCGGAATTTCCCGCCAGGCGTCGCTTCGGGCGCAACGGCAGAGCCGGCACAGCGGGCACCGCTCGCATTGCGGCGGACCGCCGGGAACGCAGATCAGGGCTCCTAGCTCCATCAGACTCTGGGTGAAGTCGCCGGCGCGGTCCCGTGGATAAATGTCGCGCAGGGCGGTGGCGACAGCGGTCTTGACGGCGGGGCGGGTGGTGTCTCCGCGCCAGCCCGTCAGGCGGGCGAGAACGCGCAACACATTGCCGTCCACCGCCGGTTCCGGCAGTCCGAAGGAAATGGAGGCAATGGCGCCCGCGGTATATTCGCCGATGCCGGGGAGCTGCCGCAACCGGTCCGGATCGGCGGGGAAATCCCCGTTAAATGCCGTCAGAATGCATTGTGCCGCCCGCTGCAGGTTGCGCACACGGCTGTAATACCCGAGGCCCTCCCATAACTTCAAGAGCTGTTCTTCCGGCGCTTCCGCCAGCGCACGGAGGTCCGGCAGGACGGCCAGAAAGCGGTTGAAATAGGGTTTGACGGTCTCCACCCGGGTCTGCTGCAGCATGATTTCCGAAATCCAGACCCGGTACGGCGTCGGGTGTTCGCGCCAAGGCAGGATCCGGGCGTGTCGGTCATACCATTGCAGCAGCAATTTCGGCAACTCCGGCGGCAGTTCCGGGAAATCAACGGGGCGCGGCATGATCGGTTATTCCCGAGTCAGCGGCACGAAGGTTGCACCGACGCAGGACGCCAATGCTTCCGGCGCACTTTCCAGATTCAGCCCGATCCGGCCGCCACTGAAACAGATGCGGTCGAACAGCTGAGCCGTTTCTTCGATGTACGTGGGAAAGAGTTTTTTCATGCCGACCGGAGAACAACCGCCATGGTGATAGCCGGTCAGCGGGAAAAGCTGTTTCAGCGGCAGCATGGAAATCTGCTTGACCCCGGCGGCGCGGGCGGCCTTTTTCAGATCCAGCTCCTCCGCAGCGGGAATGAGAAAGACAAAATACTCATGGGCGGCTGATTCCGTCACCAGCGTTTTGAACACCTGTTCCGGATCCCGATGGATTTTCCGGGCGACAGAAACCGCGTCCAGGGCCCCGTCGGTTGTATTGTACTCGTGCACCTCATACGGGACGGAGGCAGCGTCCAGAAGACGCATGGCATTGGTTTTTCCGATGGACATTGCGACAATCCGGCGAAAACGGAAAAAACGGCTCAGAAAACCGTTTTTTCCGCTTTACTTAATTTCGGACAGGAGGAAGATTATTCCGCGGATTCTTCGGCATTCGCTTCCGTTTCCGGAGCGGCGGATTCCGCGGCCTGACATTTTTCCGCCAGCATCGCCGTCAAACGGCGTTTGCCGACGTGACGCAGTTCGGCGAGCTTCCGCTTCTGTTCCGCACGCGGGGCGCAGCGGCCCAGTTCCCAGTGGCTGATCGTCGACAAACTGACATCCAGAAGAGCGCTCAATTCCCCCTGCGTCAATTTCAGTTTCCGGCGCAGCCGGGCGATACCGGCGGCATTCAGGCGGATTTTTTTCTCCTCGGCGGGGGCCTCCGCGGCTTCGGCTTCCGCGGCTCCCTGCTGCGGAGCAACAAGTTTCTGCAAGGCCGCCAGCTGCCGCCGCTGTTCGGCGACGACCTTCTTCAAAGTGGAGACGGTTTCCTGAAGCGGGGCCACGGCGGCCTTGACTTCCTTGCGTGCCAGTCGGCGGATTTCTTCGCTCAGTACACTTTTGACATCCGGCATGATCTTGTCCCTTTTTCTTATGATTTTATTAGTTGTTATTTATATTGCCGCCGGCGATCGAAATAGAGCTGGAAGAACACCGGTGGACAATTTTTTACAGAAAATTTTTCCGTAATTTTGATCGGGCTTTTTTCCAAATCCGGAATATCTGGCAAGCAGGATGCATTTCAGACAAGGCGGCGCAACCGGTTTAGAAAAATCCATAACTAATTGATCAAAACCGCTCATTTGTCAATCATCTACATGCGCACATTGGCCAAAAGCACGATCCGGAAAGTGGAAAACAAAATAAAAACTGCTCACTTCTCCTCAACTATGTAATTTATTCTTATTTCCCTGAAAAATCAACAGCTGAACACGATTTTTATATATTTTTTCTCGATAGTTTAAAAAAGAAAGTATATTTTCGCATTTTCGGTTTGTCGTTCCCGGGCATAACGATTCGATCCGCAGGAGAGCAAAATGACATTGCGGTTGGAAAAAATCGGTTTATTTTTATTGCAAGATATCGCTTCTGATGTTACATTAAAAGGCGGAACCTCAGAAAACACCATAAGGAGGCTATATTATGACTGTTCCTTTTCAAATTGACCTTTCCGGAAAAGTGGCGGTGGTGACCGGCGGTGGCGGTATTCTCTGCAGCGTCATGGCCGAAGCCCTGGCGGAATGCGGTGCGAAAGTCGCCATCCTCGACCTGCGCGAGGAAAACGCCCGCAAAGTGGCCGACCGAATCAACGCCGCAGGCGGACATGCCCTGGGCATCGCCGCCAACGTGCTGGAAATCGACAGCCTGAAAGCCGCGGAAGAAAAGGTCCGCGCGGAATTCGGCAGCTGCGACATTCTGATCAACGGCGCGGGCGGCAATCACCCCAAAGGGACGACCGGACGGGAATTCCTGCTGCGGGAGGATCTGACTTCCGGAGCCGGCAACACGTTCTTCGACATGGATCCGGCGGGGGTCGGCTTCGTGTTCAATCTCAACTTCCTCGGGACGTTGCTTCCGACCCAGGTTTTCTGCCGCGGGATGGCCGAAAGGGACGGCGGGGTGGTCATCAATATCTCCTCGATGAACGCCTTTAAACCCCTGACCAAGATTCCCGCTTACAGCGCCGCCAAGGCAGCCATCAGCAATTTCACCCAGTGGCTGGCGGTACATATGGCCAAGGTCAATATCCGGGTCAACGCGATCGCGCCGGGATTTTTCCTGACCGACCAGAACCGGACGCTGCTGACCAATCCCGATGGCTCGCTGACCGCCCGCGGCAATACCATTCTGGCGCATACGCCGATGGGCCATTTCGGCACGCCGGAGGATTTGGTCGGCGCGCTGCTTTTCCTGGTCGACAAGAACGCTTCCGGCTTCGTCAACGGCATTGTGTTGCCGGTCGACGGCGCCTTCTCCGCTTTCTCCGGAGTCTGATGCAACGATGATCGCGGTCATCGATTACGATATGGGCAATCTCGGCTCCGTGGTCAAGGCGCTGGAATGCGCCGGAGGCGAGATCCGGGTGATTGATCGTCCGGCGGATTTGAGTCGTTTTTCCGGTTGCCTGCTCCCCGGGGTCGGCCATTTCGGGGACGGCATGGAGAATCTTGTTCGCCGGGGATTTCCCGCTGCGCTGGAGGATTTCATCCGGCGCGGCGGTATCCTTACCGGCATTTGTCTGGGCATGCAGATGCTGCTTGATTCCAGCGAAGAAGCGCCGGGCGTGGCGGGACTGGGCTTCCTTCCCGGCCGGGTGCGGCGTTTCCCCGAAGGAAGCGGCTGCAAGGTCCCCCATATGGGGTGGAATGACGTCCGGGTGTGCCATGCGCATGCCGGAGCGGAAGGGATTGCCGACGGGGATTATTTCTATTTCGTGCACTCCTACTACGCGGAGCCGGCCGATCCGGCGGATGTGGTGCTGGCGTGCGATTACATCCTGCCGTTTGCGGCGGCGCTGGGGCGCGGAAATATTTTCGCTACGCAGTTTCATCCGGAGAAAAGTCAGGACGCCGGGTTGCTGCTGCTCGGCAACTTCATCCGCCGGGCGGAGGCGGTCGCATGAGGTCGAAAAAACAGCGTCTGGCCGCGGTTTACGACCGTTTGTTCGAGCGCTATGGCGAACTGCATTGCCCGCTGCGGCATGCGTCGCCGTTTCAACTGCTCGCCGCCGTGATGCTGTCGGCGCAATGCCGGGACGACCGCGTCAATGAGATCACACCGGAATTGTTCCGGCATTATCCGGACGCCGCGGCGATGGCCCAGGCCGATCCGGAGGAGGTCGGACAGTTGATACATGCCTGCGGACTGTACCGCAACAAGAGCCGGAATCTGGTGGCCTGTGCCCGGATGCTGCAGGAACGCTTCGGCGGCGAGGTTCCCCGGACCATGGAGGAACTGGTGCAGCTGCCGGGGATCGGGCGGAAAAGTGCGAACGTTCTTCTGGGAAACGCCTTCGGGCTTCCGGGGTTTCCGGTGGATACCCACGTGAACCGGGTGCTGAACCGGCTGGGACTGACGAAGTCCCGGGATCCGGAGAAGATCGAGGCGGAAATCAACGCGCTGGTGCCGCCGGAACGCTGGACGAATTTTTCACATCTGCTGATTTCTCATGGACGGGACACCTGCCATGCCGGGCGACCCGCCTGCGGGGAATGTCCGTTGAATAAAGATTGTCCTTCGGCTTGACTTTGCGGAATGGGTAAGATATATTCCCGTGAATTCGGAGAATCCGCAGCAATGGGATTCCCGGGCGTAGGCGAAGGAAATCCTTGGCGAAATTATGCTTATTCTGATCATATTTCTGGCCGCGCTGGTGGCCGTCGCGGTGGCGCTGCTGCTGCGCGAGCGGCAGAACAACCAGGAGTTGACGGCTGAACTGAACCGGGTCCGGGAGGGCAGCCGCCGGGTGGACCACTTTTTGAGCGGCATGTTCGGTGAAATGCGGACCGAAGGGGGGATGACGGGGGCGATGAATCTGGCCGCCGGTTATCTGGCCGAGCAGTGCGGAGCGGAAACCGCGGCGATTTATGAATTCATCGACGAGCGGCTGCTGGTGCTGGGGGTGCATGGGGCGTATCCGCTGGTGCATTCGGGCAACCGGATGCTGCTGGCGCACCCGAACCATCTTTTCGAACTGCTGCGTCGCGAACGGATCCGGCCGGGCGAGGGGTTCATCGGCGAATTGCTCAATACCGGTCGGGCCGAACTGGTGGCCAATGCGGCGGTGGATTCCCGTTTCGACGAATACCCCGACACCAACGTCTGCGGCAGCGTCATGGCGATGCCGCTGGAGAGCAACGGGCAGACGGTGGGGGTGGTTTGCGCTTTCGGCAACCGGAATCAGCCGGGGGCGGCGTTTGACGAGGAGGCCTTCGAACATTTCCAGCTGCTGGCGCCGCAGATGGCGATGGCGCTGGACATCGTGCACGCCTACGGCGAAATCAGTCGGCGGGACCGGATTGATCAGGAACTGGAATTCGCCCGGCAGATTCAATTTTCATTGCTGCCGGAGGCGTTTCCGGACTGGGACCAGTTTGCGGTGACGGCGTTCACCCGTTCGGCGAAGGAGGTGAACGGGGATTTTTATGATTTTGTGGAAATCGACGAGGACCGGCTGCTGATCGTGCTGGGAGACGCCTGCGGGAAAGGGGTGCCAGCCTGTATGTTGACGGCGATGACGCGGAGCGTGATTCGGGCCATGGCGGACAACTTTGTGTCGCTCGGGGACTTTCTGCGGGATTTGAACCGCAAGATGTACCGGGGGACGGACGCGGACCGGTTCATCACGCTGGGATGCTGTCTCCTGGACCGGCGCAACTCATTGCTGGAATTCGGGCGGGCGGGGCATACGGAGCTGTTGACGTTCGTGCGTGATCATATCCGGACGATCATGCCGCAGGGGGCGGCGCTGGGAATCATGCCGGACGAGTTTGCGGAATTTGATACGTTCTGTACTGCATTTGAGCCGGGCATGGCGCTTCTGTTGTATTCGGATGGCTTGACCGAAGCGTTGAACAGCAACGGCGAGGAGTTCGGTCTGGAGCGTCTGAAGGAGCTGTTCCGTCTGGGGTGCCGCACCGGCGAACCGGCGCGAAGCGTGATCAACCTGATTCTGGAAGAGGTGGGTAGCTACGAAGCGGAGCAGGGGGATGATCAGACGCTGGTGATGATTCAGCACACATAGTTTTTTCAATTTCCGACTTGAAAAAACGAAAAACTGCGCAATTTTATATAGTTATTTTTTCCGGAGAGATGGTCGAGTGGTTTAAGGCGGCGGTCTTGAAAACCGCTGCGCGGGCAACCGTGCCGTGGGTTCGAATCCCACTCTCTCCGCCATTTTTTTTGTACCCTCAAGATTCTTTAAATCAGAGTCAGTTTGTCCCGTAATCGCTAAAACCCGCTTAGTCAAAGGGTTTTACAAAATATATCCCCGTGTGCTTGAAACACACTCAGACCGCAAAATCAGAGTGTTTTCTCCAGTTTTTTGCCCTCTTTCAGTCTGAATTCTGAGAATTCCTGCCGCCCCCTCAAAAACTGGTGCTTTTATGTAAGTTGTTCATAATCAACAATAATTCTGTTTTGAATTATACCTAGCCGGGTGGCGGTTAAAAACTCGCCCGCGAGGGATTCGAACTCGGGGTTGGATGCGGCCGAGTTTTGAGGTCAGCAATCCTACCCAGTTGCGCGGAAATTGGCGGGGTGCGGTTTGAAACACGGTCGTGTTTGGAACCGCCACCCACGGTCTAACTGGTGATAATAGCGCCCCGCTGACCTCAAAATCGGCTGTATTATCACTACCCAAAGGGTGGCAGGAAAAAACTCTCCTACCATTTTTCGGAGTCTAACAAAAAATCTGAAGAAAAAGCCCCTAGCGGGGCCGCTGTCGGCGGCCTGCGGCCGGACCCGGCGATGGCCGCTGGCGCGGATGGATCGCGGCCAAACGGCCCCAAAGCAAAAAAAAGCATCTCTGGGACGTGGGAAAAATAAAACACGGTCGAGTTTTTCCCCACGAGTGATCTATTCTGTGACACTTGAACCTTCCTTACAGCGAAAAGTTCGTCGTTATTGCTCTTTCCATTGTCCCATCGGAACTTATGTCCATAATTTGATAAATTGGAAAATCAGGATTATCTCTCATAAAGTCGCGTAAATGGTTACAAATCTTGCTGTGATCTTGATCTCCAATTCGATCAAAAAATCGCCTGCCGATGGTTATACTTTTCATTTCGCCTATTTTCATATCAGAGCAGGGAATATCATATGATAGGAGTCTAATTTCCTCTTCCATTCTCCAGAAAGATAACTTATGAATCAAACAATCAATTGCCTGCATTTTATCCGTTTTAGTGCGGTCGAATGTTGGTATGGTTTTCCTGTATTTCACACATCTTTTAAATACATTTTCTGGTAGTTCATTGACTTCATATTCTATGCATACACCAGAATGATCTTCGGCATAGTAAGACCATAATAGATAATTTGAGTAACACTTTGAAAAACAGCAGATCTTAATCTTGCTCTTCTCGCCAATTAGTGTTGAAATACTATCGCGGTGAGGACAATATAGGAAATACCCTTCCATTGGATCATTGACAGCTTTCCACGAAGAAAAATGAATCTTTCCTTGAAGATAACTATCAATGTATTTTGCGAAGTTATTGCTTGAGCGATACCAATACAATGTAAAAGGGAATTTCTGTGGCATTTAGCCTCTCCTAAATTTGAAAATCTTCGAATGAGACTTTACCATTTTTATATTAGCATTTTGGTTATGAAGAGTGACAATTTATCACACACAAGTTGGAAATGCAAATATCATATTGTATTTGCCCCGAAATATCGCCGTCAAGTGGTATATAACCAAATTAAAGCGGATATAGGAAAAATATTGCGACAATTGTGTGAATTGAAGAAAGTAGAAATTCACGCAGCAGAAGCATGCCCAGACCACATTCACATGTTGGTGAGTATTCCGCCCAATATCAGCGTATCGCAATTTATGGGATATCTGAAAGGGAAAAGTTCGCTGATGATATTTGATCGTCATGCGAATTTGAAATACAAGTATGGAAATCGCCATTTTGGGTGTCGAGACTATTACGTAAATACCGCTGGAGCCGATACCCATGCAATAACAGCATATATCCAAAACCAGTTGGCAGAAGATCAGGCACTGGAACAACTGACATTCCGAGAATACATAGACCCGTTTACGGGTAGCAAGACCCCCAAGGCATAACTAAAAACCGCTTTAGCGGAAGCCAGTAGAATTGTTGCGATTGGCGAATCGCTCAACGCCCGTGTCGGGCTGCCGGTACAAACGCCTTGAAGGCGTGGTGCATACCACCGGCTCAGCCGGTGGTTTTGATTCTTTCTTCCATAAAATCAAAGCCCCAAATCAAATTAACTGGGTGAGCCCCCAGAGTTTTAATCCTTTTCTTCGATGGATTCTGTGATTGTGTTCCTGTCACCCGGCTCCACTCGGCCTCGTTTCCTGCTCCCCCTCCCGTCATCCCCTTCTCGGGCCAACTCGCGCGGCAGGCCCCCAGAAACGCAAAAAGGCGGCAAGATTTCTCCTGCCGCCAAGCGGTTCCCGCTATCACCGTTCCGGAAAGCCGTAAAGCCGCCGTTGTTCGTTCCAGTCCTCCGGGATCGGCTGCTCGGTGAGCTTTGCGATGGACAGCCCATCAGGTTCGATCCCGGCGAGGATCGCCTCGACGATGTCCGGGGCAAGGCTGTTCAGGGAAAGAATGCGGGTAACGTAGCCGTTTTTCAGGCTGAGCTGCTTTGCCAGATCGGTCACGTTCTGGGCCTCGCCGTTGATCAGCTTGTCCATCCAGAGACGCGCGTTGTTGATCGCCCGGAGGAGCGAGGTCTGCTTCAGGCGTTCCGCGCCGGGAGCCGGGATCACCACCCGGCGATGCCCCTCGACCCGTTTCAGTTCCAGTTTC
>CASDQW010000036.1 GCA_949282965.1 uncultured Lentisphaeria bacterium
CTCAAGTGCGTCCGGCTCAATCTGCACAGTGATTCGGTTAAAACTCTGGAAATCCGCAAGGACAAGGCCGGTCCGGTTACGGCTGCCGACATCATCTGCGACAGCACCGTTGAAGTCCTGAATCCGGAACAGATCATCTGCACTCTGGATAAATCCGTCCCCTTCCGGGCCGAGATTGAAGTTGTTCGCGGGAAAGGGTATCTGCCTGCGGAAAAAAGCACCGTTCAGCGTGCGATCGGGACGATTCCGGTGGACTGTCTGTTCAGCCCGGTGACCCGGGTGAACTATCAGGTCGGCGCCGCTCGTGTCGGTGAAGAAACGGAAATGGACAGCCTGGAGCTGGAAATCTGGACCGACGGACGGATCAAGCCTCAGGACGCACTGGAAGCGGCGGCCCGGATTCTCCGGGATCACCTGCAGCCGTTCCTCGGCGGACAGGTTGCCGAAAAAGACGTTATGTCCATGATGAATGAAGAAGAGCTGAAACTTTTCAAACAGCTGTCGCAGGACGTGGATGTGCTGGATCTCTCGGTGCGGGCGATGAACTGCCTGAACAGCGCGGATATCCGCCTGATCGGCGAACTCTGCACCAAGACCGAACAGCGCATGCTCAAATACCGCAATTTCGGTAAAAAGTCGCTGGATGAAATCAAAGAGAAAATCGAGAAACTCGGTCTGTTCCTGGGAATGGCCTTCTCCGAGCCGGTGATGACTGCGCTCGAAGCCGAATCGCAGCGGGTGCGCGCCGAGAATGAGGAGACTAAATAAATGCGTCATCGGGTACATACTTTCAAAGTCGGGCGTTCCGGCGCTCATCGCCGCAGCATGCTGGCGAACATGGTGAGCAGCCTGTTCCTCAACGGCCAGATCAAGACCACGCTGGTCAAGGCCAAGGAAGCCCGCCGTTTTGCGGAAAAACTGATCACCCTCGGCAAGCAGGGCGACCTGCACCGTCGGCGTCTGGCCGCGGCCCGGCTCCGCAACAAGGATGCCGTCAAGATGCTGTTCGGTGAAATCGCGCCGCGTTATGCCGGGCGCGCCGGCGGTTATACCCGGATTTACAAACTCGGGCAGCGGATCGGTGATGGTGCCGAAGTTTGCCTGCTGCAGCTGGTGGAAGGCGCCGAAGTCGCGGAAAAGGCGGCTCCGACCGAAGCCAAGGCCGAGTAAAGGGTCAACGCTTGCTTGACATGAGGAGCGGAACGGAGTGATCCGTTCCGCTTTTTTTGTTGATGCGGCAGTGCATTTCCGGGAGAGAAGCTTCTCGAACATCGGAAATAAGGGCAATGGGGATGAAACGAATTCTGAACGGCATGGCAGGAGCCCTGCTTGATTGGGCGAGACTGCTGCTGGTGATGATCCTGCTGGTGCAGGTAGCTGCCGTTGCGGCGGCGGAACCGGGACGGGCGCGGCAGGCTGATCTGTCTGCCGCGATACAGGGCCGGGACACGTTTGACTGGGCCGAGGCGGAGGAAATCCATCCGGGCATGTGTTATCGGCAGTGGGTGTGGCGTTTGCCCAGACCGATACGGATGCATGCGGTGCGGGTGGATTTGTCCACGCCGGGATTGTTTTTCGAAGTGACCAGCCGTGCCGTCGACGCCGAATGGGGCAGCAACATGCCCGATTGCGCGGAGTACCAGGTGCGAACCCGTCGTGAAACCACCCGTTCCTTCATGACCCGGATGCATGAGGCGGCAAGCCGGGGAGAGCTGCCGGGTGAGTTGCTGCTGGCGGTAAACGCTTCACCGTGGAAGCCGTGGCAGAAGCCGTTCACGCATCGCTATGCGGACCGGATGGGGCTGGTCATGGCGGATGGAGTGGAGGTTTGTCCACCGGACGGGCGCCCGGCCATGATCATCCGGAATGACGGCCGGGTGGAATTTCAGAAAGTTGACGCGGGAGAGAATCTGACCGGGATACGGCACGCCGTCGGTGCCTTTTCCTTCATCTTGGAAGGCGGAAAAATCACGCCGAAGTACGCTGCCGGCAAGTCGCTGGCGCCGCGGACCGGCTTCGGGTTGTCCGAAGACGGGCGTTATTGGTACATTCTGGTGGTGGACGGGCGGCAGAAGAATTTCAGTATGGGCTGCACGCACCGGGAACTTGCCGAATTTCTGCGTTATCTGGGGGCGCGGGACGGGCTGAACATGGACGGTGGCGGCTCGACGACACTGCTCTCCTGGGAGCCGACGCTGGAAGGGCGGAAATTCGACGGCATTTACAAATTCAACCATCAGCCCGGCAATGCAGAACGTACCAACGGCTGCCACATCGGGGTCGGTATTGCCCGGCAGGATGCTCAAACGCCTTGATCCCAGACGTGGCAGAGGGGGCCGCAGCCGGATTTTCGGCAGGATTCCTTGCAATGTCGCACCAGGAGCGCATGGTATTCGTTGAAGATTCGGACGTCACGGGGAAGCGCCCGGGTGAATCGCGCCTGTAATTCGTCATAGGGCAGGTTGCCGTCCCAGCCCAGATGCCGTGCCGCCACCCGGCGGGTATAGGCGTCAATGACGAAGATCGGCTGGTCGAAGGCATACAGCAGGATGGAATCGGCGGTCTCCCGGCCGATACCTCGACAGGACAGCAGCAGTTCCCGCTTCCGGTGCAAATCCTCCGGCGTCGCCGGGGCGCTCAAATCCTGTTCCCGTACCGGAAAAAACGCGGCGGCTTCCCGCAGATAAACGCTCTTCTGCCGGAAGAAGCCCGCCGGTCGGATCGCCTGCTCCAGGGATTCCCGATCGGCACTCAGAATCGCTTCCGGCGCAGCCAGGCCGGCGGTTTCCAGCTGACGCAGCGCCTGTTCCACATTGCGCCAGGCGCAGTTCTGGGTCAGAATGGCGCCGGCGATGATTTCCCAGCGGCGTCCACTTCGGCACGGCCACCAGTGCTGGGCGCCGTAATGCGCGAGGAGAAATTCATACAGTTTCCGGATCATAAGGAAGATTCTCCAACACCCGGTCCGGGGCGATGCGATGGCGGCGGAATCCCTCCCATTGGGCGGCACCGTAAGCCAGGTCGCCGGTGGTCAGGCGAGCGGAACGGCAGCGGAACCGGCGGAAGTTTGCGGTATCCCAGACCACATCCTCCCATGTCAAAAGGATTTCCGGAGAGGTTCCGGCGTCAGACAGCAACCGGAGAATGCGCGCCAGCATCACCCGGTCAAAAGGACAGCGATCAAACCACAATCGGACAGGACCGGCGGCGGCACGGGCGAGCAGGGGCTGATGCATAGCTTGCAGTTCCGCAAAAATTCCGGCCTTATCGCGTTCCGGGGCACTCCGGTGAAGCACCTCGACACGTTCCCGGGAAAATTCGGTAAGATCATCGGTTTCGGGCAGGGGCCCGAGCAGATAATTTTCCCGCCAGACCAGGCGGTCCTCCCGCCATTCCTGCGGCCAGGCTTCCAGCGCGCAGTCGCCGTTCAGAAGATGCAGCGGAGCACTGGTACCGGGAATCGTGACAAGGGTCATTTCCGAACATCCCGTTTGTCGCCGGATGGCTGCTGCGGACGGGTCAACCCGGTCAGCACCCGGAAGATGTAATCGCGTCCGGTGATGATTTCCGCTTCACCGGTGGAGCCGAGGCGCAGTGGATAACGGGAGTCCTCCAGCAGAATGCGCACGGCATAGCAGTTGCGGGTGCCGACGGGTTGCGGCAATTCGTCGATGGCGTATACTTTGCCGTAAAAATAACCGTATTCAAAGTAATTGTACTGGCTGCTGGCAATGCGCACCCGTTGTTTTTCCCGGACTTTGTAGATGTACTTTTCGTCAATATAGGCGATGAATTTTTTCGGACCGGAGGCGGCCAGCACCGCCATCACCTGACCAGGCTCCACATAGATGCCGGTTTTGGTTGGAATCATGCCGATGGTGCCGTTTTCCGGCGCGATGAAACGGTAATCGGCAACGTGTTTTTCCAGCATCGCCAGTTCGCTGCGGCGGCTTTCCAGGCGGCGTTTGAGCAATTCCAGGCCGGTTTCCGCTTCGGAAATGATTTTCTGCGCCAACCCCGATTGCAGTTTGACCAGGTCGTCTTCCAGTTTTTTCAAGCCGGCTTTGTTCTTGACGAATTCCAGCTCCTTCTGTTCGAATTCCAGCGGAGAAACCACGCCTTTGTCCCGAAGACCGCGGAAGACTTCCACTTCGTGGCCACTTTTCAGGACGCGTTCGCGGTATTCATCCACCTCGATGGCGGTATGGCGGTATTCCTTGGGCAGCGGGTCGTGGCGGAGCACGGCAAGTTTCCAGGTATCAACCTCAATTTCCGCCTCCAGTTCCCGGATGGTGTTGCGCAGTTTCTGCAGTTCCTCCTGCAGATCGCGGTCGTCGAGTTCGAGCAGCACCGTGCCTTTTTTCACTACATCTCCGGTACGGTGATGGATGGCGGTGATCCTGCTGGTGACCGAAGATTTCAATTCGTATTCCCGCAGACCGTATACCGCGCCGCGCCCCTCGACGGTATCTTCCATCTTGCCGAGCAGCAGCATGGCGGCACCAAGCAGAATCAGCAGAAACAGCACCAAGACCAGGCGCCGGAAGATTTTCAGTTGCCGGTGAAAACTGTTTCTTCCCTGAGTCATGGTATTTATTCCTGAGTGCTCTTGATCTGAGTGGTGTAGAGGTCGCGGTAGATGCCGGGTTCCGCCATGAGTTCGTCATGTTTGCCCAGCTGCATGATCCGGCCTTCGCGCAGCACTACGATCTTGTCCGCATTGCGGATGGTCGAGAGCCGGTGGGCGATGATGATGGTGGTACGATCCTGCATGACGGTGTCCAGCGCCTGCTGGACGAGCATTTCCGAAACGGTATCCAGAGCGCTGGTCGCTTCGTCGAGGATCAGAATCGCCGGGTTTTTCAGAATGGCCCGGGCGATGGCGAGGCGCTGTTTCTGGCCGCCGGAGAGGCTGGAGCCGTTTTCGCCGATGACGGTATCGAAACCGCGCGGCAGTTTCAGTACAAATTCTTCGACATTGGCGAGCCGGGCCGCCTGTTCGACCTCCTCAACCGTCGCGTCTTTCTTGGCGTAGGCGATGTTGTCCCGGATGGTGCCGCTGAAGAGAAACGGTTCCTGCAACACGACCCCGATGTTACCGCGGTACCCCTCCAGCGAGTAACGCCGCACGTCAACGCCGTCAACCGTTACCCGACCGGATGTGACATCGTAAAAACGCATGATCAGATTGCTGGCCGTGGACTTGCCGCATCCGGACGGACCGACAAATGCCACTTTCTCGCCGGGCAGAATGTCCAATGAGAAGTCTCGCAACACCGGGGTGTCCTTGTATTTGAAATTGACCTGCTCGAACGTGATGTGTCCTTTGAGTCGTCCGGGATGAATGGGATTGGGGTCTTCCTTGATTTCCGGGATGACGCTGAGCAGCCGGGTGATGCGCGCGGCGCCGGCCAGGCCCTGCGAGATCGCGGCCGCGCTTCCGGAGAGGGCGTTGATCGGGTTGAGCAAAATGCCGACGTAGGCGTAGAAGGCGGCGAAATCCCCATAGGTCAGGCCGCCGTTGCGGACCAGGGAAATGCCCGCGCCGATCAGCAGCAGATAATTCATGGCGCAGAGCACGTCGCAGATGCTCCAGCAGAAGTTGGAGTTGATGTTGAGCTGCAGGTGCAGATCCAGCGTCGGGCGCATGGTGTTGAAGAAATTCCGGCAGGCGGACCGTTCCCGGGCGAAGGACTTGACCACTTTGATGCCGTTGATGTTTTCGGAGAGATTCGCGGAAATTTCCGACATCTTTTCCTGGATCAGCAAAGCATCCCGGCGGAGAATTTTCTTGAAGTGCAGGAAGTTGAAGAAATGCAGCGGCAGCACGCAGACCACGATCAGGGCCAGTTGGACGTTGATGAAGAACAAGAGAATGACAATCGTCAATGCCGTCAGAATCTGGTCGGACATCGAAATAATCAGGCTGACCAGCTGCTGCAGCAGCGATACGTCGCTGATGACGTTGGAGATCAATTTCCCCGTGCGGTATTCGTCGTAGAAGCGCAGCGACAGACTTTGCAGGTGGCGGAAAAGGCGGCTGCGCACGTCCAGCAGCACCCGCATGATGGTATAGGTCCCGAGGTAGCCGGAGATATAGCGGATGATGCAGCGGAAAGCGTAGATGATGGCGATGGCGGCGCAGAGCAGATAGAAGAGGTTGTAGTCCGCCGCCGGCAGAATTTTATCGATGGCGATCTTGAGCATCCAGGGCGTGGCCAGGCCGAGCAGCGAGAAGAGAATCTGCACGATGATCGCGCCTGCGAGCAGACTGCGATAGGGCCGGATCAGGTCAATGAATCTGAAATCGGTCATAATGGTGTCAGTGCGAGTCTTCGTTTGTGGTTCTGAATCACAGGCTGTGAAAATGCTTTCTGCTATTAATGTATTGCGCTTCATCGCAAAAACCAGCGCCTGCTCAAAAAAAAGTGAAAAATCCATGGCGCTCCTCTGCTTGACAAAAACCGACCGGCCGGTTATGTTGGTGATGAATGGTTCTGTTGAAATAATGGTGAAAAAGGAGGAGTCGCCCCATGTCGGTGGAAATCAGAAAATTGGAAACGCCGGAGTCGCTGGAGATCATCCGGAACATCGCGGCTGACGTCTGGCCGAAAACCTTCCGGAACATTCTTTCTCCGGAACAGATCGTTTACATGATGAAAATGATGTACGCCCCGGAAGTGATGGAGCGGGAACTGGCGGACGGTTTTTATTTCGATGCGCTTTTTCTGGACGGTGAACCGGCAGGGTATGTGTCCTATTCGGCATACGATGAGCCGGGCGAGGCCAAACTGCACAAAGTGTATTTGCTGGAGAAATATCAGGGGCAGGGATATGGTTCGCTGCTGCTCCGCCATGTGGCCGATCGCTGTCGGGAACTGGGGTTCCGGGGACTGCGGTTGAACGTCAACAAACACAATGAACGCGCCCGCCGCGCGTATCTGCGCAACGGCTATCGGGAAATCGAAGCGGTCAAGATTGATATCGGCGACGGCTTTTTCATGGACGATTTTGTGATGCGCCGGGAGCTGTAACGGGGGCGCCGGGCCGTTCCAGCGTCAGCTCCAGCAGTCGGATTTCCCCCAGAAAAAATCCGGTAGTCCGGTAATAACTGACAAATTCGATCCGCCCGTTTTCCCGGGCAAGTTCCCCGTGCCCGCATCCGGCGTAACTCCAGGGGGCGTCGGTATCCGCTTCCGGCTTCAGCGTTTCCGCGATGACCAGCGGCGCCGACCACGGACCTTCCGGCGCGGGCGCGGTGCGCAGGGCAAGGCGGTTCTGCAGCGGCAGGCTGTAGATCGCCAGATAGCAGGCAAGATGACGGTTGTAATGTACGCTCAGGATCGGCGCCGCGTCCATGACCGGCACCGCCCGGGAGGCATCCTCGCTCCATTCTCCGTTCCCGCAGAAAAAAGTCCAGGCACCGCGATCAGCCGCCCGGTCAAAAGGGACTCGCCCCAGCAACATCGGCCAGGAAAACCCTTCCTGGCGACAGCCGTAGGCGTAAAGCATGCCGTCCACCGCCAGCGCGCCGTGCCCCAGCTGGATGTCGCCCGCGGGAAAGAGCAGCGGCGGGCGTTCGGGGGGCTGAGCCGGGTCATTCCAGCATGCGACGGACATGCCCAGCGCGTGGAAATCCCATGGACCGTCCGAGCCGCAGCGCAGCAGCGTGTAGAATACCCACGCCCGGCTGTCGTCCGGTGCCGCGATCAGCGGTCCCGGCCAGGTGGCATAGCGGCTGCGCTGTTTTTCCGGAAGCTGCTGAGAAAAGTGACGGCGATTGTAGGCCGCCTCGTCCGGCAGCAGCGGAAGCACTTCGCGTGAGACGCCGGAGTCGTCGGTGTAGTCTCGAAAATGCCATTTTCCGGGGGCGCCTTGCGGATTGGTAAGCACGCTGACCGTGTTGCTTCTCCAGTTGCTTCCGTCAGTTCCCGGGCGGGTGGTTACGGTGTCGCCGAAGAGCCAGAAGGAGGCGCCGCGCCAGCCGCCGCTGTATCCGCCGTCCCGGCAGCGGACCGAGTCATCGAATTGCAGCGGTCCCAGATCCCGCACTCCGGCGATGACTGCCCCCGGCGGCGGTTCCGGATGGACAACGCACCCCGAAAGCACTCCGGCAACAGCGCACACAACGTTCAGAATGGACGGCAGTCGCATGGCAAACGGCCTCCCGTGAGGAAGATCAGTTCTGGCGGCGCCGGGCTCCGAGCAGGACCGCGTCCCGCAGCTGCGGCGGCGTCATCAATTTCTGCCAGTTGGTTTCGAAATCCGGGGAAGAAATGATCTGAGCAATCGCCGCCAGGGCCTTCAGATGGAAATTCCGCTGATCGCGACTGCCCGCCAGTACGAAGACCGCGTGCACCGGCGGTTCATCCGGATCGAACGTAACGCCATCCGGACACTTGACCAGAAACAGCGCAAACCGGTTCGTTCCCGGCACGATCAGATGCGGCAATGCAATGCCGGGCGCGATGACGGTGCTGCTTTCGGCCTCCCGTTCCTGCAACAGCCGCAGCGTCTCTTCCGGGCTGATGTTCAATTTGCGGGAGAAGTCCCGTGCCGCCAGTCCCAGGAATTCCTCCAGCGACATCGGCCCTTCGTAAATGGCGGCATCCGCATCCTCCACCAGCCGGTCGAATTCATCCTCGACAATGTTGTCGCGGGTACGGATGATCTCACGCAGTTCGCTTTCCAGCCGGTGGTCGGTCAACTGCCGGTTGGTGATCCGTTCGACCAGATGCATCAGGGCATATTCCCGGCGGACCCGCCGACCGCAGCAGAGAAAGATCACCAGCGCCGCGGCGATGATGCCCAGACAAATCTGAATCACTTCCGCCCCCATATCCACAATCAGCACCGTAAACCCGAGAATGCAGCAGATCTGCAAATAGGGATAGCCGGGGGATTTGAAGGTGGGTCGATAGTTCTGAATCCGGCTTTCACGCAGAATGATCACCGCAAGATTGATCAATACATAGGAAGCCATGATGACCGCTGAAGCCGCTTTTACGAGGGTATCCAGCGGCAGCTGCAGTACCAGCAGCATCAGCCCCCCGGTCACGGCCACGGCAACGATCGGCGTTTCTTTTTTTCCGGTGGTACTCGCCAGAAACCGCGGCAGCAGCTGGTCGCGTCCCATGGCCACCGGATAGCGGGAGGCCGCCATGATGCCGGCGTTGATGGTCGTGATGAAAGCCAGCAAGGCGGCAGCCGTTACCAGCCAGTAACCGGTCGATCCATAATACTTTTTCGCCGCATCTGCCAGTGGAGTCAGA
>CASDQW010000037.1 GCA_949282965.1 uncultured Lentisphaeria bacterium
GCCCTGATAGGGTTTGCATTCCTTTCTGAATGTAATCGTTTGATTATCACCGACCTCTGGAAAATAGAAGGCGTGGCTGAACCAGGAGTTTGGCAGGTAGATCCCGTCTCCGGTCGGAGTGGGGAGTTCCACATGGTGGGCGAGCGAGGGGCGGCCGTTTTCCGGGAAGTTCCAGGTGACGGAGCATCTGGTGCATTCGTACATTTTAAAATAGTCAATCCCGTTCGTGATGCCGTCTTCCGCAGGATTCGTCCAGTCCACCTGAAAAACATGCGAACTACCGAGCGGGACCGTCAGGTTCTTCCGGGATACATTGGCCTGGCCTGGAGTGGTCAGGAGAATGCGACCGGTCATATAACACGGTTTGATGTCGCGGTCGTTTTCCGAGGTGGCAAGCTCATGGTTGTGCCCTTCGATCAAAATGCCGACCCAGCAGTCCCGGGTTTCATGGCAGTTGGCGGATACGATGACCGAATGCCAGCCGGTTTGCAGAATCCGCGGATTGGACTCTTCGTCATATCGGACATCGCCTTCGTAGGAACCACTGGGGTCGTTCTGCGTTTCCTGGGACAGATCTGTACGTTCCCCGCACAGAGTGCAGATTTGATACGGTTGACAGACGCCTCCGGTCTCAGTGGCGTTTTCGGCTGCGGATATGACGGCTGATAGTGTAGCAGAGGAACAGGGAAGGGCGTCATGGTTTTTTTCTCTGATCCAGGTATCGCAGTCATATTGGGTTTCTCCCCATTCATGGGTGCAGGGGTTGTTGTCTTCCACCGCCGGGACGGCGGCGGCAATGACGATTGCCAGAAGGCCGGTCTGGAGTCGTTTCATCGGGATTCCTCTGTATCCATATCAAAAAGTTTGAAAATTTTTCAATGCTGTACGGGCCGCTTTCCCTTCCGGTCCTTCGAAAAGCGCCAGTTGTTCCAAGGTCGAACGGCTTTCCGGGCAACGCAGCAATCCCAGGCCCGCAATCGCCGAAAGCCGCAGCGTCAGCGATGCCGAATCTTCCGTTGCCAGTGCTCGGATGACGGGTTCGATTTCCGCATGTTTCAGCAAAGCCGCCACCTGTACCGCCGAAACCCGTGTCGGGGAATTGACGCTCGCATCCTGGGCGATTTCCACGGCCCGGCGAGCGATCAGCGCCGTGTCGAATTCCTCCGGGTATTCCGTACACAGATAACGCAGAGCCAGCAAGGCACCGCCGGCGATCTCGTTATGCGTTTCGTTCAAAGCTTCGTAAAATGCCCGTCGGATTGCCGCGTCGCGTGTCAGTTCGTACTGAGGGCGCAGATGCTGCAGCGCATACATCCGAACCGTGATGTTCTGTTGTCGGTCGGCATACAGATCCAGCAGGACACCGGTCCATTCCGGCGGCAGGGTTTGCTGATGGCGCAGCTTGTTCATCAGATCGTTTTTGATCACCAGTTCGATAGCGCGGTTCGGACCGTATTTCAAGTAGTGCGCAACGGCTTCCCGGTCTGTTCGGGACAAGTCGTCCGGCAGGGCGTGTACCTGTCGGAGCCGCTCCACTGTCGAGATCGAACCGGGATTGATAATATTCCGGACATCGTCCCGCTCTGTCGGAATGACCGCTCCGGTGGCAGTGGCTGGTGTTGCACTGCGTCCGCCGGACGAAAGGGCAGGGGAGACCACGTTCGGTTCGTCTTTTGTCGGCAGACAGTACCAGATCAGAAAGGTTGCCAGCATGCCCCCCAGACAACATCCGGCACCGGCGAATCGGAAGGCCTTTTTCATCGCGTTCGGATCCCCATGTATTCGTTGTTTTGATAGGCGGTCATACTGTGACAGACGGATCCGGTAGCTTCCGCATCCCGGATGAAATGGACCTCCGTTGTTCCGGTGGCATCGAAATCGCTACTGCGCAGCACCTTGCTGACGGTGCCGTCAGCGAAAATCACACCAGCTACGAAAATATTCATTCGCAATTCCACATCCGGGCGCACCGGTGAACAGACCACGGTCATGATAAATTCCCGCGATCCATCCTCATACTCTTCTCCCGGAATCACTACCGTCTGATAAGAAGAGTAGATGCCCATGCCGGAGATTTTCTGAACCGCCAGCACCGGGCCGTCCGTACCACCCAGCCGTGCCGCCGCATAGCGCGGCTGATTGTCATCTGTAAATACTTGAAAAGAGGTCTGAGTATCTGAACGGTCTTCAGAAACATCGCGCAGACGGTCGTCAAATTGGAAATGAACCGATTCCGGCGCGGCGTCTTCCCGCCACTCCCGTTTCCAGGCCTGCCATAACGCTACATCGGCGCGCTCAAACTGATAATCTACCACCTCAAGCTGCAGGGTTGCCTCCTGTGTGGCGCCTGCGGGATCGGTATAGGTGCCGGTCAGCGTGTAGGTGCCGGCGACATCGAATTTTTGAATGACCGCAGCGGCGGCATTTCCGTTCACTTCCGCAGGGCCGCCGGTGATGCGCCAACTACCGTCTGTTGCTGCACTCGGAGTGGCGGTCAGGCGCAGAGAATCTCCTTTGCGGATTTGCAGGGTGCCCGGATTGGCGTTCAGGAGGTTCGTTTCACACCAGGTGATCGCATGTTCCTGCTGATATCCGCCGTTTTCAAAGGAGACGGTCAGCGTGTTCTCTCCTTCCGCCAGGGGGACATTGGCGTACCAGGAACGGGAACCGAGTTCCTGTGCCGGGATGGTCTGGTTGATCCGGACCAGGCCCGGATAGAAGGATTCCCCTTCCAGGCAGCAGGGGGAAACCCGACTTACTGCGCCGGTTGTTATAGCACTGCGGTTTTGCAGGAGACGGGTCAGCAATTGCGGCTGGGCCTCCGCTTCCGGTGCCCGGGACCGGATCCGGAAAAGCTCCAGACGATCTACCACCAACGCCATTGCATTGCGGTAGTTGTCCCATTCCAGGCGAATCCGGTGTGTGCCCGCTGCCAGGTACGGTGTATGGAAGAACGGCGTGACCACGGTAGTGCCGAAGGTTTCCAGTCGCCGGGTGCCGCAGAAGATGTCGTCCACATAGACGTCTATTTCCGTATCCTTCGCATGGGTGGTGCGATTGTACAGTGAGAACACCAGTTTCAGGAGGCCTCCCGCGGTCAGCTCCGTTGAGTATTCCAGAGTTCCGCGCCGTCCGGCGGCTTCCGCGGAAGTCCCAGACTGTTGCCAGAGCCCGACGGCTCCAACAAAGGCGGCGCCGGGAATTTCCTGAAACTTTTCATACTGCATCATGTTCAGATCGGCCGCCGGATCCTGGCCGAAAACCAGTGCTTCCTCATAATCCGAGAGGCCGTTGCCGTCGGTATCAGCCTGGGTCGGATCGGTCTGGTAACGGTAGACTTCATCCCAGTCGGAGAGGCCGTCTCTATCGGTATCCGGATTTTTCCAGTCCGTTCCGAGTTTCATTTCATCCGCATCGGCGATCCCATCATGGTCGGTGTCGCGAAGCCATTGCAGATATTCGAGCGCCTCCTGTCCGGGGGCGGTGGCAGCGTGGCGGACGGTTTCTCCGGAGAAAGAACGGCGTTCAAAGCCTGCGCCTTCCCAGTCCAGGAGCAGTTGGGCGGTGCCTTCATTTTCCACGTATTCGATCCGGAAGGCATGTGGACCTTGTTTCAGTGGAATTTCCGCCAGGTATTCCTGCGGCGATATCGGCCGGTTGTTGTCAATGACCGTTGCTCCGTCGATCTCGAACCGGGCCGCATCGTCATTGCTCATGAAAAACTTGTAATTCCCGTCCTGCGGGACCTCGAAGAAGCCGGTGATCACCATCCCGACATGATCGCTCAGCCCGCTGCCCAGAATCTCCCCGGTGGTGGCCGCGAAGCAGAAATTGCTTATCGTTTCCGTGCGGAAAGGTCGTTGACGGGAAAAGTCCGGAAGATAGTACCAGGACCCTTCATAATAAGCGACCTGTGCCCCTGGCTGCTGCTGATCCAGCCAGTTTTCCGGGAGCGATTGCGGGGGCGCCACACAGGGATTGGAGCCGAGAAGGAATTCCTGATAGTTGGTCAGACCGTCGCCGTCGGGATCGTCCGTCGCCAGCGTCGGCGCATCTCCGAAGTACTGTTGTTTCCATTCAAAGTATGCCCGTTCTTCTTCGGTGAAATCCGGCAGCACCCGCAGCGGCGGACTGTGCCGGGTTTCCACTCCCGTTGTACTGACCGCCGTAACCGTATACAGGTAAGCGGAATCCTCCGTTACCAGCCGGGGAATGCCCGTCAAAACCTGGGTTGTGGTGGATCCTGCCAGCGTGTTTCCGCGGTAGACATTGAAATGATCCAGCACAAATCCTGCCGGAGCCACCCAGTCCCAGGCAAGATTCAAGGCATCCGGCAGGATTTCCGCCTCCAGATTGTAGGGGGCCTCCGGCAGTGCCAGTTTCAGTCGGAATTCCGCTCCCGCCGTGCCTTCGGGCAGGACCTCCCGGGTAATCCCGCTGAAATCATCGTAGACAATTCGTTCTCCGGCGGGAAAGAACAGCGGGCCGATTCGGCGCTGCCAGTCCGGGCCTCCCGGTACCGGCGTGGTCCACTCCAGTTCATACCAGTGGCCGCCGTAAAACGGCAGCTCCGTGGTGCCGGGCGGGAGCGTTACCGTGCGTACATCACCGGTCATATCGTTTCCGACGTTGTAGGCGGTGAGGCGGTTGCTGACGTTCCGGATGATCAGGCTGCCGGAGGTGATACCGTCAGCTTCCGCCAGGAAGGAAACCGGCACCAGATTCCAGGCGGAAACGCGCCGGATAATCGGTTCCGGTGACAGTTCCAGCTCCAGTTGCGACAGGGCGTCGGCCAGTTGCTTCGTGGTGGCGAACAGGGTATGATCATATTGTTCGTAGGTGAGCATGATCGGGAAATAGCGACAGTTGTTGGATATAATATGAAGGTACGGATGGGCATTCTGATCGTCCTTCGGGAACGCCGGGAAAAAGTCGAAATACCGCATCCAGATCGTCCTTTGCCGGTCAAGGGCCGCGGCGATTTCCGTGCGCGAGCTGTTCTCGGTCAGGGCCTGACACTGTATCGACGCGAGCCGGTGTAAGGTCAGATAGATGCTCGGACGATGATCCGGCAGCATTTCCATGGCCGCGTCCAGAAGTGCTTCCGCTGCGGTCCGGTGCGTGGTCCGGGTGCGGTCCTCCAGGTATTTCCCCCAATGGTTTTCCGCGAGTTCCAAAAGTTTGTTATAGATGTAGAGATGCTCAAATGAGTGCCCGTTAAAGTTTTCTTCCAGAATTTGCTTCAGTTCCTGACGAAGATCCAGTCGATCGGCGGCAGTGAGCGGGGCGGTTACCGCCCGGATCAGCGTCAGCTCGGAAGCGACCATGGCCTGCAGCAGGTCTTCGTCCAGTACTGTAAAGGTGATGGCGGTGCCCAGAACTGATTCTGTAGCGCTTTTCACTGCGGAGATCAGGCTCGTCGCAGTATAGGCCTCCGGATCCAACGGATGGAACAGGTCGACGATCTGTTGCAGGGTTGTGCCATGGGAGATGGTTTCCGGCTTCATGGTTTTCAGTTGCAACGGCGTACTCCAGTCACTGCGGGTGCCGTCGGCGAAAAGACAGCGGATCTGGTACGTGTACTCCACTCCGGGAAGCAGGTCATTGTCGGTGAAATACGGGGAGGATACCGTACCGATTCCGACAGCGTTGCGACGGATTTCCCAGGTCATGTCTGCCGGTGTCGCCGATATCCCGGACCAGTCCAGGGTGATTTTAGTATAGGTGATCTGTTTTTCCTGCGGTGTTGGCGCGGGCATGCGGGTCGGATCGGTTCCGTTCAGAAATTCATGGTATTTATCCACTCCGTCCCCGTCGGAGTCATCGGTGGAAAGAACCGCCAGATCGCCGAAATATTCCTCCAGCCAGGCGAAAAATTCCGCGTGTGCGCTCTGGTCTCCCGGTTCCACCAGCAGCGGACGACTGGCCGCGGAAAGGTCCCCGTTCGCGTTGACCGCCACGACGGTGTAATGATAATTTCCGTCGGGCGCGGCGAGGCGGATATTGTCCGCATGTTGATCGGTGACGTCTGCCACAAGGGTTGTGCCGTTGAACACCTTGAAGGCGACCGCCTGGAACGCTTCGGAATCAACCCAGTCCCAGGACAGGTTAAAAACATCGATATTCCGCTCAAAGGAAAGATTGTAAGGGAAAGCGGCATCGGCCATGACGATTTCAGCCTCGGCATCCACGCCATCGGGAAGCGTGCTGTACACCGGATCGCTGCCGCTGCCGTAAACGACCTTCTGGCCGGAAGTCTGGGGGAATTGCGGCAGCGGCAGGATCAAGTCATTTCCCCCCGGCATGGGGATGGTTGCCGTGATTTCATAGACATGGCCCGCATAGACGGGAATTTCTACTTCGCCGTTGACCGCGACGGTTCTTTCCTCATAATAGGGGTCGGCGGGAAACAGTTCCGGTCTGGAGTCGGCCGTTACGTTGGTGATTTTGACCGTTCCCTGGCGTGGATTGCCGGCGGCATCGCCAAGAGAGAGCTTCACCCGGATCAGTCGCCAGGCATCCACCTTGTCCCGCAATCTGGTGTTATCGGTATTTCCCGCCAGCTTGGCCGCGGCGGAATAGGCTGTTTGAAACGCCTGTTCCCGGTAGTCGTCGTAACTGAGCAGGGCCGGAAAATGTCGAAAATAAGAAAACACCAGCAGGCTGTAGAGGTAATTGGCCTCGGTGGAAACCGAATCCGGAAAAAAATCGAAATAGCGCAGACGTTCCGCAGCGGCTGCGGCGAGAATGCTTTCCAATTAATCCGTGCTGCTTTCTGCGGTCAGGGCCGCTTCCTTGAAAAACGCCAGGCGCTGCAGCGTGTTTAAGACACATTTCTCTTGATCCTTCAGGAAATTCAATGAAAAATCGTACAGCATGGCGGCCGCCTGCTGATGTCCTTGCACCCAATGGGCATCGGCCAGTGCGGTCAGGCGGTCATACAGGTAGAGTTCTTCGACCGGGTTGTAGCCGAAACTTTCCGCCAGGCATTGATTCAGCTCCGCCTGAGCGGCGATCCGTTCCGCATCCGTCCAATCGGGGGAGGCCGCCCGGATCCATTCCAGTTCCGCCCCGATCATCTGGCAGATCAATTCGGAATCAAAGGTGCTGATGGTCAAACTGCCGCCGGTCAGGCTTTCAAACCCCGCCTTGACTGCTGAAAGAAGCGACAGGGCGGTCAGATTTTCGACCGGGGTTGTATGCAGGGCGTCCACTACAGATTCCACCTGTCCGTGCTGTTCATAGTCTGAGGAGGCGAAGGTACGCGCCTGCAGTACTGCAGAGGGGGCGGAGGCGTTGCCCCCCACAGTAACGGCGTCCACGCAATATTCATAGGAAGTGCCGGGGAGCAGGCCGGTATCGGTGAATTGCCGCGCCGAAGTCCGGGCCACTTCCGTGCCGTTCCGATAGATGCGGTAATCGGCGATCTGCACCGACTGTACCGGATATTCCCAGCTGATGGTAAGTTTGTGGTAGGTTGCGCGTTCCACCTTCAGTTTCTGTGGAGCGGGCACCGAATCCTCCGCCCATGCGACTGTCGCCAGCAGCCAGATGGCCAACCAGAATCTGCGTCCTGACATTCCTCGTCCTTTCCCGGAAAAATATCTAATGACAAACATTCATTCATCCTTTCGAGGGGAGGCAGTGGTTGCGGTGGTGAATCTGCAACAGACTTTTTTCCCCTTTGCGGGCCAGAAGCAATCGGAAAGCCAGCCAAGACGCCGGAATCATGGCAAGGTTACCCACATATTTGGAATACTGCAAAGCAGTTAGAGGGTCTCTGCCGAGACCTTGTGCCAGGACCGGGAGTATGCCTCCGAAACACAAGGCCAGAATGAAAGACAGTACAACAAAGCGCCAGTAGTAACAGAACCAGCTTTTCCACTTGGTACTTCGGACCGGAAGGTCTTTTCTGGTGGATAGTATCAGTGAGGATTTTTTAAAAGGCCGGTTCAATATGTAGCCGAATACCAACAGCGAGGCCAGCGCGTTGACCATGCCGGAATAGACCAGTGTCAGGCGGAACAGCGCTCCGGGGTCCGCGACGACGGCAGAAAGTCGATTCAACAGCCAGCCCCCGCCCAGAAGCAAAGCCCCCCACAACAGGGCATAGCGCCAGAAAAATCGCCACCAGATCTTTAGAAAAATCCCGATTGGCCGTGGCGGAACTCCGGCTGAATCGGGTGTTGTTCCTTGCTTCATGATCCGTTCTTTCTCCTTTTTGCGGGGCTGTCGGATATATCTACGATATTAAAATAGGTCTTTTTTTAGTTATTGCAAATTAATTTTATGGTAAATAATATTGTTTTAAAAAATTGATTCTATGCTGATTATGGTTAAAACAACAGAAATTATGGAAAAAATAATGGTGAAATGCCGCCGATATATTCAATGAATGATGGAATAGTATATGTAAATATAATAAAAAAAATATTATATAAAATAGAATGATAGATAGCTGGAATAGTGGTTTTATTCCGATGGCTCATGACGCGCCGCAAGTCCTCCGGCTCTTCCTTATGCCAGCATCGTTGCAGCACCAGTGGCCGCTGGCGGCGGGGAAGAAAACAACAGGAGTTCCGCGCGTCATTGAGGATGCTGGAGAAACACTTCGCGGTTCTGCTGTGCTACCACTTGCGGAAAAGAGAATGGGAGGGTGGTCCCGTTGGGGCATCGGGAGCGGGGACTAGTCCAGACTTATCGGAAATGGTGGAAAGGGCGTTTTTTTACGTTGTTGTGGGAGCGGCGGGAAATGCATTCGGGACGGACCGAAAATCTTTACCGAAAATGCACACTTTCAACGCCGATGCCATTGCCGTAGCGCTTCAGGACAGGCAGCGCAGTTTTTCGTCTGTTGGGGAGAAGCCGGGAAGGTGTGCCGCCGAGAGCCTGCGGCGGAGAGTGTCGCGCCACTCTGGCCTGCAGGAGAAACGCAAAAAAAAGCCGGTGGGAAGGGGAAACTCTCCCACCGGCTGTTTTTTTGAGGCAGAAAAAATGCGTCAGCGCTGTTTTTCCACCTTGTAGGTGAAGGTATTTTCCGTGGCGTAGTAGAGCAGCGACATGATCGCGTACCCGGTGGCGCGCGTGTTGCAGAAATCCCGGTCCACCCGGTATTCTCCGGTCATGCCGTGGAACGCGCCGTGGAAGCGGCTTTCCGGATTCAGATATTGCTGATTCAGCAGATACTGCGCCGTCCGATCCATGACCGCGTCGTATTCGCCGCCGACCGCGCCGAGGCGCTTGGCGGTGAGCATTTCAAGCAGAATCACGCCGGCCGCGTTCGGGATGGAATCCTGCCAGTCCGCCGGACCGAAGCCGCCGTCGGCCTTCTGCTGACGCGCCATGCAGTCCAGGAAACGCCGGGCGGCTTCCCGGTAGCGGTCTTCTCCGGTATACTGCCACGCCGCGAGGTTGGCCAGTGCGCCGAAGTCGTCGTTGAACTTGTGCATGGCGATCCAGCCGGCGGGGGCCCAGGCCGGATCAGCGGTGAGGTCCAGGTCAGCCTTGGTCCCGTGTTCGCGGATGACGGTGATGTTGCCGTCGGCGCCGAGGAGGTTTTCGTTGTAGAAGTCCAGAATCCGCTTCATCGTGTCGACGTATTCCTTCTGTCCGCCGGTAACCTGAGCCAGCCGGTAGAAGAAGAACGCGCTGCCGCTGTGGAAGGATCCGAACCAGTGCGGTTCCCAGTCGCCGTCGTCAAACCGGACTGTCCAGTACGGATAGCCGGTTTCCATGCCGTAGCGGACGAACCAGTCAGCGTAATAACGTGCCGCCCTGCCTGCCGCCTCGTCTCCGGCGGCGATGGAATAGTCGAGCATGGCCCACGCGCCGGTCAGGGCGTCGCGGGGATGGGCCGCGGGGGTTTGCGGCGTGTTTTCGTGGAGCACGCCGAAAACCCGTTCCTGCCACGGCGTGAAGTTCTGGAGGGAACGCAGGTAGGAGACGCCGCGTCCCGCCGCTTCGAGGTACCGCTGGTCGCCGAATGCCCGGTGGGCGGAGAGCAGCAGGCTGACGACCACACCGGTGGTCCAGTTGGTGGTCCAGGTTTGAATGACGTTGTTGCGGCAGTCCGCGATGAACGGGAAGCGGCCGCAGTCGGCGCTTTCTGGTTTCTGCAGCTGTTCGCGCACGAAATATTCGAGGCCGAGTTTTGCCGCGGTCAGCGCTTTTTCCTTGAGCATGGGATGTGTTCTCCTGTATTGTCGGGTTGAAAAATGATGAGTCGTTTTTTTTTACGGATTCTTGCGGAAGAGGCCACTGGTCCACTCTTTTTCGGTGCACCGGTCCTGCTCGGTAAAACCGAGCGGGAGAAAGGCCTCCGCCACGGTGTCGAATTCCGTACTGAGAATGCCGGCCAAAGCCAGAAAGCCTCCCGGCCGGACCCAGCCGGCGATATTGAGCCGGTAGGCTTTCAGCAAATGTCCGAGAATATTGGCGGCGACCAGATCGTAGCCTTCGCTGCGGCCGCGGTAGACGGCGGCGTCGGCCACAATCGGGGTCAGCTGTTCCGGCGTGATGCCGTTGCGGGCGAAATTTTCCGCGGCGATCCGCACCGCGTCGGGATCGTAGTCGAAGGCGTCGACCGGATCGTATCCGAGTTTGGCCCCCGCGATGGCGAGAATGCCGGAGCCACAGCCCGCGTCCAGCAGCGAATGCGCCGCTTTCTCCCGGGCCAGCCGGTCGATGACGCGCAAACAGAAGGCCGTGGTCGCGTGTTGACCGGTGCCGAAACTCATACCCGGGTCGATGTCCACGACGACCTCCCCGGGTGCGGGGTGGTAATCCAGCCAGCCGGGTTTGATTACGAGGTGTTCGGAAATGGGGAGGACGGGAAAATATTTTTTCCAGACCTCGGCCCAGTCTTCTTTTTTCAATTCGAAATATTCGGGATCGGTCAGTTGTACGCCCCAGGTCCGCCATTCCGGGACGGCGGTTTTGAGACGTTCGAAATTGGCCCGGCCGGTATCCGGATCGGTGGCGTAGACGGTATGCCAGGTGGTCCGTTCCTCCCGGTTTTCCCAGGTGCTGAAATCGAGTTCCAGGGCATTGAGCAGTTCCGCCGCGGCTCCGGGAGAGTCGGATTCATCCCGCATTTTGCAGCAATAGAGCAGATCGTTGGTCATGGAGTATTCTTTCCTGATGAAGTATCTGACGTAAGATGTAATATAGCGCTCAAACCGGTTTTTTTAAAGCCGGGGGATTTAAAAAAGCCGAAAACGTGCTATATTTCATGTCAGTATCATCTTGTTTTCACAATCATTATGGTGAGCCATGAACCCTTCTCCGGAGACTGTCGTCGTTCTTGATTTCGGTTCGCAATACAGCCAGCTGATCGCCCGGCGCATTCGCGAATGCAACGTTTACAGCAAGATTCTTCCCTGCCACACCCCTGCGGACAAGATCCGCGCCGAGCAACCGCGCGGGATCATTCTTTCCGGCGGTCCCGCCAGTGTATACGACGCCGGAGCGCCGCAGTGCGATCCGGGTATTTTCGAATTGGGAGTGCCGGTGCTCGGCATTTGTTACGGCCTGCAGTTGATCGTGCACCGTCTGGGGGGCCGGGTCGCGCCGGGGACCGCGCGCGAATACGGCAAGGCCATGTTGCGGATTCGGCGTCCGTCCGGGCTTTTTGCCGGGTTGCCGGAGGAGATTCAGGTATGGATGTCGCATGGGGACAAGGTGCTGGCGCCCCCGGCGGGAGAGCTGGAGGTGCTGGCCTCCACGGAGAATACGGAATATTGCGCCGTGGAACTGCCGTCCCGGAAGATTTTCGGGATTCAGTTTCACCCGGAAGTGGCTCATACGCCGCAGGGGGGACGGATCATCCGGAATTTCTGTTACGACATCTGCGGCTGCCGCGGCGATTGGAATATGCAGTCGTTCATTGAGCGCTCCATTCGGGAAATCCGGGAAACGGTCGGCAAGGCGAATGTGATTCTGGGGCTTTCCGGCGGGGTGGATTCCTCGGTGGCCGCGGCGTTGATTCACCGGGCGATCGGGGATCAGCTGCACTGTATTTTCGTCAACAACGGGCTGCTGCGCAAAAACGAGGCGGAGCGGGTCCGGCGGCTGTTCGGCGACAACTTCAAGATGAAGCTGACGTATGTGGACGCGACCGACCGGTTCATGTGCGAGCTGGCCGGGGTGGACGAGCCGGAGGCGAAGCGGAAGGTGATCGGGCGGGAGTTCGTGCAGGTGTTCGACCGGGCCGCGGCGGGGATTGAACATGCGGAATTTCTGGCGCAGGGAACGACCTATCCCGATGTGATCGAAAGCGTTCCGATCGACGGCAACCCGGCGGCGCTGATCAAGAGTCATCACAATGTCGGCGGGCTTCCGAAGGATATGAAATTCAAACTGCTCGAACCGCTTTCCCGGTTGTTCAAGGATGAAGTCCGCGAAGTCGGCCGTCAGCTCGGACTGCCGGAGGACGTGGTCATGCGGCAGCCGTTCCCGGGGCCGGGGCTGGCGGTGCGGCATCTGGGGGCGGTGTCGCTGCGGACGCTGGACATTCTGCGCGACGCCGACGAAATCGTTGTGGACGAAATCAAGGCGGCGGGTCTGTATTACAAGACCTGGCAGACGTTTGCCGTCTTTCTCCCGATCCGCACGGTCGGGGTGATGGGCGACAACCGCACCTACGATTACGTGATCGCGCTGCGTTCGGTGGAAAGTTCGGACGGCATGACCGCCGACTGGGTGGAGCTGCCGTACGCATTGCTCAAGAAAATTTCCAACCGCATCATCAACGAAGTCCGCGGGGTCAACCGGGTGGTGTACGACATCACGTCGAAGCCGCCGGGGACGATCGAGTGGGAATAAGAGTCCGACCGGGACGGAAAGGGTGCGATGCAGATTATTTCCGGACAGGCGCGGGGCGTGATTCTGGCGGTGCCGCCGACCATGGCGGTGCGACCGACGGCGGGACGTTCGCGCAAGGCATTGTTCGACAGTCTCGGTCGGTTTGACGGCGCAACGGTGGTGGATCTGTTCTCCGGCTCCGGTGCGCTGGGGCTGGAAGCCGCAAGCCGGGGAGCGGCGCGGGTGTTTCTGGTGGAGCGCGACCGACGCCACTGCCGGGTAATCGAACGCAATATCAATGCGGTCCGGAAGACCGGTGTTGCCGCTGACATTCGTCTTGCGGAAGCGGCGGCGCCCGCGATCCGGTTCTGGGACGGAGCGGTGCCGGACGTGATTTTCGCCGATCCGCCTTATGAGGACTCGGCGGAGCAATGGCAGCGGCTGCTGCACGACCCTGCTTTTCTTCGTGCAGCCGCGGGGACGCTGCTGGTCTGGGAAATTCCCGATACCCCGGGGGCGTCCGGTCCGTTTCTGGCGGATCATCCGCTGGAGGATTGCCGGCTGCGGCAATTCGGCGGGACCGGGTTTCTGATCGGATATCTGCCGGAGGTTGCCGATGTACAGAGTTAAATCCGGCAGCTGGATCTGGTTCTGGCAGGAGCTGCAGGACTGGAACCGGCTCGGGCCGCATCCGGAAGAGATGACGCCGGAGACGGTGTTGGTCAAGGTCAATCCGGTGCGCGGGGTGTTCCGGCGGGACGGGTATTTCTGCAAACTGGAAATGCCTGAATGCCGGAACCCGGTGGCTTTCTGGCGGGCGGTGCTGTTCCCGCGCGCACGGCGGGAATTTTACAGTGCGCTGGCGCTGGACGTTGCGGGGATTCCGGTGACACCGCCGGTGGGGTACGGGCAGGCGCTGACCTGTTCCATGCTGATCACCCGGGAAGTGCCCGGCGCGGTTACGGCCAATGGCTGGTTTCAGAAACAATTTGTCCGCGCAGGGGAGGACCCGGCGAAGTTTCTGCGGCGCTGGGCGGAGTTTCTGCACCAATTGCTGGCGTCCGGGTTTTACCATCCCGACTTTCACGGGGGAAATCTGCTGTATCAGCCGGAGAGCGGAGCATTTACCCTGGTGGATGTCTACGGGGTGCGGCGCCGGCGATTCTTCCGTGGTTTGGGACGTCGCCGCATGATTATGGCGCTGCGGGAATTCCGGGAAATTCTCAACCGGGAGCAGCTGCTGGATTTGCTGCAGGTTTGCGGCATTGCGGGCGGCCGGGCGGAGGCGGAACGATGGCATGACGATTTGTTGCGGTACGCGGCGGCACGGACGCGGCGGGAACTGCCGCGACGATTGAAACAGTTTTTTGACGGCTATGCCAAATACGGCAGAACGGTGGAATGGGCGGGACGATCGCTGTGGTTGACGCTGGATGCCGCCGGGCAGCCGCTGGCCGAGGCGGAGGCGCTTGACGACGGAACATACGAAGTGATTTCCGGCTCGGAAGAAACGTTGCAGGCACGGCGGAAACGGGACTTTGAACTGGCTTTGCACCTGATCCCCCATCCGCGCATCGTCGCCTGGGAGGCGGCGGCCGGTCGGATTTATCGCGAACGTGCCGGAGCGGCGATTGCCGAAGAGCAGGGGGGATATCTCCGGGAGCGGCTGCGGATCGCGGGGTTCGAGCCGGATCATTTCAAACTGGTGAGCGACCGTTTCGGACGCCCGGCGGTGGAGGAGATTTGAATGCTGGCCAAAACGTATTCCGCTACCGTGATCGGGATCGACGCCTATGTAGTCGAGCTGGAGGTGAACGTCACCGGAAAATCCGGCGGCGGCGGTGCGGCGGACAGCATGGTTTCCATCGTCGGGCTGCCGGACGCCGCGGTCAAGGAGAGCCGGGACCGGGTGCGTTCCGCGCTGGCCAGTTCCGGACTGGTGCATCCGCGCGGATTCACTGTGGTCAACCTGGCGCCGGCGGATCTGCGCAAGGAAGGTGCGGCGTTCGATCTTGGCATCGCGCTGGGAATGCTGGCGGCGGGAGGTGCGCTGGATCGCGCCCGGCTTGCCCGGACCGCCGTGCTGGGAGAGCTCAGTCTGGATGGTTCCATCCGGCCGGTCCGTGGCGCGCTGCCGATTGCCGCGCGTTTGGCGGCGCATCCGGAGATTGAGGCGATTCTGGTGCCCGAAGCCAATGCGCTGGAGGCGGCGCTGGCGGCGGTGCGTCCGATGGTGTTTTCGATGCGGCATTTACGGGATGCGGTAGCGTTCTTTTCGGATCCGTCCCCGTCGCCCTGCCGGGCGGACCTGCCGGGGTATCTGGCCGCGGAAGAGGGGCACATGCCGGATTTTGCGGAGGTCAAGGGGCAGCTGCTGGCCAAGCGTGCGTTGGAAATTGCCGCCGCCGGGGGGCACAATTCGTTGATGATCGGTCCGCCCGGAACCGGGAAATCCATGCTGGCCATGCGGTTGCCGGGGATTCTGCCGCCCATGACGCTGGCGGAGACATTGGAGACCAGCCGGATTCACAGTGTACTGGGGATGCTGGCCGACGGGAAGCCGCTGCTGCGCAACCGGCCGTTCCGCAGTCCGCATCATACGATTTCCGATATCGGGCTGATCGGCGGGGGGCGCGATCCCCGGCCGGGCGAAATCAGTCTGGCGCATAACGGGGTGCTGTTCATGGACGAATTGCCCGAGTTCAAGCGCAATGTGCTGGAAGTGCTCCGCCAGCCGCTGGAAAACGGCTGGATCACCGTCTCCCGCGCCGCCGGGAACTGCACGTTTCCGGCCCGGTTCATGCTGTGCGCGGCGATGAATCCGTGCCCCTGCGGGCGCGGGGAAGTGGATCTCGGGTGCACCTGCAAACTGCTGGAGAAACAGCGTTATCGCAAGCGCATTTCCGGTCCGTTGCTGGATCGTATCGATCTGCACGTTGAATTGCGTCAGCTTTCGCAGGATGAATTGCTTGCGGCGCCTGACGGCGAGCCCAGCCGCATCATCCGGGAACGGGTCGTCGCCGCCCGTGAACGGCAGGCCGCACGTTACGCTGAAAGTGATATTTTCTGCAACGCCCGCATGGGCAGCCGGGAACTTCAGCGTTATTGCCGTCCGGACGCGGCCGGCAGTCTGCTGCTGCGCCAGGCCATCAGCCGTTTCCGCCTCAGCCCCAGAGCTTACGATCGGATTTTGAAGGTCGCCCGCACCATCGCCGACCTGGCCGGGAGCGATTCCATCCGCGAAGAGCATTTGCTCGAGGCCATCAACTATCGTCGTCTCGCCGACTGAGCCGCAGTCAGAGCTTCAAAATCCGGGGCAGACGGATGAGAAACGCCGCAGGCAGAAGCGCCGCAGGGGGGAAGAACGGCAGCAGTACGGCTGCGACGATTCCGCCCGCAAGAACGGGAATTTCCCTTGGCATTTCGCCTGCCGGCGCAGATCCGGCATCGCCGTCGAAAAAGCGGGCCGCAATGTAAAGCAGCAAGGCCGGCACCCACGCGGCTCCGGGCAAATCCAGATAAAATACCCCCCATATGACGGGAATGACGGCGGCGGCAAGCAGGGGGGAGGTATGATGTTTGCCGACCGGGAGCACCGTGGGCAAGGCAATCACGGCGAGGGCGGGCAGCACGTCGTCGGCGAGACTGTCGGTCAACCGAAAGGCGGCCAGTCCTTGCGTAACGCCGGCAACCAGCCAGATCCAGCTCATGCCGTTTTCGGCGAGGACGAAAATGCCGGGCAGGTGGCGATAGCGGCCACAGCCGATCCGGATCAGGGCATAGCCGATGGCGAGCGGCAGCAGGGTCCACTGCCAGGGCCAGACGGAAATTTTGCGCTGGAGCCGGACAGAGAATGGCTCTTCTGGGGTGTTTTCGGGCGGTTCCGGGGCCAGGCAATGTTCATACAGAACCGGCAGAATCCCCGTCGGCAAAAGTTCGTATTCCGGCGGGCTCAATTCTCCAAGCCGCCGATCCAGCATGGCAAGATCCGAACACAGAAGATCCGGCGTATCCGAAGCGGCAAGATAATGCCCGGCCGTTCCGGGCAGCGGCAGACGGTAACAGCAGGGCGGCTCCGGGCCGTCGGCCGGCACGATCAGAACGCCGCCGGATGCAAGTTGCATGGAGCGTAGGCGCTGCAGCAAACGCAGCTTCGCTGCCGGCGCGGCATCGGGATATTCGGCAATGAAAATCAGGTCGTAACGATCCTGGCCGGCAGCGGACACCGGTTCCTGCGGCAGGACGGTCAGCGGTAGAAAGCCGTTCCGGGTCCAGACGCCGGGCAGCTGCAGATCAATCCGGGTGCGGACGGATTCAATGAACGGGAATTGTTCCAGCAGCAGCGGCATGGCGGAAGGGACCGCACCGAGAAACAGCACCTTCAGGTTCGTGCGGTTCGGCTGGAGCGCTGCCGGCAGCGCCGCCGGCAGCTGGCGATAGAATGCTTCAGGGAAGGTGTGAATCTGGGTCGCGCTGCGGATCTGGTAGTGATGGGCGCGGCGGGGGACGAGCTCCACCTCATAACAATTAATATCACCACGGAGCACGTTGCCGGTAGAGGTCGTGGTGCCGAACAGTATGAGGATCAGTCCCCCCCCCAGCATGACCGTCAGCAGGCCCGAAATGAGTCGGAAATTCCGGATGCTGTTCCGGAACAGGACCAGCACCGCGGGCAGGGCCATGCCGGTAAATACCAGGTTGACGACCGGATCGGCAAGAAAATGATTCCCCCCCAGATACGCGGACAGCACACAACCGCCGAAGGCTGCGGCGAATACCCGTTTGCCGTTTTCCGGGGCGACGGATTCCGGCAGTGCGCTCAGTGCTCCCGCCGTCAGCGCCGCGGCGATCAGCCGGGCTTCCGGGAAAACAAAGAGCATGAGCGGCAGGCAGGCGATCCCCCCCTGTGGATTTTCCCTGCCGGGCCGGAGCCGGACCAGCAGCGCCCCGGCCAGCATCGCCACGGCGGCAAGCAACAGAGCCGGCAACGCTTCCCAAACGGTCGCGCCCCGAGCCGCACTCCAGCCGGCGGCCCATCCCGGCAGCAGAAAAAAAAGACACAATCTGAACAACAAGCATTCTCCCGGGTCGTACGCCGGAGCCGGACGGAGAGACCATGGAATGGAGGTCCCGGCGCATGGGATTTTTCATTTCCGTCCCGGAGGTATAAAATAGTCCGCTTTTATTGAATTTCCAGCAGTGCGGTTCAGGAAAAACGGTTGAAATTTGCGGTTTTCGGGGTTACAGTAAAATGCTGACGGCAATGATTTTTTCGGGGTGGAGAGAGGAAAGATGGATCACAAGGATTTTCAGATAGAAGTGCTGGGAGAGTCCAAAATCAAAAGCCCGCTGCAGTCGGTGGACTTCATTTCGGACGATTCCACGGTCGCGTATCCCAGCGATCTCAAGGAGTTGAATGGATATATTTCGCGTGGGGAACCGATTCCCGCCTTTGAAAAGGCGGGACCACGCAGCCGGATTTTTCATGATCCGGCCTGGAGCAAGGCGGCGATTCTCACCGCCGGCGGTCTTTGTCCCGGCCTGAATGACGTCATCAAATTTCTGACCCGCACTCTCCGGACTCAGTATAAGGTGCCGATGGTGTACGGGATCCGCTACGGATACCGCGGGTTGATTCCGGATTATAAGCTCGAGCCGATGATCCTGGATGAAGATAATATCGATGATATTCACGAGAGCGGCGGGTCGGTGCTGAGTTCGTCGCGCGGTCGCCAGGATGAAGAGACGATGGTGGATACGTTGGTCCGGATGAACATCAATCTGCTTTTCTGCATCGGCGGTGACGGCACGCTGCGCTGCGCCCACGACATCGTGCGGGTCATCCGCGACCGGAAGCTGGCGATCAGCGTGGTCTGCATCCCCAAAACCATTGACAACGACATCGGCTTCATTGACAAGTCGTTCGGCTTTGAGACCGCGATTTATGCCACGGAATTGTTTGTTACTGCCGCCCACAACGAAGCGGAAGGCGCCTTCAACGGGATCGGGTTGATCAAGGTGATGGGGCGCGACAGCGGCTTCATCGCCGCCAACGCGACGCTGGCCAATTCTCACATCAACTACTGTCTCGTCCCGGAAAAACCGTTTACGCTGGACGGCGTCGGGCCGACCGCGCTGCTGCCGAATCTGGAAAAGCGTCTGCTGGAACGCCGCCATGCGGTGATTATTGTGGCGGAAGGCGCCGGTCAGGAACTTTTCGCCAATCACAGCAGTCGTACCGACGCTTCCGGCAACGTGCTGCACGACGATATCGGGTTGCTGCTCAAGGAACGGATCATCGAATATTTCAAGCAAAAAGACATGGAAGTCAATCTGAAATATTTCGACCCGTCCTATACGATCCGCAGCATTCCCGCGCGCGGCACCGACGCGGTCTTCTGTACCATGCTGGCCCAGAATGCAGTGCATGCCGCGATGGCCGGGCGTACCGACATGGTGGTCGGACACTGGCATGACTCCTTTACGCATGTGCCGATTCCGCTGGCGACCCGGCAGCGCAAGAAGATCGACCTCAAGAGTCAGCTCTGGACCAGTGTCAGTTCCACGGTGAGACTGTGAACGGCATGCATGCCGCGCTGCGGGACGTGGCCGCGAAAATCGACCGGGTGATCGCCGAAGACGCATTTCCGGAAACGATTCAACCGGCGTTTTTGCGGGATTCTGTAAGGGATTATCCGGGCCGCGGCGGGAAACGACTGCGTCCGGCTTTACTGATCTGGTGCTGTGGTCTGCTGGGCGGAGATCCGCGCCGGGCCTGGGGGCCGGCGGCGGCGGTGGAGGTCTGGCACAACTGGACCCTGGTGCATGACGATATCATCGACCGGGATGCCGTGCGGCGCGGGGTGCCGACGGCGCATTGCCGGCTGCGTGATGCGGTGGCGGCGGAGCCTTTCCGGCAAGACGGAAGGGAGGCGGAGCGTCAGGGGATGAATTTTGCCGTGCTCTGCGGGGATTTGCAGCAGGCGTGGGCCAACCATCTGCTGGCGCGGGCGACAGAGTCCGGACTTCGGGCGGAAACGGTGGCGGGGGCGTTGCGCCGGATGCAGGAGCTGGGAGGGCGCGCATTGATCAGCGGCGAGGCGCTGGATGTGGCGCTTTCACTGCGGCCGCCACAGGAAATCGATCCCGCGGAAGTGCTGGAGATGATCCGGCTGAAAACCGGCGCTTTGCTGCGGCTGGCGGCAGAACTGGGGGCGATGGTGGCGCTGGATGATGCGGCACCGGAACGGGAGGAGACGCGGAAACTGGGCGACTTCGCGGAGGCCTGTGGCGTGGCGTTTCAGTTGCGGGACGACTATCTGGGGATTTTCGGTGATGAGACGAAGCTGGGCAAGGCCGTCGGCAATGATTTGAGGGAGGCCAAACCGACGGTGCTGTTGCTGCGCGCCCTGACGCTTGCTTCGCCAACGGTTCGCCGGGAATTGCTGGCAAGCCTGCATCGTCCGGCATCAGAATACACGCCGGAGCTTCTGGCACAGGTACGGCAATGGCTGCGGGAGTGCGGTGCCGCGGAATCCGTGGCGGCAGACTGCCTGAAGCTGGCGGCAAAAGCCCGTGCCTTGCTGAACACCTTTCCCCCCAATGGCTATCGTGATAATCTGCTGGAATTCACGGATTACCTGACGGCGCGTGAGCGCTGAGGTTTCGGGGGGGGCAACCCGGAAAATGTGCCGGGTGTCGCATAGGTTTCAAATTCCATTTCAAAAAAAAAGCCCCGGAAAGTTCCGGGGCTGGATATTACCGCAAAGCGTGCGGCAATCTTACCAGCGGCTGCCGCCGCGGTTGGCGCTGCGGAATCCGCCGTCGCGGGGACGGTCTTCGCGCGGACGCGCTTCATTGATGACGGCTTTACGGCCACCGATTTCCTTGCCGTTCAGTTCGGCGATGGCGCGGTTGGCTTCTTCGTCGTTGGGCATTTCGACAAAGCCGAAGCCCTTGGATCTGCCGGACTCGCGATCGTTGACGATTCGGGCGGCACTGACTTCGCCGAAAGCGGAGAAGATCTCCGAAAGTTCGTCACGATCAATGCTGTAGGGCAAATTTCCGACGTAGATGTTCATTGTGTTTCCTTTCTGCGTTTCAGCCTTGTTTTTGATTGTTTTGCAGCTGAAACATGGGGTTGATGATCCGCGTGCTCCCTGGTGTTTTGTTGTCTGTTTTTGGGATAAAATCGCACCGTCAGTGCCGAACAGTCAGGGATCACGCGTACATGAAAACAGTCGGAAATCGCGGTGAGATTTTTATGATATGCGGCACGGGAGGAACCGCGCCGCGTCCTTGGGCCTATGGCGAGGAAAACATCAAATTCAAAATTCCCGAAAATACCTTGGTCTCAGAAAACTATTAACTCAGCTCATCTGTCTAATATTTTACAAAAAAAAAATAAAAAGTCAATAGCAAAATGTTTGACGGAGAAGAAAACCATGAAAAAAAATGAAAAAAACATCGCTAAAACCGTTTTTTTCGCACCGATTAGAGGATTTGCAACATTTTCCCAGACAGCTTCTCAGGGCGACGAAACGGACTGAAAAAGATTGTTTTTCTCTTTTTTTTTACAATCCATCTTGACATGGAAGCGTTTTTTTTCTATAATTAATATCGAATAATATCGAGCATAATATCAAGCAGAGGAAGCGGGCCCGGTGGAACTGAAGAAAAATCTTGTTTATCAAGGGATTAAATATGATATTGCCAGCGGCCGTTATCAGGTGGGCGAGAAGCTGCCGAAGGAGCTTGACTTTGCCGCGGAGCGGGGGGTTTCCTTCATCACGTTGCGTTCTGCGCTCAAAATGCTGGAGCATGACGGCCTGATCGCCCGGATTCCGAGCAAGGGGACCTTCGTCATCCGCCGGACGCCCGCTGCCCGTCCCGGGAAAGTGCGGACCATTCTGCTGCTGCAGGTGGATTACGACGCGGCGGCGAATGGCGGCAACATTTTCAACCGCGATCTGATTCTCGGTGCGGTGGAACAGGCGTATTTGGATGGATGCAAGGTGCAGGTGGCCACTTTTGCGGAAGCCTGGAAGTTGCCGGAACGTTTTGCCGCCGGAGAATTTGACGGGATTATCTGGGACCGACCGGAATCGGATTTGGCGCCACTGCTGGAACAGTTGCGGGAGATGGGGGTTTCGCAGGTGACCATTAACCGTTTTCAGGAGGGGATTCCGGCACTGAGCTGTGATTATCCGGAAGGGGTGCGCACGGCCATGCGATATTTTCGCAGTATTGGACATCAGCATATCGGACTGATTGACATCGGACGCGACCTGGACGTGTTTCGGGAACGGCAGCGGGCCTTCCTGGAAGAATTGCGGTTTGACGGGATCACGGAGGCCGAGAAATATCTTTTCCGGGTGGTGAAGGGCGATCCTGATTATCTGCGCATTGCGGAATGGATGCGTACGATTCCGCAAACGACGGCGGTTCTGGTTTCGAACGTGTATCTGACGGAATTTTCCCGCTATCTGGCGGCCGCGGGCATCGCGGTGCCGCAGCAGCTTTCGGTGATTCAGCAGGGAGAAATTGAGCATTTCAGCCGCGAATCGCACAGCCGGTTCAGCATTTTTACCGATCCGCGCCGGGCCATCGGCAGCCGGGCGCTGGTCACCGTGCTGCGGCAGCTGGAGGGGAATGCGATTCCAGCAAAGATGGAGCGAATGGTCGGGGAGCTGATTATCCGGAGCAGCTGTGCTTTGCCGCGTCATTTGCAGCGTGATGAAGGAGAGCGTGCCGGAAGAAGACGGGAGGTCTGTTGAACCAAGTGACTCGTGCAGCAAACCGGTTTTCCCAGACGCCGCTGAGCGGTCGAAGGATCAGTCTGCAGACGTGCCTGCGAGGCGAAAAAATACCTTGATTCCCAGTCGAATGGGCAACCCGGATGAGAAGGGCCCCATCAGTTTTCCGGATCATGAGACAGGGGCGATCAGCAATGGTTGGATCGTGTGATAACCAAAGAATACGGAAGGTTTTCATGAAGAGATTTTTTACATTGATTGAATTGCTGGTAGTGATTGCGATCATCGCCATTCTGGCGGCAATGCTGCTTCCGGCACTCAATCAGGCCCGGGAAAAAGCGCGCACGATTCAGTGTGTCAGCAACATCAAGCAGGTGGCGGCGATGATGCTGTTTTACAGAGGTAATTATGACGATTATCTGCCGCCGAATGCCATCAATTCCTATTCCACCGGCAACTGGGTCAATCTGATGCGGACCGAGAAACTGCTGACCAGCGGGATCCGGACGTTTCTCTGTCCTACTTCTTCTGTTGGTATTGAACAGGAGTATCTCAATGAGATTGTGCAGCTTTCCGGCAAGCATCTGGACAAAATCTCCTACGGTTACAATTTCAAATATCTGGGATCGGACCGCTATCTGAGCGATACGCCGGAGCATTATTACTATACCTCCTGCCGGATCACCCAGATCAAACAGCCGTCCCGGACGCTTCTTCTGGGGGAAACGGTCTCTTTGAAGGCGAAATCGGACGGCAGCGACATGCCGGGCGGTACCTCGCTCTGGCCGAATGCCCAGACCGCCGCCTGGCGCAATGTTCTTTATGCCGCTCACGGAAGTTCGCTGAACGTGGCCTGGGTGGACGGCCACGTCGGGACGCATCATTTGCACAACCGGCTGCAACCCTACACCACCGCGCCGATTTTGGAAGACTGGCGCTGTACGGGGGCACAGGCGGCGCTTAACGTATGGGATCGGTTATGATGAAAAAAAAACAAATCAGATGGTGGGTCGGAGCCTGGATGACCATGGCTCTGGCGGGACACGCCGCAATTCTGCCGGTGGACAGCGAAAAGGCCGTATTTGAGGTGCCGCCCGCCGGGAAGCCGGAAGTGTATACGGGAGCAACCGATGTGCCGTCTGGATCGGCGATTGCGTTTGACCAGAGCAACCGGCCTTATGTGGTGAACGTCGTAGATCCGGAATGTTACGGTTATGTTGCCGTCCTTGATGAGAATGGCAACTGGATTCGGCGGGACTTTACTGCGGCACTTAAGACCGCCGGTTTTTCGGTGGAGACTCCCACGTTGCGCACGGTGCAGAACCGGGCCGTATTGGGGTTTGACCGGCAGGATCGACTGTACGCGCTGGTGCCGACGCCGCGCAAGGTCAAGGACGGGGTGGATATCAACGGCGACATGGCGCTGCTGTATTCTACCGATCACGGCGCACATTTTCAGGCGTATCGGGTCGGTATCCGGCCTTATCAGGGCACGATGGAGAGTTCGTCTTCCGGTCGGATTCCGGACGGGCCGCCGGCGGTGTTCCGCGGTGTGCACCGGCAGCGCCTTTCGGGGAAGGGGGTTACCTATCCGGATGTGGGCGAGCAGAGTTTGGATTTTTGTTCGTTGAACCGTCTGGATGTGATTTTGCCGGAAGCGGCCGGCGAAGGACTTCGGTTGCCGCCCGCCCTGGTTTTGACGGAGCGGGCCAACGGGGTGACGAGCCATTCCGGTGGCGGACATATCGCCGCACGGTTCGGTGATCGGTTGTTCGTCGCCTACGTCGAAGTTCCCGAGGATCCGGCCCGCGGCGGCAATCCGACCTTTGTGGCGGAGGTGGATCTGGGACGGCGCGCGGCGGTGGGCCGCAAACAGGTTGCCAACGCTACGCCGCTGGTTTCCGACAGTCACGCCTGCCCGACGCTGGCGCTGACCTCCACGGGGGAACTGGATCTGGTAACCGGTTCACACGGGTGGAGTCCGAAGCACCCGGGATTTCTGTTTGCCCGGTGTGTCCGTCCGGCCGATCTTTCGGAATGGACGGCACCGGAACGGCTCGGCGCCGGGGAATCCTATGTGGATATGGTCGTGGACAGCAAAGACAATCTCTACATTGCCTACCGGGTCCATCCGCAGTTGTGGGTGCGCAAATATGACCGGACCGCCGGGAAATGGCTGCCGCCCGTGCGGCTGCTGGAATATACGCCGGCCCGGCGCGCTGACGGAACACTGAGTTATACCGTTTTCTATCATCATCTGTTCATTGACCGTAATGACAATTTGTATGTCAAGGCTCTGTTCCACGATTTTGACACCGGTTTGAAGGGCCGTTTCCCGTTGATGTGGCTGGTCAGTTCCGACGGCGGCGCGTCGTGGCGGATTCCAGATACGGCGTGGATGCGGAAAAATATGGCGAAATAGCGGTTTCCCGCGTTTCCATCTCAACGCCGCCGGATCGGTCGGATCCGGCGGCCGCGCCGCGACCGGGCCGCCGCGGCATAAGGGGCATACGCCTCATCGTCACTGAGAGCGGGATGGGGTTCTTCGGTTTCCGGGACGGTTTCCGTGGAAGCGGCGGCGGCGTTTGGTTCGGGGAGGGGGGAACGAGCGTCGTCAGGGGTGTCTGATTCCGCCGGCGGTTCCAGCCGGGCCGCCACCAGCAATGCAAGTTCGAAAAGCAGCCAGGTCGGCACCGCCATGAGCAGCTGACTGACCACGTCCGGCGGCGTCAGGATGGCGGCCAGGACCAGGATGACGATGACGACCACCGGCCGACTCCGACGCAGGGTTGCCGTCCGGATCAGACCGGTGCGGACCAGTACCACGACCACCACGGGCAGTTGAAACATAAGGCCGAAGCCGAGCAGCAGCAGGCCCGCCAGATCGATGAAATTTCCCAGTCCGAGCATTGGTGCCAGCTCCGGACTGCGATAGGACGCGGCAAAGCGCAGCAACAGCGGTAGAATCAGTGCAAAAGCGAATGCCGCACCCGCCAGAAACAGCAGGAACGCCGTTCCCGCCAGTGCTCCGAACAATCGCCGTTCCCGGCGATAGAGCCCCGGCGCGATGAAGCCGGCCACCTGCCAGGAAACATACGGCAATGCTCCGAAGAGCGCCAGCAGCAAAGAACACTTCAACTGCACGAGAAACGGTTCCAGCGGCGAAAAATAATGAAATTGAAGCCCGCCTCCGCCGAGTTGTTCCAGCTGGCGCAGCAACCATGGGATCAAGCGTCCCGCCGCCCAGTAGGCGGGAAACAGCAGCAGGGCGATCGCCGCGAGACTGCGGAGAATCACCCGGCGCAATTCCTCCAGATGTTCAAGAAACGTTTTGTTTTCCCCGAGCATGGCGCACCAGATTCTGCGGCGGTGATGAAAGCGGCCGATACGGCGCTTCCTACGTGGCGGCATTCAGTCGGATTAATGCTTTTCCCGGTCCGAATCGTCGGGATCTACGCTTTTATTCAGTTCATCCTGAATGCCGTCCCGGGCGTTCTTGAATTCCCGGGAAGCCCGCCCGAGGGAACGCGCGACCTCCGGAATCCTCTTGGCGCCGAAGAGCAGCAGCACCACCAGAAAAATGACACATAATTCCGACCAGCCGATCATGGTTTTTACAACTCCTTTCCGTCCGTTTTCTTGGTGTCTTTCTGCGGATTGCGCGGTTTGTCCGCCAGCTCCAGATAGTCGATTTCCGCCAGGGCGTCGGATTTCGTGTACTGGCTGTTGCCGGAAACGCTGATCACATACTGATCCGCTTCCGGCAGAAAGCCGTAGGCCTTGCGGAAATCCTCCGCCACATTGCGTTCTTCCTCAATCCATTCATCGCGCGGAGAATCCTGATTGCGCAAACACTGATACTTGACTTTGACGATGCCGCCGCCGTACCGGGCCGAGCCCTCCGTACCGATCGGCGTCAGCGTTTCCCAGCGGTAGGCGATGGTTTTACGGCTGAGGGCGCCGCCTGCACCGAAATAGATGCCCACCGCCTGGTCGTCCTTGTCGGTACGACCGTCGGCGCCGGGGGGCAGTTTGTGTACACGCCAGCGCCAGCGGAGAATCGGATATTTTTTCAGGTCGACTCCCGGCATGGTGATCAGGGCGCCGGAGGAGCGGCGGGAATCCACCGCGAGCACCCGTCCATACGTGCTTTTTCCGGGAGCGTCCTCCACCCGGAACGTGGTCATCGGGACCATGAATTTTTTGCCGTCCAGTTTCCAGTTGGCCGGAAGGTTGTTGCCGTCTTCCTTCTTCAATTTGGAGAAGTCCTCCCGCCAGCCGACTCCGGGCGCAACTTCGGCTGCCGTCGTCGACAAGGCGAGCAGGGCGCCGAGTAAAATAGGCCATCGTTTCATGATTTTTCGTCTTTCTGGTATTGCTGATAACGTCTCATGATGTTTTCAACGTAAGTCCGGGTCCCCGCAATGGTGATGTTGTCAAGCATGTCTCCGTTCGGATCAGCCGGTTTCCAGCGGTTTGCCCGGCTTTCTCCGGCGTTGTACTGGCAGAGGGCCAGTTCGATCCGGCACCGGTAATCCCGCCACCGCTTCATGGCGCGGGCAAGGTAATAGCAGCCGATTTCCAGATTCAACTCCGGCTGCATCAGCTCCCGCACCGACGGAGCGGCAACGCCGTGACGGCGGGCCCAGTCCGCCACCGCGCCTTCCGGCAGCACCTGCATCAGCCCGACTTCTCCGGCCGCTCCGATGGTGTCCGGACGGAACCGGCTTTCCTGGAAAATGACCGCCCGAACCAGCAGGGGATCCAGCTGGTATTTGCCCGCCGCCGCCCGAATCTGCGGGGCATACTGCGTGTCATCCACCACGAAGTCGCGCAATTCCCGTTGGTACGCGGCAATGGTGGTCAACATGACTGCCAGAGCGGTCAGCGCCAGCAGCAGCCGGAATCGGGCTGTTTTTTTTTGCTTTCCGGTGGGGGGCATGCCGGTTACTTTGCAGGCATCGCGTTGTTGGTATCGGTGAACGGCGACTCATCCGGCGGGAGCATCATTTTCTGTCCCTGGGCGATGCCGTAGTCCAGGAGCTGCATCAGCAGCGTTCCCGGCAGCGTAGCCTCCGCCAGGAAACGGCGCCCGTCCGCGGTCAGGCGGATGGACTGCAGCAGCTGCTGGCCGAGCTGAGAATTTTCCGCGAACAGAATGCCGACCCCCATGAACAACGCACCGTTGATGGACAAAAGTGCATTGGAGACGGCCTGTTCGTTCTGGCAGACGGCCACGGAGCGGATGTGCAATCCCTGCGGCGAACCGGGCAGAAACCGCATACGGGCACGGAAGGAATCCAGCTGGCGGGTGAAGCCGTCGTAGGAGGCGCCACTCTGACGCTGGGTCTGTTGTTTTTCCGCCGGGCACAGATACGAGAAATCGATGATGTTTTCCTCGGAAAAATCGGGGAACAGCGCGGCGATCTCCTGTGCGGTCAGTGTTTTCTGCCCGAGCAGCAAGGTAACGGTACCCTGGTCCGCCGCCAGCAGCGTATTTTCATCCAGATACGTCAGCACCAGGGTCTGGCGGAGCTCCGGTAAAGATTCGTTGCTGGTGATCCGGTAACAGGGGTGCTCGCTGAGCTTCATGGGTTCTATGACCAGGGGCAGCTGCTTCAGATGTGCCAGCAGCGTTGCTTCCGGCAGGTTCTGAACTTCCGCCAGAACACCGCCTTCCTTGTCCTCGCTGCTGAAGAAGAGCATCCGGACGCAGGCGTCCAGCGGAAACTTCTGGCCCTGAACATCGTTCAACAGAGTGCTGATTTCAGGGAATTTCTGTTGCAGGCTCTGGTACAACGGTGATTTCAGAATTTTTCCGGTTTCCACCAGCATGGCGCCGACGGTCCCGGTGGGCAGGCGCCGGCACAGCGCCGGCGCTTCCGCTGCCGAAATGCAACCGACCACCGCGGTCAGCAGCAGTGAGACAAGCCACTTTTTCATATCGGTTCCTCCTCTTGTTCCCATCCAATTCCGGCAGCGACCGGTCGAATCAGCCGCGCGGCGGAATGCCGGCATTCTCGCTTTTTTCCCGTTCCTTTTTCGGCAGGACCACCTGCAGATGCAGTTCCCGCAGTTGTTTGAGCGTCACTTCCGACGGGGCGTTCATCATCAGGTCCTGTGCCTGCTGGTTGAAGGGGAAGGCAATGACTTCCCGGATATTCGGTTCGTCCGCCAGCAGCATGACCATGCGGTCAACGCCGGGAGCGATGCCGCCGTGGGGCGGGGCGCCGAGCTTGAAGGCCGAAATCATGCCGCCGAACTTCTGATCCACCACCGAACGGTCATATCCGGCGATTTCGAATGCCTTGTACATGATTTCCGGGCGGTGGTTGCGGATGGCGCCCGAGGACAGTTCGATGCCGTTGCAGACGATGTCGTACTGATAGGCGAGAATGTCCAGCGGGTTCTGGTTCAGCAGCGCATCCATGCCACCCTGCGGCATGGAGAACGGGTTGTGCGAGAAAATAATCGCGCCGGTTTCCTCGTCGCGTTCGAACATCGGGAAATCCACGATCCAGCAGAACTTGAAGACGTTCGGATCGATCAGCCCGAGCTGGCGACCGAGTTCCGGAATGACCGCGCCGCCGATTTTGCAGACGGTCTTTTCCTCGTCGGCGAGGAAGAAAAGGGCATCGCCGTCTTCGACGCCGCCGGCGGCTTTGAGGCCGTCGATGACTTCCCGGCTCAGGAATTTGACGATCGGGCTTTTTTCTTCCGCACCGGTCCAGATGATGTAGGCCATGCCGTTGGCGCCGTTTTCCTGGGCGAATTTGATCATGTCGTCAAAGAATTTGCGCGGTTTTCCCGCCACCTGCGGCGCGCGGATGGCGCGCACCACGCCGCCGTTGGCGACCGTGCCGGCGAAGGCTTTGAACTCCGTATTGCGGAAAAGCTCGGTGACATCGATCATTTCCAGCGGGTTGCGCAGGTCGGGCTTGTCGCTGCCGAAACGCCGCATCGCTTCCCGGTAGGGAATGCGCGGGAACGGCGGCCGGGTGAATTCCCGGTTGCTGAACTTGGAAAACACGTCTTCCAGCAGGCCTTCGACCACGGCGAAGATTTCGTCCTGGTCGACGAAGCTCATTTCCATATCCAGCTGATAAAATTCGCCGGGGCTGCGGTCGGCCCGGGCGTCCTCGTCACGGAAGCAGGGGGCGATCTGAAAATACCGGTCGAAGCCTGCGATCATCAGCAGCTGTTTGAACTGCTGCGGCGCCTGCGGCAGCGCGTAGAACTTGCCCGGATGCAGCCGGCTCGGCACCAGATAGTCGCGGGCGCCTTCGGGGCTGCTGGCGGTGAGGATCGGCGTCTGGAATTCATGAAAGCCGATGCCGGTCATGTAGCGGCGGATTTCGGCGATGACGCGGCTGCGCAGCATGATGTTCGCGTGGAGTTTTTCCCGGCGCAGGTCGAGGAAGCGGTATTTGAGGCGCATGGCTTCCGGAGCACCGTCGTCCTTGGCGATCTGGAAGGGAATCACCTCCGCTTCCCCGAGCACTTCCATATCCTCGGCGGCGACTTCGATTTCGCCGGTGGCGAGTTTGGGGTTGACGGTGCTTTCGCTGCGGGCGATCACTTTGCCGCCGAATGAGACGACGGTTTCCACGCGCCAGCGTTCCAGTTCCTGATAAAAGGCCTTTTCCGGATCGATGACCACCTGGGTGATGCCGTAATGGTCCCGCAGGTCGATGAAGATGACGCCGCCGTGGTCGCGGACGCTGTGGATCCAGCCGGCAAGGCGGACGGTTTCGCCGACATTTTCGCGCCGCAGCTGGCCGCAGGTATGGGTACGGAATTTGTTCATAGGATGATTTCTTCTTTTTCAAAAACGGCTTTTGTCGCGAAATGCGACGATGCCTGTTGCGTTTGTTCTCTGATCGTTTTTCGCCGTCCGTTGACGGCAAACCCTCTACAATATAGCATCATTCCGGAAAAATTCGCGTCCGGCTCTGTTTTTTTCGGCAGAAAGTCCTGCCTTCAACGTGCCTTGGGGGATCACTGCCGGGTGGGCTCCACCGGTTCCGCCAAGCCCAGCTGACCCAGCAGCCATGGGTGGTGGATGGCACGGTAATTCCCGGGGACGGAATGCCCATGGCGCGGCGCGTGAACCATCTTTTTGGGGGCGTTGATCTGGTTGAAGGCGGCGTACACCGATCCCGGCGGACAGGTGGTGTCGATGAAGCCCACCAGCGCCAGCACCGGCACCCGGATCCGGGCGGCGAAGTTCCCCGCATCATAATAGGGGACGACGCTTACGCTGGCCGGAGTCTGTTTGACCAGCCGCGGCCATCCCGGTTGCCGCCCGAATCTGGCGCCGCCATGGTCGCAGAGGGCCGGTGCGGCGGCTCCGGCGGCGGTGATATGGCGGTTGAATCCGGCGAGGATCAGGGCCAGCGCACCGCCCTGACTGAAACCGTCGATGACCAGATGCCGGCCGTCCCATTCCGGCAGGGAGCTGACGAAATCAATAGCACGGTCAATGCCGAGAATCACATTCCGGTAATGATAGCGTTCCCGATCGGTGCAGTGATCAAGACAGTAGAGTTGACCGAGCTTGCGGTTATATTCGTCGTACTGGCGCCGGAATTCGCCGGGGGTGTCGGAGACTTCGTATTTGTGGACATTCATGTTGAGGACAATGACGCCCTGCTTCGCCCAGTTGACGCTGGGGGCTTCGTAGCCGGGGCCTGCTCCCGGGACGCAGACGAGAGCGGGGAAAGGGCCTTTTCCGGTGGGCACGCAGAGAAAACCATACAGCTTTTCGCCGTGCAAAACATCGACGGTCAGGCGGTAGCTGGTGTATTCGGCGGTGGAGAGTCGATCGATTTTCCGCAGGACGACGTCGGTATCGGGCAGCCGGGACCGGCCGTCCTCCCAGAAACGGTCGAAGTCGTCCGGACAGGGAAAGCCCATGGTGATCTTTTCCGGATCGAAGGCGGCGCCGGCGCGGGGAGTTCCCCGCGGTTTTTCCAGGTCGCGGAATTCCCGCACTTCGGCCCGGAGAAATCCCGGTTCGTCAAGCGTGGCGGGAACGGTGGCCGGGTTGGCGCGGGAAAAGTCGAGTTCCTGTTCCGCAATGGTCCGACCGCCGTCGCAAGTGATCACCAGCCGGGCGTGCCCCCGGGTAAGCGGTTTCCCGTCCTCGGTGATGGCAACCGTGAACGTGGCGGGTTCGCCGCACCGGTAGACCGGCATTTCCCGGTCGGTCCCGACGGTCAGTTGCGGCGCGCCGTGGACCACGACGGCCAGAAGCAGCAGCAGGGCAATGCCGCTCATTCGCTGAAGAGTGCGCATGGGATATCCTTTCCGAATAATCTTTTTCCTTAAAAAAAAGACCGCCCGGAGGCGGTCCAGTAGGCAATTACCCAAACCTGTAACCCGGCATTATTTTGCCGTCGGTTCCATTTCTTTTCCCAATCCGAGCTGACCGTCGATCCAGGGCAGCTGATAGGAGGTGAAAATTTTGGGAATTTCATGTTTGGCCAGCGGCATGTCGATCAGCTTCTTCGGCGCCTTGATCTGGTTGAACGCGGCGTAGACCGAGCTGGGCGCACAGGTCGAATCGATGAAACCGGTGGAAGCCAGAATCGGCACGGTGATGAAGCGGGCGAAGTTCCCGGCGTCATAATAAGGGGCCACGGCTTCCCGTTTGGCGTCATTGCGCACCAGCTGCGGCCAGCCGGGCTGACGGTCGAATTTATAGCCGCCGTGGTCACAGAGGGCCGGCACGTTGACGGCGGCCGCGGTGATGTTCTTGTTGAATCCGGCGAGGATCAGACCCATGCCGCCACCCTGGCTGGAGCCGTAGTAGGCGAAATGTTTCCGGTCCCATTCCGGCATCGAAGCCACATAATTAATGGCACGGTCCACGCCGAGAATCACGTTGCGGAAGTGGTATTTATCCCGGTCGTCGGCGTTTTTCTGAGGATAGTAGAATTGTTTCTGCTGAGCCGCGTACTGTTTGCGCAGTTCGGCCGCGTTCATGGCGCCTTCGAATTTATGAACGTTCATGACCAGGGTGATGACACCTCTTTTGGCGTAGTTGGTGATCGGACCGGCGGCACCGGGGCCCGCGCCGGGAACGGAGGCATAGGCGGGGAAGGGGCCGCGTCCGGTCGGGACGGCGAGGAAGCCGTAGAGTTTTTCACCATAGAGGGTGTCGACCACCACGCGATAGGCGGTATATTCTTTGGTGGAGAATTTATCAAGTTTGGTCAGCTTGACGGTGTCGCCGGCGAGCTGTTTCCGGCCGCTTTCCCAGAATTCCATGAAGTCGTCGGGCAGGTCGAAGCCGAGCTGGATCTTTTCCGGATCAAAAGCGGCTCCGATCATGAGCGGTTTTTTGGGCGTTTCGATATCGATATAGCCGGTGCCCAGGGCCCGCACGAAGCCCGGTTCCTTCAAAGTGATTTTGACAGTAGCAGGATTGGCCTTGGAAAAATCGATGGGAGCTTCCTGCAGGATCTTGCCGCCGTCCAGGGTCATCTTGAGTTTCATTTTGCCCTTTTTGACCGGTTGGCCGTTTTCAGTGGCGCCGACGGTGAAGACCGCCTCCTCGCCGCACCGGTAACGCTGGGTTTCCCGGTCGGCCTTGATCGTGAATTCCGGTGCGGCGGCCAGCGCGAGCGCACTCAACGCGGCAAACAACGAGACAAACAATTTACGATTCATGCGACATCCTTTCCTGTCGTTGGAAGAAACGTTACTAAATAACATTCCCGCTGCGAAAAGTCAAGTTGAATCCGGAAAAAATACCGGAACTCCATTTGTGAAAGA
>CASDQW010000038.1 GCA_949282965.1 uncultured Lentisphaeria bacterium
TGAATAAAAAAATTCTCTTTTTACCAGAAATCGGAAGGGGAAAAATAAATGGCGGAGAGAGAGGGATTCGAACCCTCGGTACAGTTGCCCGTACAACGATTTTCGAGACCGTCGCCTTCGACCACTCAGCCATCTCTCCGGTGGTATTGCCTTACTATATCCCCAAAATTCCGGTTTTCCAGTGGCGGACCGGGAAGAATCCGTTTTTTTTATCCCAGCCTTTACCACATGATATGCCGGAAAATCTGAAAATAATCCCTTGTTCGCCGATTTCTCCGGAAAAACACCAGGCGTGGGACAACAGGAAAAATCCGCTTCCACTTTGCATTTGCGGATTTTTCCGCTACATTATGAGAACAATATCTGACTGATGAAATACGCACAAGCAGGATGGTTGCTCATGGAAGTTTCTTTTTTCAATACGCTCAGTCGCCGGAATGAGACGTTTCACCCCATTGATCCGCAGCAGGTGAAAATGTACACCTGCGGTCCGACGGTTTACAATTTCGCTCATATCGGCAATTTCCGCGCCTACGCCTTTGAGGATTTGCTGCGGCGGACCCTCGAGTATTTCGGCTATAAAGTTACGCAGGTCATGAACCTGACCGACGTCGACGATAAAACCATTCGGGATTCCCGCGCCGCCGGCATGGCGCTCCGGGATTTCACCGCCCGCTATAAACAGGCGTTCTTTGAAGACCTTAAAACCTTGAATATCGAACCGGCGGAGGTGTATCCTGCCGCCACCGATCATATCCCCGAAATGATTGCGCTGATCGAAACGCTGTTCCGCAAAGGCTGCGCGTATCAGGCGGAAGACGGCTGTGTCTATTTTTCCATCGACCGATTCCCGGAATACGGCAAGCTTGCCCGGATCGACCGGGAAAATCAGCGCTCCGGCGTCCGGATCAAAAACGATGAATATGCCAAGGACGCCGTCGCCGATTTCGCTTTGTGGAAGGCGCGCGACGAGGCCGACGGAGACGTCTGGTGGGACAGTCCCTGGGGACCGGGACGCCCCGGATGGCATATCGAATGCAGTGCCATGAGTATGAAATATCTGGGCGAATCCTTCGATATTCACACCGGCGGCATCGACAACATGTTTCCGCACCATGAGGATGAAATCGCCCAGAGCGAGGCGGCGACCGGACATCGGTGGGTGAACTACTGGTTGCATTGTGCCCATTTGATGGTGGATGGAGACAAAATGTCCAAGTCGCTCGGCAACTTTTATACGCTGCGCGACCTTCTGGCTCGCGGATATGCCGGGCGGGAAATCCGACTGGTGCTGATTGGCACGCATTACCGCAAGAAGCTGAATTTCACCTTTGACGCGCTGGAGCAGGCGCGGGAGACTTTGCGACGGGTGGATGAGCTGGTGGAGCGCCTGGGGGAAGCGCCGGCGACGGGCGGGGACGCGGTCGCGGGGACGGAACTGCTGCGTTCCGCGCGGGAAACTTTTGAGAACGGTATGGCCGACGATCTGAATATTTCCGGCGCGAATGCCGCGCTTTTTGAATTGCTCAAAGGCGCCAACCGGTTGCTGGACGAAAATCTCCTCGACGCGGGCGGGACGCGGCAGGTGCTGGAGCTGTTGCGGTGGTTTGACCGGATTTTCGGCTGCCTGGACGTGGACCACGCCGCGGAGCGGCTGGGCAATGCCGGAATCCCGCCGGAAGTGACGGCCTGGGCGGAAGCACGTCAGGCGGCGCGGAAGGCGAAGAACTTTGCTGAATCCGACCGGCTCCGCGATGAGATCAAAAAGGCCGGATATGCGGTGGAAGATGTGCCGGGAGGCGCTTTCCGGTTGAAGAAACTCTGAAGTTCCGACGACCGGCGGCGATAGGCCGGGACGGGCGGGAATCAATTGGAGCGGGCAGGAAGGACTTGACGCAGTCTTTCCTGCCCGCCGTTGTTGACGGAAGAACCGTCAGTAGCTGCGGAATGCGCTCGGCGTCAGGCGGAACGCATCACCCGGCTTCATGTGATAGGGGGCGGTGTCCGTGAGCGTTACGATGTTGCCTTTGACCGCTTCTATACGGTAAAAACCGTCCCGGTGCGCCGGCAGGTACAAATATTCCCCGACCGCCGATTCGGGCAGTCCCCGATCCAGGGTGATGGTGCGGGCCTTTTCATCGAACGCGGTGATGTGTCCGGTGATTTCCGGTGCGGCAAGGGTTTGTCCACCGCAGCGGATCGTGCCGCCGACTACGAACAGTTCTTTGACGGCGCCCTTTTCCAGCAGGACGGTTCCAGCCCGGGCGCGCATTTCCAGACCCGGGAGGGCGGCGCAGGTGAGGGGGCCCTGGCCGTCACCGGAGAAAAACCATTCCGTCCGGTCGCCGCTGACCACCCGGAGCGCCCGCCCGTTCCGCGCCGGAAGCAGCTCCACTTCCCGCGCGGGGGGCTTTCCGGAAAAGCCTTCCAGCACTCCGGCAAAACAGTTTTCCGGCCCCTGGCGGCGCAGCATGAGAAGATTCATTTTCTTATCGGACAGCGGCTTCTGAAAATCCCGGTTGCCCGGCGCGCGGGCGGTCAGAAATTCCCCCTTCCAGTTTTTCGGCAGCCGGAAGATCGTGCCGACGCCGTCCCCGGTATCGTCGTACCAGACGAAATTCTGCGGTCCCTGCACGGGAGCGGTACGGCCATCGGTCAGGAAGGAGACACCGATGTTGCTCTGGCCCAGTGTCATCGGGTCAAATTCCCGCAGCGGCAGCTCCGGCATCCGGAAGTCTTCGCCGACGGCATGAAATACGTAGAGGTGACTTTTGCCTCCGCGCACCTCAAAAAGATCCACCGCATAACGCTCTCCCGGCCCCCGGTTGACATAGAAGAGCGTGCGTTCGAAGCGGCTGGTCACATCCGGATAGACATTCGTCGCATGTCCCCGCACCGCCTGAATCGGCGTGCCTTTTCCGGCAAAGAAATCCGATTCCACGCAGCGTTCCGGGGCCCGGGTGTGCTGCGCTCCGTCCACAATGACCGTCTGATGCGCGATCGGGGATTTATTGAACGGCGTCAGCTTGTGCTGCGCACTCAGATACCCCATGTCGGTTACCAGTTCGCGACCGTAATCAAAGTACAGGAAGTTTAACGAACTGTTGTGTACGTGCCAGACTGTGTTTTCGCCGTTGTCCAGCACCAGGGCGCCGCCCCGGGGGCCGCTGCCGCCCCAGAGAATCATCCAGCGGGGACCGGGCAGAATGCGGCTGCGGTCGGCAAAGGCGGGCAGGGGAGCGGCGGTTTGCGCGTCGCTTTCCGGTGTGTCGCGGAACAAGTCCTCCAGGGAGCCGGACTTTTTTTCACCGCCTTTCCGTTCATAATCCAGAATCGCCTTTGCCTCCGGCAGCCGGAAGTAGCGCCAGGCGTGTTCGGCATAGCGCAGCCGGAACCGGAAAAAGGCGATGCTGTCGTTCAATGCCGGCAGCGCGCCGTCCGGCATCCGGGCGTAAAACTGCGCCACATAGGCTTTTCCCAGCATCGGTACGCTGGCCGCGGGATCAAGATGTTCGAACCGGTCTTTCCCCCGGTAGTCCGCCGGGTCGCTGTAGCCGGCCAGCGCGGCCAGGATCAAATGCATGCTGCCCAGCGTCATGTTCTGATAGGAGCAGCTGTCCTCGTGCCAGAAGCCGTCCCGGTGAAACCAGGTGGCCATGAAGTTTTCCAGACTCTGCGGACCGGAGACCACCCAGGCGATCATTTCGTGATCACCGAGCAGGCGGCCGACATGCGCCATGCCGGCGTAACCGTAGGGGAGGGAGTTGGTCAGGTCCCGCCACGGCGGGAAGGCGACCATCATGCGTTTGTATTCGCGGAACAGTCCATTTTCGATTTTGACCCGATCGGCATCGCTGTAGACATCGCTGTGACGGGTGACGTCGTAGAGGGTGGCCAGCTTGACCATGTACTGGCTGTCGCCGAACTTCCACCGGTAAAGCTTGCCTTCGATGGGATTTTTGCCGTAGCGGCTGTAATAACTGTTCCGCAGCCGGGGCGGATAACCCGGATAGATTTCGGCGAAGCGCAGCAGGATATTCCGCGCCTGCAACGCGAGTTTCCGGTCTCCCTCCAGCGCGTACAGGGCACTGAGTGCGGGGAGTTTGTCGATCAGCAGCCGGGTGCGCCGTTCCCGGATCACGCCGGAGATGAAGTAGCGCTTGCCCTCGTTGAGTTTGATGGATTTTCCCTCATAATAATGGAGCGTCAGCTCCCGGCCGTTGTCCAGTTTCAGATGAAAGGTTTTGTCTTCCGGGTAATCAGGATTGGGGAAGACCGTGCCGCAGTCCGCGCACAGCAGCCGGATTCCGTCGTTGTTTTTGGTGCCGCGCCAGGCGACTTCCGGGACCTGACCGCAGGCGGGACAGCAGCAGGAGGCGCCGGGTTCGTCGGGAATGTGCCAGGGGAGGCGCTCGACGGGAATGGCCAGCAGTTCGTTGACCTGGCGCCGGATGGTTTCCAGACATTTGCGGGCCCAGGGGTAGCGCTCGATGTTTTTCCGGGCGGCGGCGATTTCCGCGGGGCCGATGGTGAAGGGGGGTTGCAGCGGCGCCGGTTGGTCGTGATCGCGCAAATCAAAATGACGATAGTACTCTTCCGCTTCCCGGTCCGGAGACGGCTCCGCCGCTTTTGCCGGGGCGGGGAAAAGAAGACACAGGAGCGACAGGGAGAGGAATGTTTTTTTCAACATGAGCGTCCTTTTTTCTGAGCGTTGCAATCCGGAACATTTCTTATACCATGGCGCGCGGACTGGACTTTGTCAAATTCCAATGGAACCCTAACGGAATCCTAACCGGGAAAAAGTTGATTTCGACCGTTTCCGCACTATAGTTTCTGACATGATCGGATTCGGGACGCGCTGCCGGTTGTGCCGTCCGGACCGGGAAAGGATTTGCATGAACAAGGAAAAAATTCTCATCATCGAAGATGAGGAAGCCATTCAGGAACTGATCCGCTACAATCTGGAGCGGGACGGTTACGGGAAGATCCGCGGTTGCGAGTCCGGCGAACTCGGGCTGCGGGCGGTCAAGGAATTTGCGCCGGATCTGATTCTGCTGGATCTGATGCTGCCCGGCATTGACGGACTGACCGTCTGCCGGCGCTTGAAAGCGGATCCGGTGACCGAATCGATTCCGATCATCATGCTGACTGCCCGGGGCGAGGAGTCCGATATCGTACTGGGGCTGGAGATGGGGGCCGACGACTATTTGCCGAAGCCGTTCAGTCCCAAGGTGCTGGTGGCGAGAATCCATGCTGTTCTCCGGCGCCGTCAGACTGGCGGTGAAACGGGCGAGGGCACGCTCCGGCGGGGGGTGTTGTACATGAATCGCGGCACCCGCGAGGCGCGGCTCGGTGAAACGCTGCTGACGCTGACCTATTCTGAATTTGAAATTCTGTATCTACTGGCCCGCCGCCCCGGATGGGTTTATACGCGCAATCAGATCGTCAATGAGGTCAAGGGCGAAGATTATCCGGTAACGGAACGGGCCGTCGACGTCCAGATGGTCAATCTGCGCCGCAAGCTCGGCGATTACGGTGAAGCGATCGAAACCGTGCGCGGCGTTGGCTACCGTTTCAATCCGGCTTGAGGAACCATTTTATGAAAAACAAATTTCTTCACGCGATTCCCCTGGGGTCGCTGGTACTGCTGCTGATTGTGCTCGGCGTCTTCTGGCATCAATCCCGTTCCATCAGTCAGGTGTATCTGGAGCAGGTGCAGCACGATCTGGCCATTCGAACCGAATTGCTGCTGCCCTACTGCCGGGAGGCGCTGCTGAGCGGATCCCCGGAAAGTCTGCAACAGCGATTCCGCGAAAACGGGCATGACATTGATACGCGCATTACCGTCATTGACGATGCCGGCAAAGTGGTTGCCGATACCGACGAAGCTCCGGACCGCATGGACAAGCATCATGACCGGCCCGAGATCGCCGAGAGTCTGAACGCCTTCGCGGCAGGGAAACGGTTCCATACCACGCTCCGTTACAGCACGACGCTGGGGCGCCGAATGCTGTACTGTTCGGTTCCGCTGCGGGTGAGGGATCGCCAGTACGTCGTGCGCACGGCGTTGTCGCTGGAGAAGATCGACGGCGTCATGATGCAGGCCCGGCGCGATTTGCTGGCGGCGGTGGGGCTGACGGTGCTGGCAGCGGCGGTCTTCAGTTATCTCATCGTTATTCTGGTGACTCGGCCCGTGGGAAAATTGCGGGTGGCTGCCGGTCGGATCGCATCGGGAAATCTGGAATTGCGGCTGCCGGTGCCCCCCCGTGGCGCCATCCGGGATCTGGCACTGTCTCTCAATGAAATGGCGGAACAGCTCAAAGCCCGCATCGCCCAGATTTCCCGGGAGAAGAGTGAACGGGATGCGATTTTCGCCTCGCTCTCCGAAGGGGTGGTCATGTTGGATATGGAAGGGGAAATCATCGACATCAACGCCGCCGCCTGCCGGATTTTCGAACTGGCTTCGCCGCATCCGCAGGGGACGCTCGCGGGGCTGGTCCGGCATCGTGCGTTCGAGGAATTCATTCGCTCTGTGCGCAACGATCTTTTCCATCCGGACGAGACCGAGTTGACGCTGTCGCTGCCTTCCGGAGAGCGGCATTTACGGGTGCGTGCCACCCGGTTGAGCTGGAGCAGTGGAGAAATTTCCGGTTTGCTGCTGGTGATTTACGATCTGACGCAGGTGCGTTTGCTGGAAAATTATCGCCGCGATTTTGTCGCCAACGTTTCCCATGAAATCAAAACCCCTCTGACCGTGATCCGGGGCGCGGTGGAAACGTTGCAGGATGGTGCGCTGGAGGATCCGGAGGCGGCCCGGCATTTTCTGCAGATCCTTTCCGTGCATACCGAGCGGCTGAACGCGCTGGTGCAGGATATTCTGGCGCTTTCCGAACTGGAACGCCGCAGCGCCGGACCGGAACGGGATTTCGAACGGATCGTGGCGGCGGATCCGGCGGCAAGCGCGGTGGAATTGCTGCGGGCACGCGCCGCCGCCTGCGGGATGACGCTGCATTTTCGCGACCGTTCCGGCGGCGCCGAGGTGCTGGCGGACCGCCAGATGCTGGAACAGGCCGTGATGAATCTGATTGTCAATGCCATCCGCTATTCCGGAAGCAGGGAGCCGGTGGAAATCGAAGTCGCCGCTGCCGACCGGCAGGTTCAGATCCGGGTCATTGATCATGGATGCGGGATTGCCGCCGAACATCTGCCCCGTCTTTTCGAACGCTTCTACCGGGTGGACAAGGCCCGCAGCCGCAAAGCCGGCGGCACCGGACTCGGTCTCGCCATCGTGAAACACATCATGCAGCTGCACGGCGGTTCCGTGGAGGTGCAGAGCACGCCCGGACTCGGGTCCACCTTCACCCTGCTGCTGCCCCAGGCCTGAATCCGCATCCGCGGCGTTTGTCTTGTCAGAGGAGCAGAACGCCGCGGATGATGGTTGCCTTGGGATGGCGCCACGGCCGGGAAAACGTTTTCAGTATAAGTGTCCCATGCGTTCCTTTTTGGTACGCAGATAGCCGGCGTTTTCCTTGCCCGGCGGGATGATGATGGGGACCCGTTCCGTCACGGTCAGTCCGAAACCGGAAAGCCCGATCAGTTTCCGGGGATTGTTGGTGAGCAGCCGGACGGATTTCACGCCGAGATCCAGCAGAATCTGAACCCCGATGCCGTATTCGCGCAGATCGGCGGGAAACCCCAGCCGTTCATTGGCTTCGACGGTGTCGCACCCTTCGTCCTGCAGTTTATAGGCGCTGACCTTGTTGAAAATGCCGATGCCGCGCCCCTCCTGCCGCAGATAGACGATGATGCCCGAGCCGTTTTGGCAGATCTGCCGCATGGCGTTGTGCAGCTGTTCGCCACAGTCGCAGCGACGGGAGCCGAAAACATCACCGGTCAGGCATTCGCTGTGAACGCGCACCAACACGTTTTCCTGCCCCTCGACCTCGCCGTGAACCAAAGCGACGTGTTCGAGCTGGTCCACTTTCGAACGATACGCCACGATTTTAAAATCTCCGAATTCCGTCGGCAGCCGCGCCGTGTCTCCCCGGGTGATCAATACTTCATGACGACGGCGGTAGGCGATGAGATCGGCCACCGTCCCCCATTTGAGATGGTGTTTCTTGCGAAATTCATTCAACTGGGGCAGCCGGGCCATGGTGCCGTCGTCGTTCATGATTTCGCAGATGACTCCGGCGGGCGTCAAGCCGGCCAGCCGGGCGAGATCCACGGCCGCTTCCGTGTGCCCCGTGCGGCGCAGGACGCCGCCCGGACGGGCGATCAGCGGAAACAGGTGCCCCGGACTGATGAATGATCCCGGCGAGGAAGCCGGATCAATCAATGCCGCGACGGTGGCCGCACGGTCGTAGGCCGAAATGCCCGTGGTGGTGACGCCGCGCGCGTCCACACTCTGGGTGAAGGCCGTGCCGAACGGGTCCGAGAGCGAGGCCGGTGTATGCAGCTGCAGTTCCCGGGCGCGGCTTTCATCCAGCGGCACGCAGATCAGGCCGCGTGCATACGTGGCCATGAAGTTGATGACGGCGGGCGTGGCATGGGCGGCGGCGACCACCAGGTCGCCTTCGTTTTCCCGGTTTTCATCGTCGGCGATGATCACCATTTCGCCGCGGCCGATGGCCGCGATCAGATCTTCCACGGGATCGAATTCAAAACGTTCCATGTTAATTGGTCTTTCTTATGCTGAACTTGATGAAATTTCATGATTGCGATCTGTGCTTTGCGCGGCATGGTATCAGGAGGCCGCCGTGGTCTTGTTTTCCGGTCGGCGCCGGGAGTAGAAAATCCGCAGCATCTCTCCTGGTTCCCGCCCGCCGAGCAGCCGGCACAGGATCAGATAAACGATTGAAAACAGCCCCAGCACCACCAGAAACGGAACCAGCTCCCCGACTACCGGCAGCGTGAGGCGTGCCCGCAACGCCGGATACAAAAAGAAAACTCCCGCCGCGGGCAGGGCAGCCCCCAGCGCCCGGACAATGGACGTGATCAGCACCTGCGGCCGGTACGGCAGCCCTTCGCGACGCAACAACCAGAGCAACAGACTGTTGTTCAACAGCGACGCCAGGACGGTTGCCAGCGCGATGCCGCCCTGGCGCAGAGGCCACATCAGAATCAGATTGAGAATAATGTTCACCGAAATGCACAGCAGCGAGACATAGAGTGGTTTCTTCATTTCCTTTCGGGCGTAGAATGCCGGCAGGATCACTTTCTGCGAGCAGAAGGCCGGGATTCCCGCTCCGTAAAACATGGCCGCCGATCCGGTGGCCGCAAGATCCGCCGCTGTAAAGTTGCCGCGCAGGAACATCAGTCGCAACAGCGGTTCGCGGAAGACCACCACAAATACCGCCATCGGCACACAGGCGAAATAGACTTGACGCAGGCCGAACATCAGATCCTCCCCCATGGCGACAATGTCGTTTTGCGCCGCCGCCCGGGACATGTTGGCCATCAGCACCGAGCCGAGAGAGATGGCGAAAATGCCGATGGGCAGATCAATGATCCGGTCGGTGTACGTCAGTGCCGGTACCGCCTGCGGGCCCAGCTGGGCCGCCAGCAGCCGATCCACCACGAAGCTGACCTGAAGCGCGGCGCCGCCGATCAGGCCGGGCAGGACCAGTTTCCACAGTTCGCCCAGCACCCGGCTGCGCCGCAGCGAGAAGCCGCGGAATGCGGGAAACACGCCTTTTCGGTAGAGCAGCCATGCCATCAGGGCCAGTTGCAGCGCCCCGGAACAGAGGACCAGCAGGGACAGTTTTTCCAGAAATGTCCACAGGGAAGCAGCGTCTTCCTGAAGCCGCTGCAGAAATCCCGCCGCCAGGCCGCCGATCAGAAACAAATTGAGCAGCAGCGCCCCCAGGGCCGGCAGAAAAAACACCCGACGGCTGTTCAGAATGGCTCCAATCACTCCGATCAGGCAGATAAACAGCGCATACGGCATGAGAAACGGCAGCAGATGCAACGCCATACGGGCATATTCGGTGGTCACAAACGGCAGCAGCAGCCGCGCCCCCAGTGAGATAACCACCACGATCACCGCCAGCAACGCGCCCAGCGCCGCGAAAACCACCGAAAGATCCCGGCGCACCTGCTGGAGGCCGCATCGGGCTTCGGTGTGGGTGATGACCGGAATCAGCGCGGTGCCGAGAGCGCCTTCCCCCAGCAGCCGCCGGAAGAGATTGGGCACCATGAACGCGAGCTGCCAGGCGCTGGCAAAGGCGCCGCCGCCGAGAACCATCGCTTCAAACATGACACGCACCAGTCCCAGCAGCCGGCTGAGAAGCGTGGCGAAGGCCACTCCCAGGGAGCTTTTGAGAATGCGGTGCTGGCGGCTGGACATGGGGCCCCTCCGGATTGCGGTTGTCAGGTCAATTGTACGGATTGATAATATACCGGTTCTACGATGTTTTTTCAAGCGGAAGCCCGGTGCGGGAGGAGGGGCGGGAGGGAGATGTTTTTTTTTCATTCCGTCCGGTTGATTTTAATGGGAAAGTGATGTAATTTACCGGAAAACAAACTGCCCGGAAACGGGCCCATGAATCATGAGAAATATGAGCGGAAATCAAGGATGGATCTGGATGGCCGGACTGGCCGTCGTGCTGAGCTTGGCCGGTTGTGCCGGCAGGGAGCAACCGCTCCCGCCCGTCCCGGAGATCAATCAGGAGATGCGGACCCGGGGGGCGGCGCTGACCGCTGCGCTGGGACAGATGCCGGTGCGTGGCACCGTGTTGTATCCGTCCGTGTGGGCATTTTACCGCACCCGGCCGGAGAAACTGGTGGAACGGGTACAGCAGCTGGGGTTGAACCGGATTTATCTGGTGCTGCCTTCCACGGAGGCGCTTCAGGCCGAAAGCGGAGAGCAGTTGGCGGCCCTGGCCGGGAAGGCGGCGGCGGCGGGTGTGGAATGCGAATTGATGCTGCAGCAGCGCGATTATGTGCCGCGCCGTTCAGGGAATGTATTTCAGCGCAAATTCGGCGTACCGCGGCCGTTGCATGAAGCGGCCGTGCAGCTGGTGAATTTTCTTTCCGGACCGGGAGCGCGGTTTCGCGGTGTGACGGTGGCGGCGGAGATTCATCTGTTCACGCTGGCCAGTCCGGAATTACCGTCCAATGCCCTGTATCTCTGGAGCGAAAAGGCATATGGCGCCGGACGGGACAATGATATTCTGATGCGGCAGTTGCTGGCGGATTTGAAGGATTTCCGGGAGACGCTCGGCGCTGAGCACCGTTTCACCGTGGCGGTGCCGGATTTTTACCATGACCGGGCGGTGCGCGGAGATCTGGGGTGCGGCAGGATCGGTGATTTTCTGGCGTTTTCCGACTTTGTGATGGTGATCGGTACCGGGAGTCGTCCCACCGATTATGCGGATTCGGTGATGGAGGAGTTGAAGGCGGCCGGTGATCGGCCCGGGGCCGTGCTCATGGGTGTCTATCTGGCGGCGCACTCATCGGAGAACCGGGTGGCGTTGCGTCGTCGGGACTGGGCGGATTTTGTCCGGATCGTCGAATATTTGCGGGAGCGGGCGCAGCAGCTGCCCGCTTTCGGCGGCATGGCGATTGCTCCCTGGAACAGCCTGGAACTGCTGTGGGAAAAATGATGGAGAAAGGGACGTTATGCGCTGTCCTCAATGTGGTTGTCTGGAAGACAAGGTGATTGATTCCCGGGCGGTGAAGGACGACACCGGCGTCCGGCGCCGTCGAGAATGTCTGAAGTGCGCCCATCGGTTCACCACTTACGAAAGCATCATCCGCGAAGGTTTGAAGGTCGTCAAGCGCAATTCCGCGCGTGAGGATTTTGATCAGGACAAGCTGCGGCGCGGGATTCAGAACGCCTGTTACAAGCGGCCGATCAATCCGGAGGACATTGACCGGCTCGTGGAGGATCTAGTGGTGGCCATCCAGCGGGATTTCGACAAGGAGGTTTCCAGCGCGGAGATCGGTGCCCGGACCATGAATGCCTTGCGGGCGCTGGATCAGGTGGCTTATGTGCGTTTCGCCTCGGTTTACCGGAAGTTCAAGGATGTGGACGAGTTTATTGAGGAGATCCGCTCGCTGCGGTGATGTCGGAACGGAGATGGCCGCAGGAGCAGAAAACGCTGGAGCAGGGCAACCATGATTAAGACGCCGGATCATCCGATCGTGTTGTTGGAGGCGGATGGAGAACGCCGGAATTTTGATCCGGTGGAGCTTCAGAACACGCTGATCCGCTGTTTTCTCGGCGCGGGGCTGCAGGAAAACTGTTATCTGGCCGAAGACATTGCCCTGGCGGTGGAATATGCGTTCGATCATTGCGGTCGTACGGGGCGGGTGTTTGCCAGGAGCGAACTGGATTCCGCGGTGATCCGGATTCTGGAGGATACCGGTCTGGCGGATGTGGCGGCATTGTTCCGCCGGGGGGCGCCGGGAGTGCTGGCGGTGGAGTGCCGTTGCGACAATGCCACGGTGGCGACGGTGTTGCGCAAATTCATGGCCGGGTCTGATGCCCATCTGGATTTTTTGGCGGGGAAGGTGACGGAGGCATTGCGGACGTTGCGGATCGAAACGTCCGCGCCCGGTTTGATGGTGGAGTTGGCCCGGCATTATGAAGCGTTCGCGCCGCTTTCGGTGGTGCCGACTCCATCGCTGGGGGGGCGTCTGGACGAATATTATTCGGTTTCCGCGGAGGAAATCGCCGCGGCGCTGGAGCCGGAGACCAGGTTGCTGGTACGTTCCGGAGTGATCCGGCTGCACGGGGTGAGCCGGATTCTGCCGAGCGTTCGGCTGTTTTGTTTTCTGATGCGTTTTGCGGCAAACGAAGAGTTGATGGCGCCGGTGACGGAGATGGTGCTGGCGCCGCGATTGTTTGCGCTGGGACGGCATCTGGAATGCTGTCGCGTAACGGCGTTGCGGCTCTTCCGGGAGGTGGGGGGGGATCCTCATGCCCGGCTGCCGGTGTATCTGTCGCTGCCGGACATCGGGGATTTCACGGAACGTTATCTGGAGGTGCCCCGCAGTCGCGCGGAGCAGTTGTCGCGGGAACTCGGACAGATGCTGACGGAAGGACTGGGCGTGATGGTGGAAAAACTCAATCTTTCGGTTTCCGGCTGAAATTCCGGCGACACGAAGTGGAAATAATCGGGAATGGTGCTTGTAAAATGTACATTTTATGATATATTTTACGGATTATGTGTGATGAAAGCCGGACTATCGGCGTTTTTTTTATGAATGGAATGCAGCAATCATAACCTCAGGAGTTTGTGGAAATGGCAGTACCGAAGAGAAAACAGTCCAGAATGAAGAAGCGTCAGCGCAAGGCCGCCAATCGTTATGAAGGCGTTCAGGCCACTTTTTGCCCGAAATGTTCTGCACCCGCTGCGCCGCATCGCGTTTGCCCGTCCTGTGGCATGTATGACGGCAAGCAGGTGCTCAACGTCAACGACTGAACCGGAGTTCTGGTTGGCGAATCATGAAAATCGCCGTCGATGCAATGGGGGGGGATTATGCACCGGGAGTGGTGGTCGAAGGCGTAGCCGCCGCGCTCTGTGATTTCCCGGATTACGAGATCGTGCTGGTCGGACATTCCGGCAAGTTGCGTTTTTATCTGGAAAAGTACGGGTTGACCGGTCATCCCCGACTCTCCGTGGTGCACGCGGATGAAGTTGTGGAGATGAGTGAGTTGTCCTCCACCGCGTTGCGCGGCAAGCGGCACAGTTCGATCACCGAATGTGCCCGACTGCTGAAAGACCGCAAGGTGGATGCCATGGTCAGTGCCGGCCATACCGGCGCGGCGGTGGCCGCAACCAAAGTGTTGGTACGGACTCTTCCCGGTGTGGATCGTCCGGCTCTGGCGGCGAGCATGCCGGCACAGCATGGACGTTTTATCCTGGTGGATGTTGGTGCGAATACGGACTGCAGCGAAGCCAATCTGATGCAGTTTGCATTGATGGGAGAGGTGTACGCGCGTTACCTTCTCAAAATGGAGAATCCCCGGATCGGGCTGATCAGCGTCGGCGGTGAGGACGTCAAGGGGAATGAGTTGACGAAGAACACCTTTCCGCTGATGGACAGACGCCTGCCGAATTTTGTCGGCAATGTGGAGGCGGATGCGATTTTTGAACGGGCCGCCGATGTGCTGGTGTGCGATGGGTTCACCGGCAATGTGTTTCTCAAAGGCAGTGAGGGACTGGCCCGGGCGACGATGTTCTGGCTGAAGAGCGTTTTTACCAAGAATGCCTGGCGTATGATCCATGCGAAGATGGTGAAGAGCGCTTTCCGGGAATTGAAGGCGTTCGGGGATGCCGAGGATATCGGCGGCGCACCGCTGCTCGGAATCAACGGTATTTGTATCATCGGGCACGGGTCGTCCAGCCCGCGCGCGGTGCGCAATGCGATTCGAGTAGCCGGTGAATGTATTGAATTCGGACTGAATGAGCAGATAGTGGCCCGTATTAATGAAACCAGCAGCACCACTGCGGAACTGGAAAAGGTGCTGAAGGCGGCGGAGCACGCATAAGGAGGAGTCATGGGTATCAGGATCAAGGGAACCGGATCATATCTTCCGGAAAAAATATTATCCAATTTCGATCTGGAAGCGATGGTCGATACCAGTGATGAATGGATTCGCACCCGGACCGGGATTGCCGAGCGTCATCTGGCGGCGCCCGAGCAGGCGACCTCCGACCTGGCATATGCGGCGGCGGAGCGGGCGCTGGCGATGGCGGGGATCGGCGGGGCCGAGCTGGATGCGATCGTGGTGGCGACTATCACGCCGGATCATGTGTTTCCGAGCACGGGATGCATTCTGCAGCGCCGTCTGGGAGCGGCCGGGGCATTCTGTTTTGATCTGGAGGCGGCCTGTTCCGGGCTGCTGTATTCACTGGAAGTGGCGTATTCGCTGATGAAGGTCAACCCCGCCAAATACCGGAATGTGCTGGTGATCGGGGCGGAAAAACTTTCCTCCATCGTCAACTGGGAGGATCGCAGCACCTGTGTGCTGTTCGGCGACGGCGCCGGAGCCGTGGTGCTGTCGAACGACGGTACGGACTCTCCGGATTTTCTGGTTTGTTCGGACCTGCATGCGGACGGTAATTACTCCGATATTCTGATCATGCCGGCGGGCGGAAGCCGCTGTCCGGCCTCGGAGGAATCGATTCGCAACCATGCCCATTCCATCCACATGGAGGGACGGGATGTGTACAAGCTGGCGGTAACCGGCATGGTCAGCGCCTGCCGGACGGTACTGAAGAACGCGAAGGTTGCCGCTTCGGAAATCCGCTGCTTCATTCCGCATCAGGCAAATTCCCGGATCATTGACGCGATTGCCCAGCGGCTGGATGTGCCGGGGGACCGGGTATACTGCAATATCGACCGTTGCGGGAATACGTCCGCGGCGTCGATCGGGATCTGTCTCGATGAAATTGTTCGTGGCGGGCAGGTGAACGAAGGCGATTACATGCTGCTGACCGCGTTCGGCGGCGGCCTCACCTGGGGCGCGATGCTGATTCGCCGGTGAGTGCGAGCTGAAAAGTCTGTACGCCGCTGTGCCGGGTGATGCCGGTCGGCGGCGTTGTTGTCTCCGAAAAAGTGAATGCAGAAAAAATGGAAACAGCAGGAACGATCATGAAATCCTATATTGAGAAAGCCGACGTACTGGCAGAGGCGCTGCCCTACATTCAGAAATTCCGCAATGCGCTGATCGTGGTCAAATTTGGCGGCAGTTCGATGGAGGATCCGGAACTGGTGCGGACCACCATGCGGGATATTGTCCTGATGGAATGCATCGGGTTCCGTCCGGTGGTGGTGCATGGCGGCGGCAAGGCGATTTCCGCTGAACTCAAGCGGCAGGAGATTCCGGTGCGTTTCGTCAACGGTCTGCGGCATACCTGCGAAAAAACGATCCGTGTGGTGGATGACGTGCTGCACAATACCGTCAACCGCGAGCTGGTGCGCCTGGGCAACGAGGCCGGAGGGAAACTTACCGGTGTGTCCGGGAAGTCGGTGCTCAAGGCGGCGCGGACCTGGTCGGTGGATCCGATCAGCGGCGAAAAACAGGATATCGGGTTTGTGGGCGAGATTACCGGGGTGGATACTTCCGCGATTGACGCGGTGCTGGCGGCCGGGCGCACGCCGGTGGTGACGCCGCTCGGAGTCGGTGAAGATGGGCAGATATATAACATCAACGCCGACGTGGCGGCCTGTCGGATTGCGGCGGCGCTGCATGCGCGGAAACTGGTGTTTCTCAGCGACGTGCCGGGGATCATGCGCGATCCTGCCGATGAATCCACGGTGATTCCGACCATCTGCACCGAAGAGATTCCCGAACTGATTCGGGAAAAGGTGCTTTCCGGCGGGATGCTGCCGAAGATCGAAAGCTGTGTGCGGGCATTGCAGGCCGGTATCAACAAAGTGCACTTGATCGACGGCCGGGTGCGGCACACGCTGCTGCTGGAAATCTTTACCGACAGCGGGGTGGGGACGCAGATCGTGCGGCCGGATTCGGTACTCTGAGATGAAGGAACAGCGCAATCTGGTGCTTTGCGGCATGAAGCATTGCGGCAAATCCACCCACGGACGGCGCCTGGCCCGGATGCGGGGGGCGGAGTTTGTGGACACGGATGAGCGGCTGGAGGCGTTATACCTGGAGCGGTACGGGGAAAAGGCAAGTTGCCGGGAGATCTTCCGGCGTCATGGCGAGGAATTTTTCCGGAAGCTTGAGGCGGAAGTCATTGCCGGACTGGCGGAGACTGTGCCGGGAGCGGGGTCCCGGGTGACGGCACTGGGGGGAGGGGTGCCGTCCAATGCGTTGATTACGCGGGACATGCTGCGCCGGCTGGGATTCTGCATTTTTCTGGAGATCGATGCGGAAACGGCATTCCGCCGGGTGGCGGCGGGGGGATTGCCGCCGTTTCTGGCGGGTGCGGCGGATCCGGAAAAGAGTTTTGCTGAATTATACCGGACCCGGTCGGATTTCTACCGGCGCTGCGCCGACTTGACGGTGCCGATCCGGGGAGAGGAACCGGAGGAAGCGGTGGCGGCGCGCCTGGCGGCGGCATTGGGGGAACGATGAATAATTCTTATGGAGAGATCTTTCGGATTACGACGTTCGGGGAATCGCACGGACCGGCCCTGGGGGTGGTGATCGACGGCATGGTGCCGGGCATTCCGCTGAGCGAAGAAGTGGTGCAGCGGGAGCTGGACCGGCGTCGGCCGGGGCAGTCGCAGCTGGCGTCCCGTCGTAACGAAGCGGACCGGGTGGAATTTCTTTCGGGCGTGTTTGAGGGCAAGAGCACCGGCACGCCGCTGGCGATGCTGATTCGCAATACCGATATGCGCAGCCGGGATTACGGAAATCTGGCGGAAGTATTTCGCCCGGGGCATGCGGATTACGGATATTTTGCGAAATACGGCATCCGGGATTACCGGGGCGGAGGACGTTCCTCCGGACGGGAAACCGCCGCTCGGGTGGCCGCTGGTGCGGTCGCGAAAGCCATTTTGGAACAGTTCGGGGTGCGGATTCTGGCGCATACTCTGGCGCTGGGAGGGGTGCGTGCCGCACGTTTTGTGCCGGAAGAAATTGAGCGCAATGCCGTGCGTACCGCGGATCCGGACGCAGTTCGGCCGATGGTGGATGCGATTCTGGCGGCGCAGGCCGCGCGGGACAGTGTCGGCGGGCTGGTGGAGTGCCGGGTTTCCGGAGTTCCCGCCGGGTGGGGGGAACCGGTTTTCGACAAACTTGACGCGGAGCTGGCCAAGGCGATGCTGTCGCTGGGCGGGGTCAAGGGCATTGAATTCGGAGACGGCTTTTCCGTCGCGGACCGGCGGGGAAGCGAGAGCAACGATGCGCTGTCTCCGGAAGGACCGGTGACGAACCATGCCGGCGGCATTGTCGGCGGCATTTCCAACGGGGCCGAAATCGTATTCCGGATGCCGGTGAAGCCGACCCCCTCGATTGCCCTTCGACAGCAGACCGTTGACATTGCCAACCGGCCGACGGAGGTGGAAATCCACGGCCGCCATGATCCCTGTTTGTGCCCGCGGCTGGTGCCGGTGGTGGAGGCGATGACGGCATTGGTGCTGACGGACATGGGGCTGCGCCATCGGGCACTGCAGAAATTCTGATAGATTTCGATCACGATGAGACCGGCGGAAAGCCGGTTTTTTTTTGCAGTTGGGGAGCGGTGGATTTGCTTTTTTTACCTGAATTGCCTATAATAAATTACCGCTTTTTGTACAGGTGGGATTATCTTCGGGAAAAATGCGCGTCCGCGATGGCGTCGTCAGAGCCGGAACGGTCGGAAAAACTGGGGAGGCAGGATGAAACCGTTGATCGTGTATGGCTGGAAGGTGTGTCCGCATTGTCACCGGACGGTGGCGTGGCTGCGGGCACGGGGAGTGCCTTTCGAATACCGCGAAATAGAGGAACAACCGCCGGAGGTAGTGCGACAGGTGATCGAGGTCAACGGCGGCGACGACTGGGTGGTTCCTACCCTGGAGCATGAGGGGCGCTGGCGGCCGGGTGAGGTTTTTCAGGCCGACCGTCTGGAACGGCAGTTGCGGGACTGGGGGCTGTTGTCCTGAACACCAGCATGAATCGATACGGCGAACGCCGTCGTCAACCCCTCGAAATGGATGGAAAATATGAATTTGCGTTGTCCTTATTGTGGTGCGGAGTGGTCTCGGGAACAGGAGGAGTCGGCGCGGGCGCCGGTTTGTCCTCAATGCCGTGCCGTGGCGACGGTGAGTGAAGACGTTGCGCCGGACGTTGACGATGTTCCGTCGGCGCGCTGCCGCCATTGCGGTGAGCCGCTTGCTCCCGGCGCGGTGCTCTGCACCAGCTGCGGCACGCATTGCCGGACCGGGGTGAATGTGAAAGCGCTTCAGGCCGCCGGGAAGGTCGGACGGTTCGGCGTGGCATTGACGGTCGGACTGATCGCGGCCCTGGCCGGTGGTGTGCTGTGGGCGTTACTGGCGATATGGACGGAGACGGAATACGGCTGGATTGCCTGGGTCTTGGGGGGACTTGTGGGGATGGCGGTCCGACTGACCACCCGGGAGCGGAGTGTGCGTGTCGGCATTGCGGCACTGTTGCTGGCGGTTCTGGGGCTGGGGATCGGCAAAGTGCTTATGACGGAATATATTTGCCGGCATCACGGCATCCTGCCGGTGGAGCGGGCGGAGGCGGCGCTGGCCCTGCTGGAGCAACGACAGAATGACGACGAGACGACGCTGCTGGTGGCGGACCGGATGATCGCGCAGGGGGAGTTGCCGTCTCTGGAGGAACTGGAGGCACTGGCAGACGGTGACGGCCCCGAGGCGGAGGCGGCGGTGGACTCGCTGAAAAAGACCATGCAGGAATATCGGCAGCGTGCTATGGAAAAATATCAGGCGCTGGCCCCTGCAGAACGGGAAGCGTTGCTGCGGGACATCCAGTTGGATATGATGGCGCAGTGGTATCTGGAAAAGTATGGAGAAGCGGAATTTCAGCCGAAAATAACGACGGAGCGCCTGAGCGCAATGGTTGAATCGGAAACGGTCTCCGAATCGGAGCTGGACAAGGCCATGGCGCTTTATGACCGCGAACAAAAGCGGATGAAGGAACTGGCCCTGAAGAAACTTGCCGCCATGCCGGAAGTGGAATTTGCGGCAATGGAAACGGAGATGACGGCGGAGAACACGCAGATGTTACGCACTTTTCTGGACGAGTTCCACCGGGTGTTCCGAATGAATGTGTTCACCGGATTGTTTTCCGGAATGGACATTCTGTTTTTCGCTCTGGCGCTGATCACGGCGTACCAGCTGGCCGCCCGGGAGCAGCTGTCCGAAAGCGAATAGCAGTTTGCCGCCGCGAAGCGGCGTTCCGCCCGCCGGAAAGGTCCCGGCGGGTCGGAAGCCGGGGAGGCGGGCGGCGTTCCCCGGCGGTGTTGGTTCAGTCACGCACGAAATAGACGATGTCGTTGACCGCACGTTCCCCGGCGTTGTCGAACTTCTTGTTGTCGCACGGGTGGTTGACGACGCCGCGTCCCTTGAGGTAGAGGGTGGTGGAGCCGCCGCCGTCCAGGTTCAGCGCGTCGGTGCAGCCCAGGCTGACCATCAGGTCCGCAGCCTGGCGGAAGGTCAGACCGGCGGCCTCTTTCGCCCGGCCGTCCACGACGGCGATAACCATTTTCTTGTCTGCGGTGACACCGAGAATGGTACGCGGATTGCGGCCCTGCTTGGGATAAACGTCCGTCGGCTTGCCGTCGGCGATGAGCAGCGGATAGGATTGCAGGATATTCTGATACTGGTCTTCCGGCGGGCATTCAGCGCTGATTTTCGGAAATTCGCCGGGATTGAAGTAGAAGAAGCCGGCGCCGGTGCGTTTGCCGGCGGGGAACAGCGTTTTTCCGTTGATGCGCAGCTGCAGGACGGCGCGCGGCGGATTGCTGAAGGCGAAATAGGTGCCGTTGATGGCGATTTCCGCCTTGACCTGTCGGGCCTGAGCGCTGGTGGGACGGCGTTTTTCACCGCAAAAATGCAGATTGGGCCGCCAGTCTTTGTTCCAGTCCAGAATCACGATGGAAATCGATTGCGGCGCCCCGAAAGCCGATTTCAACAGGTAATAATGATACTCGGCACCGGGACCCAGGCGTTTGTCCTGATATTCCAGCGGTTTCTCATAATCCCCCCCCCGCAGCGGCGGGTCGGCGGCAAAACCGACAGCGGCAGCCAGCATGAGGAGCGTGATGAGGAAGAAGGAACGTGGCTGGTGATGTTTTTTCATGATTCAGAACCTCAGATTGTTCCATGCCTTTTCCAGGCGGTTGATTGGTGATTTTTCGCGGGGACGGATTTCCGGCGCGAAACATTGAATTCTGGCTTCTTCCAGCAGAAGCCAGAAGTCGTACAATTCCGGTGCGGCGGTCAGATCCGGCACGGTAGCGAGAGCCAGATCGAATTTTTCCTGCCACGGGGCGAGCGCTTGAAATTTTTCCGCATCCTTGCCCGGATTGCTGTTCAGCCGTTCGGCGCGCAGCCGGGCGGCGCGCAGGTAGCGGGCGTATTCCTCCCAGACCGCCGGTCGCCGCAGAAATCCGGGGGCGAAAAGGAATTGCAGATGTTTCCGCAGATCCCGGGAATCGACGCCGTGGCGGGTTTTCAGGCGGCAACAGAGTTCCTGCAATGCCTCATACGAAGTATACAGCGTCTGGAGAACGGCCATTTGCTCATCGGCGGCGGTTCCCAGATTTTCCGCGGCACGGCGCTCGGCGGCGGCGTAGGCGGCGGCATCCCGGATATCGTCAGGGTCCGTACCGAAAGCCCGGAGAATGGCGGCATCCAGCAGGTCGTCCGGATAACGCCGCTCCCGGTCGGCGGCAAACCAGCTCAGCAGCATTTCCCGGGGGAGGCGGAAAGTGCGGCGGATGAAACCGGCCTGATCGGCATGTTCGAGCCGGAAGAGCCGCAGCAGTCCGGCCCGGTGCCGGGCCGCGGCCTCGGCGGGACGAAGAAACAACTGTACGCCGACGCTTTCACCGTCATCGGTCAGGGCGGGGCAGGCGGTTTTGCCGGAAGCGCCGGGCAGTTCGGTTTCGCGGGGCAATACCAGGTCTTCCGGCCATGCGGTGAGACCGGTGCGGGCGAATTCCCGCACGCCGCGTACGGTCAGCCCGAGCCGTGACCCGGCTTCCCGGCGATCCGGCATGGTCCGGTGAACGGTACGGATCTGGCGGTCGGCGTTGAGCTCCGCCAGTTTCATGATCAGAAATTCCGGCAGCCGGGCATCGGCGAAATCGCGGGGAGAGACGGCAACGCCATGACGCTCCAGCAGAAAATCAGCGAGGGCGTCCGCCAGCGGCTGTTCGGTCAGAATGGCGCCGGAACGGACTGCGGCAATAAATTCCGCCGCCCGTTCGCTGATCGGAGAAAGTTGACGGCGAACGGCTTTCGGCAGGGTTTTCAGGAGAAGTTCCACTTTTTCTCCCAGGTAGCCCGGCACCAGCCAGTCCGGCGCCCAGTCCGGCAGCAGTGCAAATTCCCCCTCCGGTACAATCAGGGTCATGCCGTCGCAGTCTTCCCCGGGGGCAAATTCGTAACGAAGTTCGAAACGGTGCCCGGTGAAAATAAGATCATCCGGATAATCCCGTTCATCGAACGTGTGATACTGTTCCTGCATCGCATCGGCGCGGTTCATGGCGTAGTCGTCGGAACTTTTGCGCAGCAGTTCCCGCAGCGCCCGGGTGGAGGTGATCTCCGGCGGCAGCAGCGTGTCGAAATGTTCGAAAATCGCCTCCGTATCCACCACCGTGCCGGGACGGCGGAGCTTGCGCTCCAGGTGCTCCAGATCGCGCAGCATTTCCGCGTGGCGCGTCACCCAGGAGCCGAGCGTCAGCACCCCCGGAACCAGTGCGGAACGAATGAAAATCTCCCGCGCTTCCTTCGGATTTTTCCGGGCGTAATCCACCCGGCGCCCGGGATGGATCACCAGCCCGCCGGAAGTCAGCTTTTCCCGGGCGTACACGAAACCGGAGACCGGGTCCCAGACCGGCGCTTCGTATACGGAAACGCACAGATGCGGCGCGGCCTGTTCCAGATATTCCGGTTTGATTTCCGCATTCTGCCGGCCGTAGACGCGGCTGGTTTCGACCAGGGCGAAGCTGAGCAGCCAGGCGGGCGGCGTCCGGCGGCGGAAAAGACCGGAACCGGGAAACAGCGTGAATTTCCGTCCTCCGGTTCCGAGATAATATTGGTATTCCGGTACATACCGGGCGATCTGACGTGGAATGCCCGCGAGAATCGACCGGTGGATGGCGTCATAAGGCGGTTCCGTCGCAGGGTCCGGACGGGAGCCCGGCAGTTTCCAGCCGTTTTCGGCGCAGCTCTCCGTCAGATCGGCCACGAGATTGCGCCATTCATTCATCCGGTTGTAATTCAGAAAATTGGCCCGGCAATAGCGGCGCAGGGCGCCGTGCGACGGCTTTTCGCCCAGCTCATCGCGCAGGTGTTTCCACAAATGGAGAATGGCCAGAAAATCCGATTTCTCATCCCGGAATTTCCGATGGGCGTCGTCCGCGGCCTGTTGTTTTTCCAGCGGCCGTTCCCGTGGGTCGGGAATGGAGAGACTCGCCACGATGATCAGCATTTCCTCCAGCACCCGGTTTTTTTCCGCAGCGGCAAGCATTTTGCCCAGATGCGGGTCGATCGGAAGCGCGGCCAGTTTCCAACCTTCCCCGGTCAGGCGCCCCCCCGGCAGTACGGCACGGATGTCTTCGAGCGTCCGCATTCCCTCCCGGATCAACGCGGGCGGCGGCGGATCAATGAAGGGAAAACGGTCGATGCGCGGCAGCCGCAGCGACGCCATCTGAAGAATGACCCCCGCGAGCGAGGTGCGCTTGATCTCCGGATCGGTGTATTCGTCGGTGCGTGCCAGATCGTCTTCGCTGTACAAATGGACGCAGACGCCGTCCGCCGTCCGTCCGCAGCGTCCGCGCCGTTGCCGGACACTGGCCCGGGAAACGGTTTCGATCCGCAGTTCCTGAATCCGGCTGCGCGGATTGTAGCGGCTGATGCGCGCCAGCCCGGAGTCGACGCAGAAGCGGATGCCCGGAATGGTGATGGACGTTTCGGCGACATTGGTGGCCAGAATGATGCGCCGTCGCCGCCCCGGCGCGAAGACCTTCTGCTGGTCGGATGCGGCGAGCCGCGCGTAGAGCGGCAGAATTTCGGTGTTCGGCAGCTTCCGGCCGGTGAGCAGTTCCGTGCAATCCCGGATTTCCCGTTCTCCGGGGAGAAAGACCAGGATGTCCCCCCGGGCGTCCAGACCGGTCAGAAAATCCACCGCGCGCGCCACCTGATCCTCCAGCTCTTCATCGGCGCTTTCCGGCTCCATGAAATAATCTTCCACCGGGAAGACGCGTCCTTCCACCTGCACAATCGGAGCGTCGTTGAAAAAACGGGAGAAACTCTCCAGATCCAGTGTGGCCGAGGAGATGGCGATTTTCAGATCGTGCCGGACTTCCAGCAGGTTTTTCAAATAACCGAGAATGAAATCGATGTTGAGACTGCGTTCGTGCGCTTCGTCGATGATCAGCGTGTCGTATTGGCGGAGTTTTCGGTCCTGCCGGGTTTCCGCCAGAAGAATACCGTCCGTCATGAATTTGACCACCGTGTCGCGGCGGGTCCGGTCGTCGAAACGAACCTGATAGCCGACCTCCGCGCCGCATTCCACCCCGAGTTCGGACGCGACCCGGCGGGCCATGGCGGTGGCGGCCAGGCGCCGGGGCTGGGTGCAGCCGATGCGTCC
>CASDQW010000039.1 GCA_949282965.1 uncultured Lentisphaeria bacterium
ATGGAATTGTCTTCAACACCTACGGCGTACTCGCGCCCCCGGCTGAAGTCATCGAAATTCTGCTGGCCGAAGGAATCATGTCCGGCGAAAACGTCGTTTACTCCAATTTGGACCCGGACAATCCATCAAAACCGGCCAACTCCATCACCCTTGAAATCAACCCGTTTACCGGGAAAATCAAACTCTAAGGAGACGGGGAATGAGAACGCGCGTTCTGCAATATTTCAATATGATCGAGGTGGCTTTGGCTATTGCAGTCATCGCCATCGGCCTTTCGAGCATCATGGTGCTCTTTCCGGTCGGGCTGAACGCCAGCAGTGCGGCAACCACTGACAACAACATTCCGGATGCGGCGGAATACATGCTGAGTTACCTGGAAGGTGCCGTCATCAGCAGCTGGCGAGATTCTGCCGGTAATGTGCAGAACAGTACTTTTGTAGACAACTACCTGGTTAGCTCAATTCCTTCGATCGGCGAAACCCCCGTCGCCGATGATGACGGGGCCTGGACCAATGTCGATGACAACGGCATCAAGCGACATTCGACAAAAGGCTATTTCCGTTTTTTGAAAACGGTAGAAATTGACGGCGTAGACACCACTGATTTCGCCGTGGATGCCCTGGTCTGGTGGGAACCGGCCTTCGCCCGTTATGTAAAAGTTACCACCAATGAAGCTACCGGCGAGGAAACTTACGAGTACGAAACGCCGGAAAAGATACCTGAAAAAGCGGCCATTGAGTTATGCATGGAGTTGAGCTGGCCGGTTACTCAGCCTTATTCCATGCGGGAAAAACGCCTCTATCGACTGACGTTGCTGAATCCGGCGGCTAAACTAACTGACCTGTAAAATGCGGAGCTTGTCTGCTATGAAAAATACACGACGTCTATTGCGCAAAACCTCCTTTACGCTGCTGGAAATCATTGTGGCGATGGGAGTTTTCAGCCTGCTGATGGCGATGACCATGCAGTTTTTCTCCGGCGCCCAGCGCATCTGGTCCAGCTCGGAGAGCCGGAATACCGTCTACTCCGACGCCCGCGTGGCCATGGACCTGATGGCCACCCTGCTGCAGTCCACCTATTACAAGGAAAACGAAACGCCTTTCATCATTGTGGAAAACAAAACGACGAGCCCGGCGGATCGGGACGCCATCTATTTCGCCACCAAATCGCCGTTGCGTCCGCGCGGCAACACATCGCTGTTCTTCGCTTCCTTTCAGGTAGATGGCGACAATGAACTGCTGATTGCCACGATCTGCGACAAAGACGGGGCGACTTACCGCAATCTCTTTTTCCCCAGTGCCGCCAGCTATGAAAACATCGCCGACAGCATGTATGCCAACCTGAACACTTACGCGGGGCAGAAAGACGCGGACGGCGCTTTGGAGGCCAAAGCGACGATGATCATTCCCAACATCACCAGTTTCAAAATTTCCCCCGGCATCTACAATTATCACAACACGCCGGAAATTCAGTGGAATCAGCATGATAAATCATCCGGCGGCGTCACGTATTATCCTTATGTACCGGCATTGGTGAGGATTGAGCTCGGAATTCTGCCGGCCCCGTACTACGAACGCTGGCTGAATGCTTCCGGAAGCGAGAAAACCGACATACTGAAAGAACAGGAAAAGAAATTCACCCGGATCGTCTTTATCGGCGACCGGAACTAAGAACAAGTCTGTCCCCGGAGAGTGAATCATGCAGCATAATATTCGTCAAAAGGAAAAAGGCGTCGCACTGTTGCTGGCATTGGGCGTCATGAGCCTGCTGCTGGCCATGGCCCTGGCCTTCGTCACCAACGCCGTCATCGCCCGCAGCTCCGCCGCCAACAACAGTGCCCGCTCTCAGGCGCGTTATTTCGGCAAAACCGCCACCAACCGACTGCTGGTGGACTTTATGCAGACCCAGAAGGAAAATGAGACGCTCACTGATTTCTCCTCACTGGTCAGCAAAGGTTCCGGTCAAACTGACGCATTGGAAGGCAATTCGTCGCTGCTGGCCGTCACGATCGGTTCCGATCAATACACGCCCAACAGCAACAAACAGCCGGAATGGGTGTATTTGTACGAAAAAATCAATACCGGCACTGGCGAACCGGAGAGCAGTACCACGCCCATCATCGGCCGTTATGCCTATATGGTGCTGCCGAAGCCGGGCGTCATCAGTTTCTCGGAAGCGCTGCGGGGGAAACCGACACTCGGCTATCCGACGTCCTGGGAAAACCGTCCCGGCGTGGATATGAAAGAGTTCGATTTGAGCAAAGTCATTGTCAGTAATGACGCATTCCTGGAAAGCGCCGCCGCTCAGTTCAACGATCCGCGGGAAGACCATACCAGCAATCCGCAGGTGCTGAATGAGGATTACAGCGATTATGACGCTTTCTTCGGAAAATTTTCGGTCCCCGATGCTACCCAGAATCTGATCCGGACCTATTTCTCCATGGGCGGTCGAACTGAAGCGGAAAGTTATCCCTATGATCCGCAATGCAACGATGGTTCTTCGAAAATCAGCGACTCCGCCACCTATTACCACCGGTTCAATCTGGCCCGTAAAGACTGGAACACCGGACTTGGCACCACCGCCAACAGTGAGGACGCGGTGGAGCGGCTGCTCGGACTGCGGGCCAATGAAGTTGCTCCGGAGTTCAAAACGGATGACAGCGTCACCCCGGGAGTGATGCGTTTGCAGTTTCTCCGCATGATCGGCGATGACAAGGGGGCCTATGCCAATCTGGAGGATCGGCGCCGGCAGATCGCAGCGAACCTGATCGACTATTCCGACGACGACGACATTCCCACTTCCGATGTCGCGCCCTCCACCTGGCTGACGAATGCGACCTATCCCACCTACACCGGCAATGAACGGACGCCGTACCTCAACGAAGTCGCAGTGCAGGTCGCGGCCACCGCCTACCGGAACGACTTCGAAGAAACGGTTGACGACGTGCCGCAAACCTTTGCCAGCATCGACGGAACGGTCAGCGTGGAATCGATCGTTGCGGAAATTTTCGACATCTATGAAAACATTCCCGCCGGAAACTATTCCGTCAACGTCAGCGGCAGTTTTGAGGTGAGTGTCATGGTCGGCGGCATCGCCGCAGTCGGCTTGCAGACGGTATCCTTCTCCAATATCAGCGTATCGATCGGAAATATCTCCGGTTATTATGGTTACGGCGTCAACAACAGCGGCGGCATCATGACGGTGCCGTTTCAGGTGGCCGAAATCGCCAACCCGGAAAACGACGCCAATGTTACGGTAAAGGTTTCCGTGCAGAATCTCAAAATCGATAGAATGGTGCTCTCGCAGAACGGCGCCAATGTGGACTTCACCCGCGATCTGGTCATGCCGTCCGGAACGGTGCAGGATGTCATGAATCAGGTCATTGCCAAGGACGAGACCAAGGTCTCCAGCGTCGCCATGGACTTCTCGGTGGATGATCCCCGCGAAAACCTTTATCCGGGCGCGGGCGACTACGAAAACTGGAAATATTGCACCACGTCGGCCTTTCTGGGCGTTCCGCCTCAGCCGGAAGGATACGGCGGGGAAGCCACTTTCGGCAGCCAGAATGTCAACTGCCTGCCCGGCAACGCCGGGGACAAGGAGGGCGGCACGCCGGAAACGATTTCCACGGCCTACATCCGCAATGCGCCGATGACCTCGCCGCTGGAACTGGGCGCGATCCACCGGGGCGCCAAATGGGAAACCATCAACCTCAAGGCCGCCGACGCCGCCTTCTCCCGGCCGGATAAATACCGACCGGATGTGGACATCGGGGCCACCGGCTCCTCCTATGACAAGGGGGACGCGGGGATTCACTACCAGATCAAGATGACGTCTGCCACGTACGACGCCGCCAAGGTCAATCTGAACAACCGGGAAAATTCGCCCGACGGCAAGAATATCTTCTATGCGTTGACCTCGAACGTGGCCACCATCGGAACGACGGCGGCGGATCCCCTGTCCGGGACGAAATCGACTACAGATACCTTCGCGTCCGATATCGTTGCGCTTCCCAGTACGACCTTTATCCCGAACCGGGCCGGCATTCTGCGGGAAATCACCTATGCCGATACCGGCGCGACCACGGACATGGGCAAGGAGGCGCTGCTGGCCAAGACCGCCTGTCTGATGACCACCAAATCGCCGCCGCCGGAAGACACCCGCGTCATCCTGGTTGCCCAGGCCGTCACCGACATCGGCGGAGTGAAAGTATCCAAAGTCGTGGAAGGCGAGGATGAACCCCGCACCAGGGATACCACCAAAGGCACTCTGGATTACGAGGACGCCGGTGGTGGCAAACTGGTCTACTTCGACGACATCCGCGGAGAAGTGAAGATGCTTCTGACGGTGAAGCGGGATTCGGTGACCAAGCAGTTGAAGGTCACTCAGATGGAATTTGTAGAGTAAGGAGAGACCGGAATCATGATCTGTCGCATGCTGACAGCCTGCCTGACGCTGGGCGTTATCATCCATTGCGCGGCGGCGCCGCAGAGCCGCGGCGGTTCCGCCATGGGCGGCGCACCGCAGAAATACACAGCGGAAGAGACCGTCTGGCTGAAAAACGGACTCTCCGACAATCTGGTGGAGTCCAGCTTGAAAAACTGGGCAAAACAACTGCTCTCCGGAAAAAACGGAGAGCCGCTCTCCGCGGCGGAAATCAAACTCTACAGTCAGCGGGTCAAACGCTGGACGCAATATTATTTCGTGGAGCATGACACGAAAATCAGCCGCGCCTGGCTCACCGGCTGCGGGAAATACATCGAAGCCCTCGGCAGTGCGCGCGCCAAAATCCGGGAACTCGAAACCAATCGCAAGACCGACCAGCCGGAATACCGGAAGTGGACCAGCTATTATCAGCAGACGGCGAAACAATTCTCGCAGATCGTGCAGAAACCGGCCAAGATCAGCGACCGGGAACTGCTGTCGGCTCTCGGCCGGGAAAAACAGGCGGTGCTGACGGCCCTCGCCGAGCAGGAAAAAGGGGAATCTCGCGGCCGCAAAAAATAACCTTTCCGGATTGCCGGATACTGTCATATCGCCGCGGGAAATCACCATGTTTGAGCTTTTTCGAACCAGACGTTTCTTACCGCTTTTCATTACACAGTTCTTTGGCGCGTTCAATGACAACTACTTTAAATGCGCCATTCTGACGCTGGTTACGTTCAAACTCACTGCCGACGCCTCCCGGGCAGCGATGCTGACCAATCTGGCGATGGCGGTCTTCATTCTGCCGTACTTTCTGTTTTCCGCACTGGCCGGTCAGATTTCCGACAAATTCGACAAAGCACCCTGTTGCCGGATCGTCAAATTCGTTGAAATCGTCCTGATGGCGCTGGCGGCGACGGCGTTTCTGTGCGGAAACATTACCGCGCTGCTGATTCTGCTTTTTCTGATGGGGGCGCAATCCACATTTTTCAGTCCCGCCAAATATTCGCTGCTGCCGCAGCATCTGAAAGAACGGGAACTCGTCGCCGGCAACGCCCTCATCGAAGGTGGAACCTTCCTCGCCATCCTCATCGGTTCCATCGCCGGCAGCCTGATTATCGTCCTCCCCGGCGGCGTGGGCTGGTCCGGCCTCCTCCTGACCGGGCTGGCCGTCGTCGGATACATGGCCAGCCGCCGGATTCCCCCGGCACCGCCGGCAGAACCGGGCCTTAAACTGTCGTTTCACCTTGCCGCGGAAACGAAAAACATTCTACAGGACGCGTTTCGGCGCCCCCGGGTGCGGCACTGCATTCTCGCCTTGTCCGGATTCTGGATGGTCGGTTCGCTCTATGTCTCTCAGCTTCCGGGGCTGAGCCGCGACGTGCTGGGGGCGGACCATTACGTCAATACGTTCTTCCTGACCCTTTTCTCCATCGGCGTCGCGCTCGGTTCCGTCGCCGCCTCCCGGTTGCTGCACGGCAGAATTTCCGCACGTCTGGCTCCGGCAGCGGCGCTGGGCATGGCGCTGTTCACGTTGGACCTGTTTTTCGCCACCTCCGGCAAAGGCGGCGCGGAAGGAGAATTGCGGTCGTTCGCCGCACTGGCGACGCATCTTTCGTTCTGGCGAACCGTCCTGGATCTACTGGGCATCGCCGTCACCGGAGGGATTTTCTCCGTCCCGCTGCAGGCGCTGATGCAGCGCGCCGCGCCCGCCGGCATGACGGCCCGGGTCATCGCGGCCAACAACATCGTCAATGCGCTCTTCATGGCGCTGGCGGCGCTGGCGGCGGCGCTGACGGTCAAATGCTTCGCTTTGTCCGCCTCCGGCATTTTCCTCGCTATCGCCATCGTCAACGCCGGGAACGCCGTTTACTCGCTGAAACTCCTCCGCGCTCCGGCCCGGCGCCGCCGGTAAAGTTGCCGCAAGTCCCCCGGTACCGCTCAGAAGCGGGGGAATATCACCTGCGTGCCCCGGGCTGCGGCGGACGACGTCGGCGATGGGAAATCCGGAACCGCGTCGGAAAAGGCCAACGGGAATTTCCGCAACGGCACGCCTTGTCCATCCAGCTCATAGAAATAACCGTCATCGCTCAGCACCAGCAGGTGGTCACCGCGCACGGCCAGTCCTCGTAACGGGGCGGCATTCTTCCATTCGCCCACTTTCTTCAAGGACCCGTCCAGCAGCAGCAAACGGCCATCGTGCCCGGCGACCGCGATCCGGCCACCGGTGGCGGAACGGAACGGAACGACGCTTTCCGGATATCCCCCGAGCATGATCGACGTTCCTTCCTGCTTCTTTCCGTCCCGGGGGATGCGGTGGACCTCCAGTGCATGACTGCTGCGCCCGACAACCGCTTCGATCCGGCCGTCATCGTCCAGATCCGTCAGCGCCACGGAACTGGTCCACGGCGTGGTGATCCGGTCGACGGCAGTCTTGCCGTCGGCGCGCAGAATCGGAGCGTAGGGATATTCACTGCCGGCAAACACTTCGTCCAGACCGTCGCCGTCAAAATCCCCCGCGGCACCGGCAGTGGCCCCGTGATACACCTGACGTTCCCACAACTTTTCCCCGGCGAAGGTGTAGGCGTAATATTTCCAGTTTTCCGCACCGACAATCAGTGCGGTCGGTCGCGGTTCTCCTTTGTCAAAGCAGGCGGGGAAAATCGTCCGTACCGTCCCGTTCCGCATCTGGAACGCCGGGACTTCCAGTTTCCACAATTCCCGCCCGTCGGCGGCCAGACAGAACAACGGCGCGGCAGCCCCCTGCCCTTCGCGCGGATTCGGCGGCTGGGTTCCCGCAAAATAACGGAATTCCCCAGGCGCGGTTTCCAGTACTGCCACAGCAGCCACCGCCGCCGGCAATTGCCGCTCGAAACGGAGTTCGCCCGCCGTATCATATACGCGGAAACGCCCGTCGCGCAATCCTACCGCAACCGTACCGCCGCCCTCCGCCAGCGCCGTTACCGGCGACGCCTGTGCCACCGTCCGAACCGCTCCCGTCGGAAGATTCAACTCCGGCGGCGCCTGGAAGGCGGGACGGCGATCCGCCGTGGTCAGCCGCGCCAGAGACTGCAATCCCGACTGGATGGCGGCTGAAGCCGGCATGGCTACGACTTCAGCATGGTTCAACTCCGGCGTCCAGTCGCCGAACCGCAATTTTTTGGGATTGCCCGCCACCATACCTTCCGGACCGGCAAAGCAGTAATCCGCCTCGATCTCGACCTCACCCGCCTGCAACTGCCCCAGCACGGCCAGCCGCAACGCCCCGCCGTCGCGCAGCACCCAGGCGCGATCACCGATCCGAAACAACTCCGGCACCGGCGCATCCGCCGTCCCCGGCTTCAGATAATGCACCATCACCGTCTCCTCTCCGGGCGCAAAAACGCCGCGACGGCGCGCCACCCAGTTACGGGTGTATTTGTCCGCCCAGGGATAGGTGCCGTAATACCCGTTCTCTCCCGAGTGGCCGGTATCGAATTTCGTATGCAGCAGCCGCCAGGCCTCGCCGCCCCCGGTGATCGTCAACCGGGTCCGCCGGTCCGAACCGTCGGTGGGACGCTGCTGATACGCCACCGTCTGATCATTGACCGGCGTCGCCTCCCCGAGCAGCCGCCAGCGGCAGTCCAGCTGATATTCCCCCGGTTCCAGAAAACGGACCCGGTCCAGCGCCCAGAACCCGTTCCCCGCGGCAAAACCGATATACCGGGTCCACTCCGCCCCATTCCAGCCGGTTACGGTGGCGGCAAGCGCGGCCATTTTCCGGTCCGGCGTCATTCCGTGCGAATCCAGCCGGGAAAACCGGGAACGGTCCCGGCCGACTCCGAAATGACTCTGTCCGTTCCGGGAAAGGTGCAGCGTATTGTGCTCCTCCGGATACTTTCGCAGATAATCCCCGTCCACCAGCCAGAGATGCGCACCGTCCACATACTGTACGACGGCGTTGGCGTCGTAATGCCCGTGCGGCGCGGCGGACAACCCCGAAATCGCCAGAAAATCCGCGTCCTTTGCCCAGCTTCCCCGGAAAAACGCCTTGTCCAGCACCGGCCGGTCGAACAATCCGTCCCCCTTGTTGTAGGCCAGGATGAAATCCCCCACCGGAAACACCGCCAGCCCGACCAGATCGTCGGACATTTCAAACGGCAGATCATCCGGCACATTGAGCGCCCGGATCATGCCGCGAAAGGATCCGAAGGGCGTCGTCCGGGCAATCAGACTCAGCAGCGCTCCTGATTCCGGGTCGCCGGAGACCGAATACTCCGTCCCCAGCGCCGGAAAACTCCAGGCGTTGCCCAGCGCCGGATTGTCCCCGTAGGCGGCGGTGTAACCGAGATGATTGTACTGCGCCTTGCAGTAGCGGATGTAATTCCGATACACCCCGGTCCGGAAAAACGACAGGTCAAACCTGCCCGACGCCATGACGTAACTGGTGAAAATCTGATAGTTCAAATATTGGTAAGCCGCCGCATCCTCGGGACTGATCGGCTGGTTCGCCACCCCGGAAAGCGTGTTGGCCGCCACCGCCATCCAGTACCGCGCCGGTTCGTACCGGTAATGCCGCAGCAGATACTCGGCAATGAAATAAACCGTTCGCGAACAGAAAATCTCATGGTTGGTCTGGTAACTCGCCTCTCCCGCGGCGTAGTCCTTCATCGGCAGCCGCATTTCATAGTAGTCGAAGCAGTTCTCCGCCACCTGCCGCATCAGCTCCGCCGACCGGGCCCGGTCCTCCGGTGTGAACCACGGCGACACCGCCACGATCTCCAGCTTCCAGACGTATTCGTGAAACAGAAAGGACGGCGCCGGGCCGCTGGCATCAAATCGTTTGATATTCTTCTGGTAATTCTCCAGATACAGCTTCTGCATCGCCGCCACCGCTTCCGCGTACTCCCGGCAGCCGGTCGCCAGAAATCGCGCGAAGGCATCCCGGAAGAGCCGGATCACCGTCTGATTCGGAATCCAGCTGTCCGGTTCAGTCAGATGACGGCGCACTTTTTCCACCATCTCCTGAATGACGGCCGGATCGGGACGATGACCGCGTTCCCGTTCGCATTCAATGAAAAAAGGCAGCCGGGAGGCGTCCGGATGCGCCTGCGCCGCCGCCCGGACCCCCGCCAGCACCCGTTCCATGGAGCGCCCCCCGAAGTAAAGCACACCGGCCGGATAGTCCAGCAGTTGCGGATAAATCCGCGCCTCATAATACCGGGGATCCTGCACACTCTCCACTGCACAGACCTCCACCAGCCGTCGCAGCGGCATGTTGGACCGGTTCTCGCCGAAAAGAACCAGCGTCAACTTCTCCTTCAGCGCCTCGTCGGCGCTCATGACCGGCAGGTCCACTCCCCAGCACCGGCGGATTTCCGCACGCAGTTCCTCCTCACCGCCACGCAGGCTTCCCGTATCGGCCCGGACGATCGCCGCCGCCGGACGACCATCCCGAACCAATGCCACCTGAGACACCGGCTCAAATCCGCGAAAGTCCGCCGGAAACGGAGTTGTTACCGTTCGTTGCAAACGCGGGGCAGCCGCGACCTCTTCCGCCGCTGTGACGGCCACACAACATGCCCAGACACCGCTCCACAGCACCAACCGGATCATCAGATTTTTCCACATAGCCGGACCTGTCCCGTCTTCCTTTTTTTCTTGATTCTTTTCGAACGTCAGCGCCGCCAGCTCCAGAGATGCGAGCCCGCGCAGAAATAAATCGCCTCCGGAGTCAACGCCATCGAACCGACAACTCCCGGCGGCAGCTCGGTCAGTTTTTCATGTTTTCCCGTTGCCGGATCAAACCGCACCAGCGCCCGGCGGAAGAGCAAATAGAGACAATGATCCGCATCCTTGTGCATGATGCCGGTTCCGGAAGCGGACGCGACCTCTCCGTAAACCGCCCCCAGATTGTAATCCCGGACGATCGCGCGTTTTCCCGGATCGAATCCATACAGCATGCCGGTCGCCCCATCCAGCAGATACACCAGACCGTCATCGCCGCACACCGCATCGTACACCATCGAAGTATCCCCCGGGCGGTGCGGCCGGACCTGATGAAACACGATTTTTTCCGTATCCGGATCGAAAATATAAAATTCCGGTTCCTTCGCCAGCACCTGACCGCCGGTCCCCGCCGCCACGCCGGTAACGCCGAATACCTTCCCGTCCGGCAGATTCGCCAGCGCAATCGTCGACTGGTTCGGCAGCAGCTGTTCGTGCGACAGGGTTTTACTCTCACCGGTCGCCGCATTGAAAATCGTCAGACCGCCCCCGGTATGCCCGTAGTCCGGCGTGCCCCCGAGAATCATCCGGTCGCCGTCCCGCAGCAGCAATAACGTGTTCGGCCGGTGAATATGCGGCGTAGAACGCACCGAACGACCGTAATCCGCCGATTCCAATCCCGTGCTTTCCCCCCGGCTCCACGGCCGGGTAACGTCGATTTCCCGGATCATGCCCCACGGATAAAAACCACCGTATATGCAGTTGCCGCGCACCACCCAGGCATTCCAATGTCCCCCCGCATGGGTCTCCGGATGCGGGAAAAACCGGCCGCTCTCCCGGTCAAAACGAAAGACAAACCGCGGATAGGCCGTGGTCCCGTACACCTCGCCGCCGGGACCGGTGAACACTCCGACCAGTTTCGCCCCCGGTGCGTCATATGCAAAATGGATCTGCCGGGTGCTCCCATCCTTTTCCCGGAGCGTCAGCCGCTTGAACGGCACTTCCAGTTTCACCACGCGGCTCCCGTCCGGGAAGTCGGGAAAATCCGGCCAGCCGCCGTTCGCCGCCCGTTCCGGCACCGGTTCCGCCTCCGGTGCGCCGGGCAGTTCCACGGCGGTGCCATTGGTCAGATGAAAATACTTCCAGCCGTCGGTGGTGATGGTTCTGCCGTACACTTCCCCATCCGTGCCGGAAAACACCCGCCCGACACTGTCCCGGTCGTCCCGCGAAGCCGCCCGCCGCGCCTCCGGCAACAGCGCCCGCCGGGTGCCGTCAGCCGGATTGTACGCCAGAATCTGGCTCCGGGTATACCCGATGATCACATATACCCAGCCGTACCGGTCCCGGGCAATGCCGCTGCGTGGATACTGATACCAGGATTCCTGATTCAATTCGCCATGATCGGTCATTTTCCCGGTCTTCTGATCATAGCTGATCAACTGCGCATTCGGATACAGGGCCGCCCAGATGACACCGTCCCGGTCTTCATGGAAGGACATGGCGTAGGTATCGGCAGTCTTTTCCTGAAACGTGAATTCCATCCGGGCCGGGTCGAACGCATAGAACACCCCCGTCGCCTTGCCCGTCGTCCACGGCCCGAGATGCCCGTACAACACCCCGTTCCTTGCGTGCAGGAATCCGAAACTGCCGCCGCCCCGTTCCGCATACGGGGCTCCCGGCAGATCGAACTGCCGGGAAACACCGCTGTCGATGCCGACCACCAGCAACTTCCGGATATCGCTCTGGAGCACCAGCAGGATCCGTTTCCCTTCCGCATCAGTCGCAGCGGCGGAACCGCGGGACAACGACACCGGCGCCGGTATCCCATGATCCGTCAGACGGGAATTCTCCGAAGCAACAGCGCCGGACACGTCCGGCGCCGCATACCCTCCGGGCATCACAAGCAGCCCGGCCACCAGCACTCCGGCCATCCGGAGCGCCCTTCCTGAACGAGAATGATGGTCTCTCATAATCCTCTCTAATGGGTTGGGAAAGCATCCTGTCATACGTTATTGCCCGGCAGACCGTTGGAATCCGTTTTCGCGTCCTTGCGCCAGTGCAGACCGGTCATGTTCCACGGGATCGGCACGCCGCCCCAGCTTTCGGTCTGAGCACCGGTATGGAGGGTTTCGACGTGGCCGTCCGGGGTGAGCACGTTGGTCCGGGACTGATGGGGCGAACGGGTATAGTTCGTCCATTCGTTGCCGGCAGAAACATAATACATATATCCGTCAAAGGTAAGAAATGTTTTCGAGGGTTTCCGAATGCTGCCGATCTTGCCCTGCGCGTAACTGTGCGTGCCGAACACATACGGTTTTCCCTGATAGATGTAGCCGAAATCCTTGCTGCGGGCATAACCGCCGCGGCCGACGTTGGTCCGGGCCTGTTCCGGGGTCCAGTTCATGTCCACCTGCACGTCCCTCACGCTGGGACAGAGCGGCACCTGCGGGTAGCCGTAAATATACCAGCCCCGCCTTTTCTGTTCGAAAAAAAGCACATTGCCGCGCTGATTCTGCCCGTTTTCCGTCCCGGTCGCGTAGGCGGCCAGAATTTCAAACCAGTTCTGATGATACTCATTGTAATTGATGGTCAAAGCCAGATAATCATCCTGATCGCCCGCGTACATGAGTTCATAGGTGCCAAGCTGTTTCAACCGGTTGACACAGCTGATGGCGTGCGCCTTGTCCCGCGCCTTGTTGAGACTCGGCAGCAGCATCGACGCCAGAATCGCGATGATCGCAATGACCACCAGCAGCTCGATCAACGTAAAGCGAAATTTGCGGTGCATGTTCCATCTCTCCTGGTTGTGGCTGTTCTGTTCTTCACCGGGTTCACGGGATATTATACATAAAACCCCCGTTCCCAACAACCACACCGGAAAAAATAGCCGCAAGATTCTGATTCACGCGATTCACCCAAAACCGGCATGAACCACTTTTTTATGCACAAACAGAGTGATTCATCTGTTTCTTGTCATCGTTTCATAAAAAAACACTTCCCATGCGATTCCGGCATGAGAAGCGTTCTTCCGGCAACAGATCCGGACAGCGGCAATCAGTTATTGCCGGCCTTTTCGTTCTTCTGGAGCACTCCGGCTTCGAGAAGTTTGTCGATCAGCTGCTGCATGGAGTTGAAAGCGCCGAGGAAGCCCTGCGGCGGCATGATGATGCGTTCGTTGACCACCGGGGTCGGCGCCTTGCCGTCTTCGGTCGGCTGCAGCGTGACGAAGTCAAAGCGAACCATGCCGCCCGCAAAATGAATCTGACCGATGCCGTCCGCGAAAATTTCCTTCTTGTTTTCCATAAAAGCACATCCTTTCCTTATGCTTGACCAATTTTTCGAAGGTCGTCGTGCTGTTACATTATCCCGGTTTCAAAGTACGTCAAATGCAAAAGAGTTTTTTTCCGGATTATTTTCATGAAAAACCGCCCCTTTTCGCACATCTCCGCCGCACCGTGCCGGAGCGATACCTTCTTGGCTCTTTCTCCACTCCCGGACTTGAAAAAATCCGGAAGCGCGGCATTTTATGAAAAGAGCGTCCGGACGCACCGGCATATCCCCGGTTCAAACGAACGCCAGCCAGCCCGGCATCGGTGCGCCGCGCCGCCTGCGGGACGGAAGGAACTTGCCTTCCGCCGCCCGAACGCGGTCGAAATTCTCCGGCGTGCCCGCCACGGAAACGGTACGCGAAGGCGGATTTTCTTATCCATCGCCCGATGCGCCGGACCGGAAAACCATATAATAAAGCAACCAAAGGAACCGGCCGCACCGGATGCCCGACAACGCGGACCGGACCGATGAAAGGGGACCGATTCCCATGTTTGAACCGGATTTCAGCAAAGGCGGCGGCCTGATTCCCGCCGTTGCGCAGGATTTCCGCACCGGTGAGATTCTGATGCTCGCCTATGTCAATGCCGAGGCCTGGGCGGAAACTCTGCGCAGCGGCCGCGCCACCTATTTTTCGCGCAGCCGCAACTGCCTCTGGCAGAAAGGCGCGACCAGCGGTCATATTCAATTGATCCGAAACATCCTCGTCGACTGCGACCAGGATGCCGTCATCTATCAGATCGAGCAGGTCGGCGGTTCCGCCTGCCATACCGGGCACCGGAGTTGCTTTTACCGGCGGCTGACTGCCGACGGCCATCTGGAGGAAATCAACGAAAATCCGGCGTGAACCGCGTCCGGAGTTTTCCCATTTTACAGAAGGACCCCATCCAAGTGAACGCTTCCATTCTTCAGGAACTGCGCCAGGCGATGCCCGGACTCGCCCTGCGCTTCGACGTACCGTTCCGGGACATCACCTCATTCGGCATCGGCAGCAGTCTGCCGGTGCTGGCTGAACCGGGGGACGACATTGAACTTTCCCGGCTGGTCCGCTTTCTCAATGAACGCGGCGTCCCCTTTCTGATCATCGGCGCCGGCAGCAACCTTGCGGGCATGGACCGCCCGTTCGAAGGCATGGCCATCCGGCTTGGCCGCGGAGCGTTCGCCGCAGTCGCCGTCGGCCGCAATCACATTACCTGCGGCGCCTCGGTTCGACTGGCGGAGCTGGCGCGGACCGCCGCCCGCGCCGGCTTCGGGGGCTTGGCGGAACTGGCGGGCATTCCCGGGACGCTGGGCGGAGCACTTTATATGAACGCCTCCGCCCACGGACGCGCGATTGGAGATTTGGTGCTGCAGCTGTGCGGCTGCCGGACCAACGGCTCCATCTGGAATGCCGAAGCCCGCGAAATTGACTGGCAATATCGCCGCAGCTCCATTCCCGCTGACGTCATCCTGACCACCGCTATTCTGAAGCTGCCGGCCGCCGATCCCGCCGCGGAGCTGGAACGAATCAATGCCGAGATGGCCGCCCGGCGGGAAAAAGAACCCAAAGGCCGCACTGCCGGATGTATTTTCCGCAACCCTTCTCCCGACGAACCTGCCGGCAAACTGATCGACGAATGCGGCTTGAAAGGATTCCGGTACGGTGCGCTGGAAGTCAGCAGCGAACATGCCAATTACCTCGTCAATCACGGTCATGCCTCTGAGGCGGACCTGCTGGCGCTGATGGTGGAGATTCGCCGCCGGGTCGCGGAAAAATTCCACTTCTATCTGGAGCCGGAGGTTCGGTTCGCCGACCCCGATGCGTTGAAGCGTTTTCACGAAGCGGCTCCCGCTCCCCGGGTTGCGGTGCTGCTCGGCGGCGTCAGCAGCGAACGGGAAATTTCCCTGCGCTCCGGCCGCGCCGTGGCCGATGCCCTTCGCCGGGGCGGATACCAGGTAACGGAAGTGGATTTGAAGGTCTGTGAAATTACACCGGAAATGCGGGAGGCCGATGTCGTCTATCCGGTCCTCCACGGTGGCTTCGGCGAGGACGGCAGACTGCAACGGCTCCTGGAAGAAAATCATATCCGCTTCGTCGGCAGCGGCAGCGCCGCCTGCGCTCTCGTCATGGACAAGATCGCCACCAAACGCAAACTGAATGATCTCGACCTGCCGACCGCGCCGTGGGGAATCGTCACCACGGCCTACCGGGATTTTCCCGCCGACCTGCATTATCCGGTGGTGATCAAGCCGCCCTGCGAAGGCTCCACCATCGGCATCGTCAAGGTGGACCGGGCGGAAGACTGGGAAAAGGCCCTGGACTCCGCCTTCGCCTACGACTCCGTTCTGCTGGTCGAGCAGTTCATCCGGGGGATTGAGCTGACGGTGCCGGTGGTGAACGACCAGGCGCTTCCCGCCATCGAAATCCGCAGTCCTCACGGCTTCTACGACTATGACGCAAAATACGTCTACAAGGACGGCAAGACGGAATATTTCTGTCCGGCGCCGTCGCTGTCGCCCGAACAGGCGCGGACACTGACCGCCGCCACCATGCGTTTTTTCAAGGAATTCGGCTGCCGGGACATTCTGCGCGTGGACTTCATCATGGATGAACATGGAAAATGCTGCATCCTCGAAGGCAATACGATCCCCGGCTGTACCGCCACCAGCCTGGTCCCCAAAGCCGCCAAGGTGGCCGGCATCTCCTTTGAAAGCCTGACCGCCTCTCTGGTTCAGGCGGCATGGCACCGGGGAACGGAGCAGTCATGAACACCCGCACGCTGATCCGTACCTGCCGCTGGGTGTTCCGGCTGCTGCTGGTGGTGCTGGCGGTGCCGGTGGCGTTTTCCGGTCTGACGCTGCTGCAAAGCGACCTGACTCCGTTGGCGGGAGCCCTGCTGCTGCTGGCGGCCCTGCTGCTGCCCGGTTCCGAGTGTTTTTTTTACTGGTTAAGAAATATAGAAAGCAAACTGCCATGAAATTTCTTTTGTTTTCGGCATTGATCGCCCTGGCCTCCTTCGCCGGCGCCGCGCCGATCGGCGCCCCCGCCCCGGAACTGCAATTGCTGGAATTCATCAAAGGCAATCCCGTGAAGCTGGCAGACCTCAAAGGGAAAAAACTACTGGTACTCCACTTCTGGGGAACGCAATGCAAACCCTGCGAACAGGCGGTACCGCTGATCAACGCCGCCCGGGAAAAATACAGCGGACGTGATGTGGAATTCCTGGCCGTCGGCAGCGACGACCCCGCCACCCTGCGCAAGGACAGCGCTCTGGAGACCCTTGCAATCCCCATCGCCTCCGACGACATGGTCAAAACCGCCGATGCATATCTGCGACCGGGGGACCGGCTGCCGACCGACGCCATCATCAGCAAGGACGGCATCCTGCTCTGGCTCGGCCCGACCGTCGAACTGGACCGGGTCCTGGATGAAATTCTTGCCGGACGCTACGATCTGGCCGCGGCCGCCGATTTCGACCGTTTCGACCGAGAAATGACCGAGGTGACCCGCAAGAAGGATTACCGGAAGGCGCTGGCGCTGCTGGACGCCAGATTGAAGCGGTTTCCGGATGACGTATTGCTGACCACCGCCCGTGCCAATCTCCTGGCGCACATGCTCGACTCCCGGGAACAGGCGCTGGCGGATCTCGCCGCCGCCATCGAACGCAAACCCAAAACCTTCGGATTCCACGAAACCAGGTTGAAACTGCTGCTGGAACGCGGCGCCTCCGACAAACCATTGATCGACGCCTATGCCCGTATCGCGCGCGAATTCACTGATCAGCCGATGCTGCTGGTGCAGCTCTCGGAAAATCTGATGCGGCAACCCGCCGGCAGTTTTCAGTTGATCAGCGTCTATACGCTGGCCCACACCGCCTATACGGAAGGGAAATTCTCCAACGACCGGGAACGCGGCCGGGCCGCGGGTGCGCTGGCCCGCAGCTATTATTACGTGGGACGCCTGGAAGACGCGGTCAAATACCAGAAGGAAGCGGTGCAGCTGCTTCGTAAAACGCCCGACGCCCGCCGGGCGGAAAACGATCTCAAGTTTTACCACAATGCCTGGACCGTTTCCAAAGAAATCGAACGACTGGAAAAGAAAAACCAGGAATAATCCCGGTTTTCATATCGGCGCAGGGGCCCGCCCCCGGCTCCACGATGAATGGCCCGGACGAATCGTCCGGGCCTCTTTTTCGGGTCTTTCCTACCGCAGCTGCTCCAGCAGAATCTGATGCACCTGCCCGTAATAAAGATGTCCGAGATGGGAACCGTTGCTGAACCAGACGATCCGATCGCCCAGCGCGGAATCCAGAAACCGCCGGTCCTCGTCGGAAACCAGAAAATCGTCGATCGTATGCAGCACCCGGACCTTGTCGTTGTTCCGGAGCGTCGATTCGATGAAACGCAGTCCGGCCCGGTGGCCAAGCTCTTCCAGCGGATTATCCACCCCCAGCTTGCTTCCGTACAACGGCAGCATGTAACGCATCAGATAATCCCGATAGGACAACCGGTCGATTTCCAGATAGAAGCGGGTCCGGTCGCCCCAGCCGTACAACGGTTTCATCTCCTTCGGAATCCGGTCGTCCCGGCAGGCCGTCATCAACACGTCCCGCAGCGTGAACCGGAACGACATGGAGACCAGAATCCGACTCTCCTCCCGCGTCAGAAACGTCCGATAATCATATTGATCATCCACTTCCAGCTCCGGCAGCTCAAAACGTTCCGGCGCCGGTACCGGATCGCGCCACGGCTGCTGCCGCCCCATCGCCGCCATGGCTTTTCCGAAGGCGTCCACCAGCGTATTTTCCACCTTCTCTTCCGGCCAGCCCTTCATATCGTCGGCACACTCGTCAATCCGGTCCATGGCGTACAGCAGATCCACCGGCGGGTTGACGGCGACGCAACGTTTCAGATTCAGCGTATTTTCCTTCTCCTCCTGCGCCGCGATATGGAGCGCGTGCAGCCCGCCGAGCGAAAAACCGACCAGCTCAACCGATTCCGGTCGGAAGGGATCGTCCTCGTCGGCCGCCAGATCCTCCAGAATCCGGGCCATCGCATGCCGCAGCGACGCCGCGTCCTCCGGCGTGTAACCGGGCAGCGTGCCGGTATGAATGGATTCATAATACGTCCAGTGAAACACGCTCGGCAGCACAATCACCGCATATCCCTGACGATACAGCACCTCCGCCATGGCCACCGCACTGGAATTCAGATAATGGCTGCCGATGCCCGGCAGCAGGAACACCAGCGGCGCGGATGCTTTCTTCGCCTCGTCCGGGGACCGCCAGAAAGCGTATTCCATATCGTCCGCGCCGGCCCGGAATGCCGCAAGATCACGCAACTCCGCTTCGCTGGTGAAATCCCCGTTCCACGGGGAAAGATGCGTCCAGATGCTGCTTTCGTCGGTCTGCGGTTTGAACATGGTCGCCCGCACCGAATCGGAATACGGATTTTCCGGCCGATAGCGGTTCAGCAGGACCAGCCGTCCCTTGATTCCGGCCGGACGACGGACCGGGGGATCGGCCGGAACGGTCGCCGGTTTTTCGCCGGTGGCGGCCGACGCCTGTTTTTTCGCCTCGGCGGCCGCCTGCTTCATCTTGACTTCCCAATCCTGCTGCTGCAGCCGGCGATTGAGCAAACTGTACTCCTTGAACAACTGATACGGATCGGCATTCGCCTTGTCCATACGGCTGTAGGTCCGATAGCCGCGCACGGCGCGGTTCACCCCCGCCGCCGTCGATGCGCCATACGGCAGATAAGTCTTGATGTCCAGAGCGATGTCAAACACCGCCCCGATGTTGTCCCGCACGTTCGTCGCCGAGCTGAACGGCAGCACCAGCGTATAACCGGGCCCGCATCCCCAGCTTTCGAACGCCTGTCCGAACGTCTCCTTGCGCGCGTACAAACCGAAATAATTCTCCGCCGGATCGAACAACCCGGCAATCCCGATGGTGCTGTTCGTCAGAAACCGCAAAAACTCCACTCCGCCGTCACTCCAGTGCTGCTGCAGCAGACAACTGATCGTCCGGGCAGGAAAGGATAAATTTTCCGCCGCATTGTCGATGCATTCGATCACCACCCGCGGGAAAATGCCGCCCCAGATCCAGCCGATCGGGCGTACCACATAGAGCATCCCAAACCGGTTGACCGCAAACATGGACCGGTTAAACCCCTCCCACGGATCGGCATCGCCGAACTGCGTGGAAACTTCCGACGAAGTCCACCGACGTCTGTCCGGCGGGTCGTCGGGAATCGGCTTGACCGCCGCACAACCGCCGAGAATCCCCAATACCGCCATGCCGGCAATCAACCGGCAAAACCATCTGTTCATCGCCCCGCGCATCCTTCCGTTATTCCTCTTCTGTTGCGTATTTTCTGCTTCCAACTCCGCTTCACATGGTCATGATCAGGCGTTCGCCAGAATCGCCGCCGCCAGCCTCAACCCGTCCGCCGCGGCGGACATGATGCCGCCCGCGCATCCGGCCCCCTCCCCTCCGATATAAAGTCCCGGAAGAGAACTTGCCAGCGTCTCCGGATCGCGCCGGAAACGCACCGGGCTGGATACACAGCTCTCCACTCCGATCAACTTGCCTTCCCGGATGAATCCCGGAAAACGCCGGTCGAAATCACGCAGTGCCCAGCTGATACCGTCCCGCATTTCCGGCAGGAAAAAATCATCCAGCCGGGCCGCGCGCAACCCCACCGCCGCACTGCCGCGCCGGTTCCGCAGCCGTAATTCGCCGCGCAGAAACCCCGCGGCATCCTGCGCCGGAAAGGCGTAATCTCCACCGCCGCGGCGAAACGCCTCCCGCTCCAGCTGCTCCAGCAGAGCAAACGCTTCGTCCGGCGCGGAAAACCGTTCCGGGCGCAGCGTCACGATCAAGGCCGAATTCGCGAATTCCCCGTCCCGGGCATGACCGCTCATGCCGTTGGACACCGACCGGCCTTCCCAGGCCGACGCCATCACCGTCTCGCCGCCGGGACACATGCAGAAAGTACTCACCTGCGGTGTCTCCGGCCCCCGGGGACGCGATGCCAGATGGTATTCCGCCGCCTCCAGCGCCGCCGGCCGGGTATTCAGCCGATATTGGCGCAGATCCACGAAACGCTGCGGATGTTCCACCCGACAGCCGATCTGAAATCCCTTGAACTCATGCGCTACTCCCGCCCGGCGCAAATTCCGGTTCAAATCCCGTGCGCCCAGCCCTGTCGCCAGCACGGTCAACGGCGCTTCCAGACGCTCCCCCCGCACCGTTACGACACCGCGGCAGCGTCCCCCCTCCGTCAGCAAGCCGGTTACTTCCGTACCGAATTGAAAAACCGCCCCCAGCTCCTCCAGTTTCCGCCGCAGCCCCGCCGCCACGCGTCCCAGATAATCGGACCCGATATGCGGACGTTTCAGAAAAAGAATATCGGCGGGCGCTCCGGCCTCCGCGAATGTTTTCAAAATGAAAGCCGCCCGGGGATCCCGGGTCCCGGTATATAATTTCCCGTCGGAAAACGTCCCCGCCCCTCCTTCTCCGATCAGAAGATTGCTCTCCGGATTCAGTATCCGGCTCTGCAAAAACTCCCGGTAATCCCGTTCCCGGCGCTCCACCGGAAAACCGCGATCGACAATGATCGGACGACACCCCGCCAGCGCCAATCCCAGCGCCGCGAAAATCCCGCATGGCCCCGTCCCCACCACCAGTGGCGACTCCGGCGGACGCACACAATCCGGCAACCCCGGATCAGGATGCTCCAACCGGACCAGTTCCGCCTCGTCCACCAGCGTCCAATTGCCGCCACTCCGGGGCAATTGAGGGAACTCCAGCAGCAGGGAATACACCAGCATGGGCGTTCCCCGGCGGGCGTCCACCGCCCGGCTGACAATCCGCAACGCCGACGGCATCATGCCGAACCGTTCGCGCACCAGCTCCGGCAGCAGCCGCTCCGGCTCGGAGGGAGCACTCACCGCCTTCAGCTGAAACAGTTCCGGTTTAATCCACATACCCTACTTTCATTGTCAAAAGTCATGTTTATTAAGATAATCCCTGCGGAACGGACCTGCAAGCGGAAAGTTTTTTTTCCTGACGGGAAACATCCCGGTCAGAAGATGCCGGCCAGAGCAGTTACGCTTTTTTCCGGATTCATGATGGACGCGTCCGTCAACGCCACTCCCAGTTCCGCCATCGGCAGCAACTTGAAAAAAATCCGCTGCCCCTCCAGACGCCAGTCACCATATCCGGGTGAAAAACGACGCTCCGTCAGGCGTCCTCCACGCCGGAGAATCTCCTGACGCGCGCTGCTCTGCAGAAAATCCATCGCCGCATCCGCCGTTTCACTGCCGACGGCGTCCCCCACTACCGCATCGAACCCCGCCCCCGCGGCAAAATCCCGCCGCACCTGTTCCGGCAACGCCGCCCCGATCGTCACCGCGCCCAGCCATAACTGGCGGCAATTTCCATAGCGGGAGACAATTTCTTCGCTCTCAATCCCTACGTCACCACCCAGTTGCAGATGCCCGGCATCCATTTTCCGAAAATCCACCACCCGCCAGCAGCCAGCGGGACAGCACAGCCGAAAGGAACGATCCATCGCCGCCGCCAGACGCGCCTGCGTCTCCGCGTCCAACACCGTTCTGGCCCGCCGGTACCCCAGCCGCAACAGGATCTCCCGTTCCGGCAGCGCCAGAGGCATGGACGCCAAACGCTGGATCGAATCGGTCACCATATTTTTTTCCCGGTCCTTTTGCAAAACACCCATTTTCGTTGTATATTGACAATATACCCGAAACCAAGCGGAAATCAATGAAAAAACCGTCCTACGAACTGGATTACGACAACCGGGAATATGCCGATTCCGGCAGCCGGAGAGTGCGCCTTGCCGCCCTCTTCGTGCTGGTGGCTGCCCTGACCGCCGGTGGCATTTATCTGCTGGTACCGCATCATACGGAAGAACCGGCGCCGGTGCAGACAACGGATCCGATTCAAAACGCGGCGGATACCCTGGCGGAAATCACTCCGGATCCGGACCCCGTGCCGCCGGTTCCGGCTGAAGGCACCCCGCCTCCCCAGCCGGACCCGCAACCGGAAATTGTGCCCGAGGCGGTTGCAGACCCGGAACTCACCGAAGATCCCGCGCCGGTTGCTCCCGAAGTCACGCCGGCCGATCAGGAACCGGTCAAGGGGCGTCCTCACGCTTCCGACCCCGTCGACGACGGCCCGCAGATCGCGCCGGACGCGATCGAACCCTATGGCTTTGCCCGGAATTTGCAGCGCATCACCAGCTTGCTGGAGTCAAAACAATACGTCGAAACCCGCCGGGAAGCGGAAAAGCTCCTGCCGGAACTCACGGTGAACTCCGACCAGTGGCGTAAAGTCATGCGCGTGCTCGGCCGGGCCAACGTGCAACTGTATTTCCAGCAGGGCAAAACGGATAGCGACGGCGCTGTTCATACTATTCAAAGTGGCGATACGCTCTTCCGGATTGCCCGCCGCTACGGTCTTTCCGTCGACGCCCTGCGGCGGCTCAACGGCATGAAGCCGGATGAATCCAAGCTCCTCATCGGCAAAAAAATCCGTGTCGGCGCCTCCGGCTGGCTGATCCGCATCGCCAAGGCCGCCCGACTGCTCCTCCTGGAGCACGGGGGCAAACCCTTTGCCATCTATGACGTCGGCATCGGCCGCCTTGGCCGGACTCCGTCCGGTCGCTTCCTGATCGGGGAAAAACTGGAAAACCCCTCTTATCAGGCCCCCGACGGGCGCACCATTGCTCCGGGAGCCCCGGGCAACGAACTCGGCACCCGCTGGATGCGGCTCAACGCGCCCGCCGGAACGGAAAACCCGCCGCAGGGCTACGGCATCCACGGCACTGCCGACGAATCCAGCGTCACCCGCCCGCTCAGCAACGGCTGCATCCGTATGCGCAATGCGGATGTGGAGGAACTGTTTTTAATCGTACCGGTCAATACACCGGTTTTGATCGAAGAATAACCTGGGGAAATCCTGTCTCATGCCGGAAATTCATCTCGACTTTGAAAAACCGATCGTGGAACTGAAAAAGAAAATTCAGGAACTCCATGATTTCAGCCAATCCAACCAGATCGACGTTTCCTCCGAATTGGCCGCGCTCACCGAGCGGCTCAATCAGACGATGAAGGAGATCTACAGTTCGCTGTCACCCTGGCAGCGGGTGCAGCTGGCCCGTCATCCCGAACGGCCCTATACGCTGGATTATGTGGAACGTCTCTTCACGGACTTCATGGAATTTTCCGGCGACCGCCGTTTCCGCGACGACAAGGCGATCGTCGGCGGTTTCGCGAAATTCCATGACAAGCCGGTCATGGTCATCGGTACGCAGAAAGGACGCGACATGCGTTCCAACGTTTATCGCAACTTCGGCTGGCCCAGTCCGGAAGGATACCGTAAGGCCATGCGCCTGATGCAGCTGGCGGATCGGGCGGGAGTGCCGATCATCACGTTCATTGATACCCCGGGAGCTTTTCCCGGCATCGCCTCGGAAGAGCGGCACATTGCCGAAGCCATTGCGGTGAATCTTCGTGACATGTTCGCACTGCGCGTGCCGGTGCTTGCCATCATCATCGGCGAAGGCGGTTCCGGCGGCGCCATCGGCATCGGGGTCGGCAATCGCATCCTGATCATGGAAAACGCTTATTATTCCGTCATCACGCCGGAAGGGTGTGCGGCCATTCTCTGGAAAGACCGCAATTTCGCACCACAAGCCGCCGATGCCCTGCAGTTGACTGCCGAAAAACTGCTGCAGCTGGGAATCGCCGATGAAATCGTGGCAGAACCATTCGGCGGCGCTCAGCGTAATGCGGACCAGGCGGCGCAGCTGCTTTCCGAAGCCATTGCGCGCAACCTGTTCGAACTGCGCAAACTCTCCCCGGCCAAGCTGAAGGAACAGCGCTATCAGAAATTCCGCGCCATGGGTTGTTTCGAGGAAAATCCCCCGGAAGCGACGGAGACCGCTGCACCGGAAAATGCCGAAAAAGAGGTGAAGGAGTGACTTCCTCCCTTTGTGTCCGGAAGGCGCAGGAGACGGACGTACCCGCCATCCACGCCCTTCTGAAAATCTATTCCGACCGGAAAATCGTCCTGCCGAGAAGCGAGGCTGATATTCTCCACTACCTGGCGAATTTCACCGTGGCCGAGGAAGCGGGGAAACTGGTTGGCTGTGTAGCCGTTCGGGATTTCGGCAATCATCTATTGGAAGTACGTTCCCTGGCGGTGCTGCCGGAAAAACATGGCTCCGGCATCGGTCGCGCCATGGTCCTGGCCTGCATGGAACGGCTGCGCCATGAGCGCCCCTCGTTCCGTCTGTTTGCGTTGACTTACCGGGAAGGCTTCTTCCATCGTCTGGGATTCCGGACCGTCACGCGGGAACACTTTCCGGAAAAGATCTGGAGCGACTGCAAGGCCTGCCCCAAGCACGACTGCTGCGACGAAATCGCCGTCCTGTATGCATCGGATACGGAAGAAGCATAAAGAGAGGGAGGCCCGTTCCGCGACATTACTTTTCAGAACGGGGACGGCACAACCACTGCGTAACTTTTTCCCATGGAGTCAACGCGGGGAGAATGGGTAACGGCGGCTTGTTTTCCAGCAGACGCTGCGGATTCACCCGACAGAGCAGCTCAGCTTTTTTCAACGTGTATTTCTTCTCCAGCCAGGCAAACGCCTCTCCCATGCACGGACGACGGCTGCCGACATCACGATGGGCATCGGAAGCCACCACGTCCACCAGGCCCCGGCGCAGCATCGCACGGGCCATCTTCCTTACCGATGGAGATGCCTCCGGCAACAGACTGACGGCATTGATCTGAAAGCATCCTCCCAACCGGTGAAGCTCGTCCAGTTCCGGCAGCGCAGAAAGAGAAAAAAGCCGCTCCGGATGTACAAAAAGCGCATGATATTGATCCCGCTCCAGCGCAGCCAGCAGGTCCCGGGCGGAAACCGGTAATTGATAGCAGCAGAAGTCTATTAAAAGATAACGGCTCTTCGGGGAAATCGTCCGCAACTTCAAGTCTGATGAAAGCTGGGTAAAATCATATTCGAAAGCCGCCTCCAGAACAATGCCGCACCGTTCCGCCTCCGGGCGAAGGGCCGCCACGGCCGCGTCCAGACGTCCCTCCAGCTCAGGCGAAAAATGAGCTACCGCAACCACATGCCGCACCCCAGACGCGGCCAGCTGCTCCAGCATGCGCACCGCCGTCGGAAAGTCTCGGGGCCCATCACTCAAGCGGACGGGCAAATGACAATGCAGATCAACCATGCCTCTTGCCCCTGCTCCTTTCCGCCGGTTAACGCTTCGTAACTTTTACGACTTTATATCTTCCTCGCCATCCGTCTTCTTCGAGGAATGTCCCTCCGTATCGTCGCTATAACAATAGTCTCCATAGTTGTAACCATAACCATAGCCGGATTGGCGCAAATTAAATTTATTCAACAGAATACCGAGCACCCGCACCCCCGCCTGTTCCAATTGTTCCAGGGAGCGGCGCACCGCTTCGATCCGTACATGGTTGCAGGAAACCACAAAGACGACGCCATCCACCAGTTGTCCAAGCACCAGCGGGTCTGCAATCGACAAACAGGGGGGGGCATCAATGAAAATGTAATCATACTCCTTCCGGCAACGATCGAGCAATTCAGTCAGACATTCCGACATAAGCATCTCTGACGGATTCGGCGGCACCGGCCCGGAAAGCAACACATCAAGGTTCTTCTCCCCTCCCACATCACGGTAAACCGCCGAATCGAAACTCTCATCCCCGGAAATGACCGACACCAACCCTTTGGAACGATCCAACCGGAACATTGCATGCTGCATTGGTTTTCGCAAATCGCCGTCAATCAAAAGCACTTTTTTCCCGGATTGTGCCGTAACCTGTGCCAGGGCCGTGATACAACTGGATTTTCCCTCGCCGCTGACCGCACTGGTCAACATGATTAAACGGCCGCCATTGCGCCGATCTGAAAGCAGAAAGTGCAAATTAGTGCGAACCAGCCGGAAGGCTTCTCCAACCTGACGGTGTGCAGAACTCAACAACTGCAACCGGCCCTTGGGGTACGCTTTGTCCGCTGCTTCCCCCCCGTCCACCAACGGCACAGTCCCCACCATCGTCCGATTCAGCGTTTTTTCCGCCTGCTCCGGATTCTTCAACGTCCGGTCCAGAACTTCCAACAGCAAAGCCAACGCCCCGCCCAATATGCCGCCAAGGAAAACTCCTATCAGTAAATTGATATGCAACCGGGGTCGCACCGGCTGTTTCGGCACCAGAGCCGTATCAACGATCTGCACATTGTCCAGCTTCAAAATATCCTTGATGACCTCGGAAAACACGCGAGTCGTTTCATTCGCCACCACCTGTGCCACCTCCGGACTGGCACTCTCCACTTCCACTGACACAATCCGAGTATTGCGGGCACAATTAACGGAAATCCGATACCCCGGAAAACTCTTCTCATCAAACCTGCCGGCAAAAGCGGCTTTGAGACTTTCCTCCACCGGCTGCTGCACCTTCCGGCTGGTCAGCAACTCGCGGTAGTCATTCATCAGCTGAGTAGCAAGATAAAATTCCTGGGTGGATGTATTTCCGTTCTTGTCCCGATTGTTGTTCCACGCATAAAGGGTTGCATTCGTACGATAGATTGGCGTTATGACATATCGAGTCAGCCCCCATGCCACGGCTGCCCCGAGTATCACAAACAGCAGAATTAATTTCCAGAAACGCAATGCCACCCCCAGCAGAACGTTCATGCTGAAGATGTTTTCCAGAGTACTGGAATGATCCGCAGCACCTCCCGGAAGAAGATTATTCATAACCACCATCCCCCAATTTCATCTATTGCTATCTAAACCCCCGTATCGTTTTTAATTTAGCATGAAAGTCAAAGAATGCAACTTGTAAATTTTTTCCTGCATGCTAATTTGATAGGAGGATATCTGAACCAGAAAAAACGTTCCCTTTCAGAGGCTGCCGTGATTCTGCATAATGAAATCTTCGATCGGGTGAAAAAAACCCTCGGACTGCTTTCAGGAACCCCGGAGACTGCCGGAGCTCCCATTGACTTTCTGGTTAAAATGAACCTTTCCGCATGGATGGGGCGACGGGATGCGGCAGGCGACCGGATCGGCGAACTGATGTACGAAGATCTTTTCGCACAGAATGAAGCTGAACGGCGCCTCCGTTACCGGCAGGTGGGAATGTTGTTGGATCGCGCCATGGAAGATACTGAAATGATTCTGATGACGCTGACCAGCCCGGATACGGAAACACGCGAACGGCGCCAGCTGAACTACTGGGAACTGTTGCGGCAGGTGATCTCCGCCCTGGAGGCCCTGAATGCTCTGACCGGGAAGCTGTTTCATGCGCCGGCGGACGAAAATTGCTGTCTGCTGATCCAGCCTGATGCCAATCTTTCCAGAGATGAACGGCAACTCGGCGAAAGTGAAATCAGTCTGGTCAACCAATTCCGGGAACTGTTCGAATCAGGAAGGCAGCAAATGCTCCGGTACCGGGAATATACCGCCAAGAGTTTCAGCAAATCCAACGCTGAACGCTATCGGAAATCCTATCAGAAATATCATCGGCTCTTCCGGGAATCTTGATCCGCGTTATCGGACATCCATTACCCGCATTCATTACACTCGCCGGGGAATGCCCGCTTTCGACGCCGCAAACGGCCTGCCGGCAGCGCAAGCCTCCCGGCCCCCTTCTCGCCGGATCCAATGATCAGGCATCACCGTTTCTATTCACCACGTCACGGCTTTCCCTCGGGACATGTATCCGGGAAATGGTACCTCTCCATCACGCAGGTTTTCTTTAAAAAAAACGGTGAAAGAGTCACCTCTTTCACCGTTTCGGCCCTTCGGTCTGAAAACCGCGGCATTATTTCCCGGAAACCACCCCGTGGTCTTTGAAGGTACGGGTCGGCGAAAATTCACCGAGCTTGTGCCCGACCATGTTTTCCGTAATAAACACCGACACAAAGCTCTTCCCGTTATGAACTTCGAAGGTATGACCAACGAAATCCGGAATGATCATCGACCGGCGGGACCAGGTCTTGATCGGCTTCTTCTGGCCCTTGAGCGCGTCAACCTTGTCAATCAGATACTGGTCAACGAACGGGCCCTTCTTAATGGATCTGGCCATTATTTCTTCCTCCGTTCAACAATGAATTTGCTCGACGTCTTCTTCGGATGCCGCGTCTTCTTGCCCTTGGCCAGCTGGCCCCACGGCGACACCGGATGTCCGCCGCCGGACGTACGGCCTTCGCCCCCGCCCCTCGGATGGTCAACCGGGTTCATCACCACGCCGCGGACGTGCGGACGGAAGCCCAGATAACGTTTCTTACCGGCTTTGCCGAGCTTAACGTTCATATGGTCCAGATTGCCGACCTGACCGATGGTCGCACGACAATTGATATTGATCATGCGCACTTCCCCGGAGGGCAGCTTCACCTGCGCATACCGTTCTTCCTTACCACGGAGCACCGCGGTCTGACCGGCGGAGCGGACCAACTTGGCGCCGCGACCGGGCTGCATCTCAATGTTATGAATCGTGACGCCGACCGGAATATCTTTGATCGCCAGGCAGTTGCCCGGCTTGATATCGGCCTTCGGACCATTCATGATCACATCGCCGACCTTCAGGCCGACGGGCGCGAGAATATATTTCTTGATCCCGCCGTTATACATGATCAGGGCAATATTCGCCGTCCGATTCGGATCATATTCGATCGTCAGCACCTTGGCCGGCACACCGTCCAGATTGCGCATAAAGTCGATTTCCCGATACCGGCGCTTGTTGCCCGCACCACGGAAACGAGTGGTGACGCGACCGTAATTATTGCGTCCGCCGGAGGATTTCTTCCCTTTGACCAGACTCTTTTCCGGCTTGGAGGCAGTCAGTTCGGACGAATAGTCCAGAACCGTCATACCGCGCCGCGAAGGAGAGGTCGGATGAAAGCTTTTGATCGCCATTTTCTCTATACCTCAGAAGGGTTTGCCTTAAATAATTTCAATGCTGCCTTCAGACAACGTCACTACCGCCTTCTTCCAGTCCGGGCGCTTGCCCATGATGGCGGACCGGCCGGCCCGCTTGGGCTTGCCGCTGTAATTCATGATGTTGACCGACTTGACCTTGACCTTGAACAATTCTTCAATGGCCCGGCCGATTTCGATTTTCCCGGCATCCGGCTTCACTTTGAAGACGTATTTCTTTTCGGCAACCATGCCGTTGCTCTTCTCGGTGACCAGCGGCGCGATAATCAAATCAAACGCAGTTTTCATAATATTCACACTCCTCAGGCCAGACGTCCGATGAAAGCGTCCAGCGCATCTTTGGTGAACACCAGTTTGCTGAAGCGCAGCAGTTCATACACATTCACGACATCCGCCCGACGCATGACCACATTCGGCAGATTGCCGGTGGCACACACCGCGGTTTCCTCATATTCCGGCACCGACAGCAACACGGAATCATCGCTGACCTGAAGCCCCTTGAACACCGCAACCGCGCTCTTGGTCTTGTGATCCGGCAGAGCGAACTCATTCAGAACGATCACATCACCATCGACCACGCGTTCGGAAAACGCACGCTTCAGCGCCAGAAGCTGCACTTTCTTGTTGACCTTCTTGGCGAAACTGCGCGGAACCGGTCCGAAAATCGTACCGCCACCAACCCAGACCGGACTGCGATTGCTGCCGGCACGGGCACGTCCCATCCCCTTCTGACGGAAGGGCTTGGCTCCACCGCCACTCACTTCACCGCGACATTTCGTCTTGGCCGTACCGGCCCGCAGACCGGCCATATAGGCCACTACCGTATCATGAACCGCCTGTTCACCCTTTTCGAGCTCCAGAGCGTTTTCCGGCAGAACATACTCGCCGACGCGAGCACCCTTGCAATCAAGGATATCCAAAACTTTCGACATGATACTCACCTGAATCCTTACTTGCTCTTGGCCTTGATTGCTTCCCGGAGCAGAACTGTGCCGCCATTCGGACCCGGAATCGCACCGCGCACCAGCAACACATTCTCATCCGCCATCACCCGGACCACCTTCAGATTCTGAACCGTCCGGCGCACATTGCCCATATGTCCCGGCATGCGCTTTCCTTTGATCACGTTCCCCGGCCATTCACGGCAACCGATCGAACCGGGACGGCGCGTCCAGGCACCGCCATGGCTGGCGCGACCACCGCCGAAACGGTGACGCTTGACCACCCCTTGATAACCGCGGCCCTTGGTCGTAGCGGTTACATCCAGATAATCATCAGCAGCAAAAACATCGACGTTCAACACCGTACCCGGGGCCATGTCACTGTCCGCTTCGGTACGGAATTCACGCAGAACGCTCGGCAGTTTGTCCGTCAAACCGGCCTTGGCACAGTGCCCGGCCACCGCTTTGCTGACGTTCTTGCTTTTGCGGGCCCCAAAGCCCAGCTGCACCGCGGAATAACCATCGCGGGCACGGGTCTTGACATCAACCACGACACAGGGACCGGCTTCAACCACCGTCACCGGCACGATCCTGCCCTCTGCGTCGTAGACCTGAGTCATCCCGACTTTTTTACCGATTAAACCTTTCATTTTCGCTCCTTTCGCGTTAGATACACGTCCTCAATCGGTGGAGGACGGCGGTATCCGGACTCGCCGCAACGGGAAGCGCCCGCTTCCCGTTGACAGAATGGTCAGAGTCCGATCTTGATCGAAATATCCACCCCTGCCGGCAGCGTCAGCTTCTTCAGCTCATCCACCGTCTTGGCGGTCGGATTGATGATATCCATCATCCGTTTGTGCGTACGCATTTCAAACTGTTCCATCGACTTCTTGTCGACATGCGGGGAACGGTTCACCGTGAAACGCTCAATCCGAGTCGGCAACGGCACCGGACCGGCCACCATGGATCCGGTACGCTTGGCCGTTTCGAGAATCTCGTTGACCGACTGGTCCAGAATCCGGTGTTCATAGGCCTGAAGCCGGATCCGGATACGCTGAGTTTTACCCGTAGCCATTTTTATTTCTTCTCCACAACTTTATCTTGAACTTGTTTCGGAACTTTTTCAAAATGCGACGGCTCCATCGAATAGGAGGCACGTCCGCGGGACAGCGAACGAATCGCCGTGGCGTAACCGAAGAGCTCCGACAGCGGAATCTGCGCATGCACCCGCGTGAACTGGTTCCCCGCATCGGAGTTGATTTCCACAATACTGCCGCGACGGGCGGTAATATCGCCAATCAGGTCGCCCATATTTTCATCCGGGGTCGTCAGTTCCACCTTCATGATCGGCTCAAGCAACATCAAACCGGCCTTGCGGGCTGCATCCTTCAACGCCATGGATCCCGCAATTTTGAACGCCATTTCCGAAGAGTCAACCGGATGGTAGGAACCGTCAACGATTTCCACCTTGAAATCGACCAGCGGATAACCGGCCAGAACACCGGACGCGGCCGCTTCCATGATACCATTTTCGATCGGTTTGATATATTCCTTGGGAATATTGCCACCGACCACCTTGTTTTCAATGGTGATACCGGCGCCGCGTTCCTGCGCGATCAAATTGATGATCACATGACCATACTGACCGCGACCACCGGACTGACGGACAAATTTGGTGTTGGACTCGGCATTGCCGAGCAGCGCTTCCCGGTACGCCACCTGCGGCGCTCCGGTATTGGCTTCCACCTTGAATTCCCGAATCAGACGGTCCAGAATAATTTCCAGATGCAGCTCGCCCATCCCGGAGATAATGGTCTGACCGGTTTCTTCGTCGCTGCGCACCTGGAAGGTCGGGTCTTCGTCCGCCAGTGCGCCCAGTCCCTTGAACAGTTTATCGCGGTCGCCGGACGACTTGGGTTCCACCGCAATCGAAATCACCGGTTCCGGGAAATGCATGGATTCCAGAACGATCGGACTGTCTTCCAGACAGATGGTGTCGCCGGTGGTCACATTCTTCAGACCGACCGCCGCGGCAATGTCCCCGCTGTACACATCCGAAATTTCCTGCCGCAGACTGGAATGCATCTGCAACAGCCGCCCCAGGCGTTCCCGTTTGCCGGTACGCGGATTGTACACGCTCATCCCCTGCGATGCCACGCCGCTGTATACCCGGAAGTAATACAGTTTGCCGACGAAGGGGTCGCTCATGATCTTAAACACCAGTGCCGAAAACGGCTGCAGGTCCCCAACATGCCGGGTAATCGGTTCCCCCGTGTTCGGGTCGGTCCCCTTGATGTCCCACACGTCCACCGGAGACGGCAGATAATCGACCACCATATCCAGCAGTTTTTGCACCCCTTTCTTCTTGAAAGCGGTACCGCAGGCAACCGGTACAATCTTGGCCGCCAGCGTGGCCCGGCGAATCCCCTGCCGCAACGTTTCCACATCCGGCATTTCATCGGCCAGGAAGATTTCCATAATCTCTTCATCCACTTCCGCGACGCATTCCACGGCGTGACGAAGAGCGTTTTCCCGCGCTTCCACATATTCGGCGGGAACTTCTTCATAGCGCATTTCCAGGCCGTTTTCGTCCTTGTCAAAGTAAACCGCCTGATTGGCCAGCACATCAATGACTCCGACGAAACCGGCTTCACGACCGATCGGCAGCATCAGCGGCACCGGCGTGGCCCCCAGCTTGGTCTGGATCTCTTCCACCACGCCGTCGTAATCCGCACCGGTACGGTCCATCTTATTCACCATGGCAATCACCGGCACATGATACTTCTGTGCCTGGCGCCACACGGTTTCCGTCTGAGGCTGCACTTTCCCAACCGAGCAGAACACCGCCACCGCGCCGTCTAACACGCGGAGCGAACGCTCCACTTCGGCAGTAAAGTCCACGTGTCCAGGAGTGTCGATCAAATTCAACCGGTGTTCGCGCCAGAAACAGGTGGTCGCCGCACTGGTAATGGTAATACCGCGTTCGCGTTCCTGCTCCATCCAGTCCATCGTGGCCGTGCCTTCATGGACTTCACCGATCTTGTAATTCACCCCGCAGTAATACAGAATACGCTCAGACAGCGTAGTCTTGCCGGCGTCAATGTGCGCCATGATCCCGATATTGCGGACCTTGCGCAGACTGACACCGCGTGAGGGTGATTCATGAAATACTTTGTCTTGTTCGGCGCTCATCTTCTCTGTCGCTCCCCCCGATTACCAGCGATAATGAGCGAACGCCTTGTTCGCCTGCGCCATCTTGAACGTGTCTTCTTTTTTCTTGATGGAAGACCCGGTGTTGTCAAAAGCATCCAGCAGCTCACCCGCGAGTGATTCCATCATCGACTTCCCCTTGCGTCCGCGGGAATAGCTCGTGATCCACCGCATCGCCAGCGCGACCTGCCGTTCCGGATCCACTTCCACCGGCACCTGGTAGGTGGCACCACCGACACGCCGGCTTTTGACTTCCAGTTTCGGTTTGACGTTTTCCAGCGCCTGTTCGAACACTTCCAGAGCGGCCATTTCCGGCTTCTTCGCCTGAATCAGATCAAAGGCTCCGTAAACAATCCGCTGGGCTACGGATTTCTTGCCGCGCGTCATGATCGTATTGATCAGCCGGGCAACCAGTTCACTGTTGTACTTCACATCGGGAATCAGATCCCGTTTGACTGCACTGCGTCTTCTCATGTGCGTTATATCCTTACTCTTGCGTCCAAGGTTGTTTTGCGGGACTTATTTTTTGCCCTTCTTGCCGGCAGCGGCATCAGCCTTCGGCGTCTTGGCACCGTACTTCGAACGGCCCTGACGACGCTTGTCCACGCCCAGGCTGTCCAGCGCACCACGAACAATGTGATAACGCACCCCCGGCAGGTCACGAACACGGCCGCCCTTGACCAGCACCACCGAGTGCTCCTGCAGGTTGTGGCCTTCGCCTCCGATGTAGGCGGTCACTTCCTGGCCGTTGGACAAACGGACACGAGCAATCTTGCGCAACGCGGAGTTCGGTTTCTTCGGAGTACGGGTAGTAACCTGCATGCAGACCCCGCGACGCTGCGGGCAGGCGCTCAGAGCTCTCGATTTGCTCTTCTTGACTTTGGTTTCGCGTCCGAAACGCACCAGCTGATTGATTGTCGGCATAAAAATGTCCTGCTGTTTTGCTGTTTTCTTACGGTTCTCTATATATAAAGCTACTTTGATCCGAATATTAAAGACTCATAACATAACGCCGAAAACGTTTTTTTGCAAACTTTCCGTGGAAAAAACCGCAAAAAAAACAAGATCCACCCGCCGCGCAACCATTCCCCGCGACGGGTGCATTGTCTCGGCATCCGGAATTTCGCGGACTGTTCTGCAACAATCCGCCTGCCGCAAATTCCGGATTCTATGTGACCGGGAACGACTCTTGCGTCTCCCGACCGCCCGGCGGCGGCACCGCCGGACATCCGTCTTCAATCCTCGCTGTTATCCGTGTCTTCCGTTTCTTCGGAAAACGTATCATCCAGTTCCGCAACATATTCCTCTTCAGGAAATTCGTCGCCACCGTCCCGGGTGTCATCGGCATCGTCATCACCCCAGTCGATCGTCACTTCCTTATCGTCATCGACCGTGTCCGTCAGAAAATGCGGCTCCGGCTCCACCTCCGGCAATTCCGGCTCGATCTCAGTGCCCAGGCATTTCAGCCGGATGGACTGCATCAGCTCAGTACCGGTCCCGGCCGGAATCAAGTGTCCGGTAATCACGTTTTCCTTGAATCCGTTCAGGTTGTCCACCTTGCCCAGCGTCGCCGCCTCCGTCAGAATCCGGGTCGTATCCTGGAACGATGCCGCGGAAATGAAGCTTTCCGTTTCCAGAGAGGCCTTGGTAATCCCCAGCAGAATCGGCTCTGCCGTCGCCGGCCGTTCGCCGTGTTCCCGCAATTCCCGGTTCATCCGTTCAAATTCCGCATGATCCAGCTGCTCGCCCGGCAGATAATCGCTGCCGCCGGCATCCGTGATCCGGACTTTCTGCATCATCTGCCGGATGATGATTTCGATGTGCTTATCGTTGATTTCCACCCCCTGGGCACGATAAACCAGCTGAATTTCATCCACCAGATAACGCTGCAGTTCCTGGGCTCCGCAGACTTCCAGCAACGCATGAGGCACCACGGACCCTTCCGTCAACTTCTGGCCCTTGCGGACAAAATCGCCCTTCCCGACCGTCAGATGCTTGTTCGCCGGAATGTTGTTGTGTTCCTCAACCTGATTCGATTCCGGATCGCGGATAATCAACTGGCGACGGCCGCGGGAAATCTTGTCCACTTCCACCACCCCGTCGATCCGGGCAATTTCCGCCACATCCTTCGGAATGCGGGCTTCGAACAATTCGGCAATACGCGGCAACCCCCCGGTGATGTCTTTGTTCTTGGCACTGGAACGCGGCACACGCGCCACCACCATCCCCGGCTTGACCTTGGCGCCCGGCTTGGTCATCAGGAAGGCGCCGGCCGGCAACGGATAGTTCGCCAGAAATTCCCCGTCCGCCGTCTTGATCACAATCTGCGGATGCAGGTCGTCGCGGTGTTCCATAACCGTGATTTCCTCGGTACCACCGCGTTTCTGACGGCTCAGTGTCACCCCTTCCACCAGGTCGTGCAGTTCGACAATCCCGTCTTCTTCAATAATGATCGGCACATGGTAAGGATCCCAGTGCACGATCTGCTGGTTGGGCTGCACCGTCGAACCGTCTGCGCATTCCAGTACCGCACCGGCTTCCAGCTCGTAACGGTCCAGTTCCGCTTCCCGCAGAGCGTCCGACCAGTAGTCGTAGTCCTTATTGAAGGTCGCACCAATCGCTTCCGCTTCAAAACGGGCGCGTTCGCGAGCCGACTTTTCCGCAGCTTTCGCGGCGGCATCGTCATAGACGATCACGTAACCGTTCTTGTTGACCACCACCGTCTGGCCCTTCTGGTTCTTGACGGTACGGACATTGAAGTACTTGATCTTCCCACTGTTACGAACCGTAATCACCGGCTGTTTGTACGCGCTGGACGCGGTCCCCCCGATGTGGAAGGTACGCATGGTCAGCTGCGTCCCCGGTTCCCCGATGGACTGAGCCGCAATGATCCCGAGCGCATCTCCAATTTTGGCCACCCGGTCACTGGCCAGATTCCGACCGTAACATTTCACGCAGACACCGCGATTGGTCCGGCAGGTCAACGTCGAACGAATCAGGATCTTCTGGATCCCGCGTTTTTCCAGCAGATCCGCGATCACCGGAGTGAATTCCTCGCCCGCGGCGATGATCAGCCGGTCGTCGCCGAACGCAGGGTCACGGATGTCCTGGGCACTGAAACGACCGATAATGCGGTCCCGAACCGGCAGGATCGTTTCGTCGCCTTCCACAATCGGACTGACCCAGATCCCGTTGCGGGTCCCGCAATCCTCTTCGCGGCAGATGACGTCCTGCGCCACGTCCACCAGCCGGCGCGTCATATATCCCGAGTCCGCGGTCTTCAACGCCGTATCCGCCAACCCCTTGCGTGCGCCGTGAGTACTGATGAAGTATTCCAGCACGGTCAGTCCTTCACGGAAGTTGGAGATGATCGGCCGTTCAATGATGTCACCGGACGGTTTCGCCATCAATCCGCGCATCCCGGCCAGCTGTTTGATCTGTTCCTTGCTGCCGCGGGCGCCGGAATCGAGCATGGCGTATACCGGATTGATTTCGCCCTTCCGGGATTCCGTTTCCAGGCGGTCAATCAACTCCTTGGACACCTCGTTGGCGGTCTGGGTCCAGATGTCGATCACCTTGTTATGGCGTTCGCCTTCGGTCAGAATCCCGTTGTTGTACTGATCCACCACCTTGGCAATCTCGCCACGGGCAACGGAAATAAGCTCGTCTTTTTTCTCCGGCACGTGCAAATCGGCAATCGAAATGGAGAGCCCCGCCAGCGTCGCATGTTTGTACCCCAAGGCCTTGAGGTCATCCAGCAATTTGATCGTCGCCTCATGACCCGCGACCTTATAGGAGGCGCTGATCAGAGCACCCAGCTCCTTCTTTTTGGCAATGCGGTTGAAAAAGCCGAGACGCTTGTCCCAGATTTCATTGAAAATACACCGTCCGGGCGAGGTCAGAATGTATTTCGCATCCTTTTCCCCATAAACCGTGTCCTGCCCACGGTCCGGATTGGGAATCCGCACTGCGTCATGAATCTTCAAATAGCCGCAGCTGAAGGCATACAGAACTTCAAAATAGTCCTTGTACAGCTTCGCCTTTTCCTTGTTGCGCGGCTCATACGTCAGATAATACGCACCCAAGGTGATATCCTGGGTCGGCGACACAATCGGCTTGCCGTTCGCCGGCGAGAAGATGTTGTTCGGAGACAGCATCAGCAGCTTGGTCTCCATCTGCGCTTCGTTGGACAACGGCACATGAACCGCCATCTGGTCGCCGTCAAAGTCGGCGTTATACGCCGTACAGACCAGCGGATGCACCCGCAGGGCCGAACCTTCAATCAGCACCGGATCAAAGGCCTGAATACTGAGTCGGTGCAGCGTCGGTGCACGGTTCAGCATGATCGGATGCCCCTTGGTCACTTCTTCCAGAATATCCCAGACCACCGGTTCTCCGCGTTCAATCATCTTCTTCGCGCCGCGCACGGTGTGGGCGAGATTCCGTCCCTTCAGATGCCGGATGATGAACGGTTCAAACAGAATCAACGCCATCTTCTTCGGCAACCCGCACTGCCAGATCTTCAATTCCGGTCCGACCACGATCACCGAACGGCCGGAATAGTCCACCCGCTTCCCGAGCAGGTTCTGACGGAACCGCCCCTGTTTCCCCTTGAGCATATCGCTCAGAGACTTGAGAGCACGATTGCCGGCACCGGTGACGGCCCGCCCATGGCGACCGTTGTCCATCAGCGCATCCACAGCTTCCTGCAGCATGCGCTTTTCATTGCGGATAATCACTTCCGGCGTCCGCAGATGGAGCAGATTCTTCAACCGGTTGTTGCGGTTGATCACCCGGCGATAGAGGTCATTCAAGTCGGACGTGGCAAACCGGCCGCCTTCCAGCGGCACCAGCGGCCGCAGATCCGGCGGAATCACCGGCAACACCGAAAGCAGCATCCATTCCGGCCGGGAATTGCTGTTGATGAACCCTTCCACCAGCCGCAGCCGTTTGGCCAGTTTTTTCCGGATGGCCTTATTCTTGGTGCCTTCCAAACTGACTTCCAGCTCCGCCTTGAGAGTCGGCAGGTCGATCAGTTCCAGCAACGCCTTGAGCGCCGGCCCCCCCATATCGGCCGAAAAGGCGTCCCCGTAGGCATCGCGCGCCTGCCGGTAATCGATATCGTTCATCACCTGCCCCAGCTGAAGCGGAGTATCGCCCGGGTCGGTCACCACATATTCTTCGTAATAAATGACCTTTTCCAGGGACTTTGCCGTCATGTCCAGCATGAGTCCGATGCGGCTCGGCATACATTTGAAAAACCAGATGTGCGACACCGGCACCGCCAGCTCGATATGGCCCATGCGTTCGCGCCGCACCTTGGACTGGGTCACTTCGACGCCGCAGCGATCGCAGACGATGCCTTTGTGCTTGACCCGTTTGTACTTGCCGCAATTGCACTCCCAGTCGCGGGTCGGCCCGAAAATCCGTTCGCAGAACAGCCCGCCCTTTTCCGGCTTGAAACTGCGATAATTAATCGTTTCGGGATTCTTGACTTCGCCGTGAGACCACGAACGGATCACTTCCGGCGACGCCACATTAATCGAAACGGCGCCAAACGAAGTCGCCGCGGTCTTGCCCAGCAACTCCCGGTAAGCATGAGTATTGTCAACCAAGGTAACGACCCTCCGTTATTGATTATCAGCAGATTTCTTGACGGTACGGATATCCAGCCCGAGGCTCTGCATTTCCTTGAGC
>CASDQW010000040.1 GCA_949282965.1 uncultured Lentisphaeria bacterium
CTTGCTTGCTTGCTTGCTTGCTTGCTGAAAAATTTGCTTGCGCTCATTCCATTCCCGCAAGCGGAATCTTCAACGCCTTGAAGATTCCAGATGGCCGCACGTCCCCCAGTCCGATTATCCCAATTGGTGGTCACGGAATAAAGCTGCCGCATAAAATATGAAAATCCCTGCTGCATCTTTTGACATATCCAACTATTTTCAGACTGCGCCCTTGTGGTCCCCTTCCCCGTCTACACCTAAAACCGCCGTTTTGAACTCAAAAATGGTGGTGGGAGATGGATTCGAACCATCGAAGTCGGTGACAGCAGATTTACAGTCTGCCCCCTTTGGCCGCTCGGGAATCCCACCACGAACAAAACTGGAGCGGGTAACGGGAGTCGAACCCGTGTAAGCAGCTTGGAAGGCTGCGGCGTGGCCGCTACGCTATACCCGCTTCTTACAAACTGCTGCCATATGCTCACAAAACGTCGTTTCCCTCTCCTCGCCATCGCTGAGCAAAGATCGGAAAATGGTGCCGACGGTGGGAGTTGAACCCACACTCACGAGGTGAACTACGACCTGAACGTAGCGCGTCTGCCATTCCGCCACGTCGGCACTGCTTTGCGAACTCATGTCCGCCGCTTGTGCATTTACATTATCTCATCTTTCCGCGTTTGCAAGTCGCTTTGTGCTTTTTTGCGATTTTTTTTTAAAAAACCTTGCTTTTCATGGGCCCTGCCATATTTTAATATATGAGTTTTTATCAAAGAAAGAGAAACAATGGGTGTCAAAAATTGGAAAATCGTCGGACAATATCATGATTCTGAGGTAGAGGAGATTCGGAAGCGTCATGCTTTGCCGCGTCCTGTTGCCGTATTTCTCGCGGCGCGCGGCATCCGCAATGACGATGTTCCCGCATTCCTTTCCCCCAAATTGGGACAATTGTCCGATCCGTATCGTTTTCCCGGCATCGTAGATGCCGCGAAAAGATTGTGGGATGCCGTCCTGAACAAGGACCCCATCCTGATTCACGGGGACTACGATACCGACGGCATTACCGCCAGTGCCCTGCTGGCCCTGGTGCTGCGCAGTAACGGCGCTACCGTACATTCGTTCATTCCCCACCGTTTCGATGACGGTTACGGCTTTACCCCGGAATCCCTCCACAAGGCGCTGGCCGCATTCGGGCAATGCTCCGTCCTCGTTACCGTGGACTGCGGCATCACCAGCTGCGACGCCGTGGCGGAAGCCGTGGGACTCGGCATTGACGTGATCATTACCGACCACCATGAAGCCGGACCGGAATTGCCGCGCGCGCTCGCGGTCATCAATCCCAAAATTTATCCGGAGCTGGAAGACCTGCATCTGCTCTCCGGCGCCGGAACCGCATTCAAACTCGCCCATGCCTTCGTCAAATACGGCCGGGAACACAATCTGGGGGGCTTCCAGACCCGGCTGGAGGAAGTCCTGGACTATGTCGCACTCGGCACTGTTGCGGACATCGTTCCGCTGCTCGGAGAAAACCGGATCATGGTCAAATCCGGCATCGAAATCCTTCGCAAACAGTTGCGCCCCGGCGTACGTGCCCTGATCGAAAGCTCCCGGTTGAAAAATGAGTTGACGCCGTCAGACATCACTTTCAAGCTGGCGCCGCGCATCAACGCCGCCGGACGGGTCGGCGACGCCAACGTCGCGCTGCACCTGCTCGAGTCGGAGCATATCGTCGACGCCTACCGGTTCGCCTCCCAGCTGGAAACCTACAACCGTTCCCGTCAGGACAAGGAACAGGAAATCTATCAGGAAGCCTGCGAACAGATCAACCGCAATCTGGCCTGGCAGAGCGATTACGCGCTGCTGGTCGCCGGCCGCAACTGGCATCAGGGGGTGATCGGCATCGTCGCCTCACGCCTGGCGCGGGATTACAACCGCCCGACCATCGTGCTGACGATTCAGGGCGATGAGGCGTATGGTTCCGGCCGCAGCATCCCCTGCCTCAATCTGGTGGAAGTACTGAGCAAAACATCGGGACTGCTGGATCGTTTCGGCGGACACCCCATGGCGGTGGGGATCGGCCTCAAGGCGGAACGGATCGCCGCTTTTTTTGAGGCAATGGAGCGCGAGGTGCGCAAACAGCTCTCCGCGGAGCAGCTGGAAGATCATCTGTACTATGACGGCGAGGTGGCGCTGCATGAACTGACTCCGGAATTTTTCCGGTATCTGGCGCTTCTGTCACCGTTCGGCCACAGCAACACCAAACCGATATTCCGCTTCAACGACCTGGAAGTTGTCAAATGCTTCCCGGCCGGAGAATCCCATGCACGTGGATTGTTGCGCGGGTCCGGCGGCCAGATGGAATTTATTGCATTCAATCGTCAGCCCGCCACGCTGCGCAATCGGCGAATCGACGTGCTGGCCACTCCGCAGATCAACGTCCGTTACAATGCGGAGACCCCCCAGCTCAACCTGATTGACGTGCGGGAAATTCTCTAGCGGCAGGAACTCCGGATATCGTGCCATGGATGAACCCGGGAAAAAAAGCGTAAATCGAGCAAAGCTCAGGCAATGGAGTCTGGTTGTTCTGGCGGCCCTGCTTCTGCTTGGTTGTCTGGGCGGGGTGGCCTGGAGTCTTCTTCTGCCGCGTTTTCTGGAGCGGTCTCTGCTGCCGCAACTTGCGCAGCAATACGGCATAAAACTGAGTGCGGGAGTGCGCAGTTTCGGACTCACCGGCGCGGATTTCAGCGATGTGGAGGTGCGTTTTTCCGAAAGGGAACCGCTGAAAATCGATTCTCTGCGTATCGATTACAGTTTTATACCGCGCAAACCCTGGCTGCGGATTTCACGCCTCACCATCAGCGGAATGGAAATCAGCGTGGAGAAAACCGACCAGAACGAGTGGCTGCTCAACGGCTATCCGGTTTCTTCTGCCCCCCCAGAGGATAATGCGCCCGCGGCCTCCACGTCCGCAATGTCTCTCCCATATCCTCCTGACTGGCTGGAACTTCTGGAATTTCGTAACAGTCGCATTCGACTGCAATTACCGGGGGAGGCTGTCATAACCATCCCATTTGAAGCCGAATTGCGCGACGGTTTCCGGTTGAATCTTTCGTTGCGTCCCGGCGGCCAACTTCTGGAAACCCGGTTGATTTATGATCCCAAGGTACAGTATCTGGATTTTCAGTTCTCCGGCAGAGTCTCTCCGGCTCTTTTACCCGGCCTGCCCCCACTCGCCGGGAAACTCCGTCTCACCGGTCAGGGATCCTTTTATCTCCAGGAAGTCCCGGGAAAACGGCTGACTGCCGATGTGGAGGCGGCTTGGGAAATGGATTGGTTCTCCACCCCGCCGATCACCTCCCGGAACCGTATCAGCGCCAACTGGCAAACTGAAAACGCGGCATGGACACTTGATCTGCAGGGCAAGATCGCCCTGCCCCGCATCTCCCCCAACAAAAACCTTGAACTTCAACTCGGTACTCTCCACTATCAGGGAACCGCCACCGGCACTGCCGGAGAACCGCCCCGGATATCCGGCAATATCAACTGGACTCCCCTTGCCCTGCGCAGCGGTGAAACCCAGTTGCGGATTCCGGAAATCCGGATCACCGGAGATGGCCAGTCCCCTTGGAATCTGCAAACCGGATTCGACCTGCATCTTCCCGGGCTCCCCGATTTCACTTGCGGCCGGATTCAGGCGGAGACCATCCCCGACGGAATCCGGATGACCATTCAGGATCTGTCCTGCGGCACCACTTCCCTGGGACAGGCGGAAAATGAAATCACTCTGAAAGATCGGGAACTCCGGATGGCCGGCGTCTACCGGGCGTCCACGCTGCCGGGACTGCAGCTCCGCTGGAATGCCCGGCTGGCATTGGACGCCTCCGGCAACGGCGAATTGACCGTGGACCTCCCCCCCTGGCGCAGTCCGGAACCGATCAACCCCGGCCGTTATGCGCCCAAACTGGGCGACGGCTTCCGGGTCAACGGCACTCTCAGTGCCGGTTTACGCCTCGACATGAAGAACTTTCAGGTAACTTCCGGAGGTTCCCTGATGCTGCGGGACGCCACCGTCGAGGCCCCGGAAATGGGGCTTGCCGTCAGCGGCGGCCAGGCGGAAATCCAATTCGCCGACCTGCTGCGGCTGCAAACCCGCCCGGCGCAGATGCTGACACTGGACGAAACGCGCATCGGCGATTTGACGCTGCGAAAAGTCCGCGTGGCCTTCCAGCTCCACAACCCGCAGGATCTCCTGATCGAATCCGCCGAAACCGCCTGGTGCGACGGCACGATCCATCTGCAGGCGACCCGGCTGCGCAGCGGGCGAAGCGATCTGAGCACCATGATCTACTGCGACGGCGTCAGCCTTTCGCAGGCGTTGCGGGAACTGGGAGTCGCTCAGACGGAGGGCGAAGGAAAGCTGACCGGCAAGATTCCGGTGAAACTGCGCCGCAACGGCATCTTTTTTGAGGATGCTTATCTTTATTCGGAGCCTGGTGAGAACGGCATCATCCGACTGCGCAATGCCCGGGAATTGCTGGCAATGGCCGGGGCTGCCAACCTTTCCGAGCTTGACCTGGCCTCGGAAGCGCTGAAAAACTTTTCCTACGAATGGGCCAAACTCAATTTCGGCACCTCCGCCGGAGATCTGACACTGCATCTGCAATTCAACGGCAAACCGCTGGAGCCATTACCGTTTACCCTGGATCCGGCCACCTCGCGTCTGGTGCGGAGCAATCAGGGGAAAGCCACCTTTCAGGGGTTGCAGCTGAACGTCAATCTGACGCTGCCGCTGAACCGCCTGCTGCGCTTTAACGAACGACTCAACCAACTCAGGAGTACGCAACCATGAAAACAACCACCTTCGCCGCCGCGGCAACCCTCGCCATCCTCTCCGCCGGATGCCTCAAAACTCAGAACGAAGTGGAGATCAAGCCCATCGAAATCAAACCGATGCAGATCACCATCGACTTGAACGTCAAAGTGGACAAGGAGCTGGACAATGTGCTCGATTCGCCGCAAACGATCGCACCTGACACCGGCACCGAAAAAGGCCGCCTGATCGCCTCCTTCCGGGAACGTCGGGACGCGCTCAAAACCTTGAAGACGCAGGGCGTCCTCGGGGAGAACAACCGGGGCTTGCTGGAGCTGCGCATTCCCGCGACCGAAGCCACTGCGGAAGCCGCCCTGCTGCTGACTGCGGAAAACACCGCCCGGACCCGTATGTATGAAATCATCGCGCAGGAACAGAACACCACCGCCGATTTCGTCGCCTCCCGCCGTGCGGCCCGGGTTGCGGAACGGGCTCCGGCCGGACTCTGGTATCAGACGGCCCAGGGGGAATGGCTGAAAAAGTAACCTGCCTCCTCACCACCGGATGCGCCGCTTAGCCGTCACGCGGCGCACCGGAGTGTCTTTCCCGGCGGCGGGCAATGCCGTCGGAATCCCTCTCCCACCATTTGCCGCTCGTTCACGCGCCAGCATCACGACACGGGGTCTTCGACCGCCGAAACGTGGATTGCCGAAGCAGAAATTCAGACGGGTCCCCTCCCCTGCAAGGTTACAGACGAATCACCTGATCGCAATGTTCGATCGTGCTCAGCCGATGAGCGATCATCAGAATGGTCATCCGGCCTTTCAACGCGTGTAATGCGTCGATGAATGCCTGTTCGGTATCCACATCCAGTGCACTGGTGGCCTCATCCAGCACCAGCACCTCCGGACGCCGATACAAGGCGCGGGCGATGCCGATACGCTGACGCTGTCCGCCGGACAGTCGCACGCCCTGTTCCCCGACCATGGTCTGGATACCGTCCGGCAGCGAGTCGATGAATGTCTCCAACTGCGCCAGTGCCAGACATTCCGCGACCCGCTGATCATCCACCTCCTCCGGCAGCAACCCGAATGCGATGTTTTCCCGGATGGTACCGTCCAATAGATACACACTCTGCGGCACATAACCGATCAATCGCTGCCAGGAAGAGAGATTTTCCCGGATGTCCCGCCCGTCCACGGCAATGCGTCCGCACTCCGGCTTGAGCAACCCGAGAATGAGATCCGCCAGGGTCGTCTTGCCGCATCCGGTCGCCCCCACCAGGGCGACACTGGCAAGGTGGGGAATTTCCGCCTGAAAATTCTGCAGCACCGGCACCAGCCCCGGATCATAACGGAAGGTCAAATTCTCAACGGTCAACATCCGGTGGAAAGTCAGCGGCGGAGCCGTCCCTGCCCCCGTCCGCCGGGACTCCTCCACTGCAAGTTGCGTCAGGTCATGAAACACCGTATCAAATGAACATAATCCCTGGCGGATGCGCACCAGATTATACTGCACCCGCGATACCGCCGGCAGCAGCCGGAACATCGCCATGGCCAGCAGCGCCGCCGTCAGCAGGATCGTTCCCGCCGCCACCCCTGCGGCAGTCAACACCGCCAGCAGTCCCATCGCCAGCATGACCACCAGCGTCTCGAACGCCAGCCGCGGAAACTGTCCGGAAAAATACAGCAGCATTTCGGTATGATAGCGTTCCCGTTGATGACCGGCATAAATGCTGCTGAAACGTGATTCCAGATTGGCGATTTTGATCTCCTTGATCCCGCCGAACCCCTGAAGCATATCCTGAAAGACCGCGCGGGACTGCTCCATCTGCATCCGGCCGAGTCGGAAATTATAATGGGAAAAGGGCCAGTACAAGCCGCCGCCAATTATCACCACAACCGCGAATGCCGACAGGGTCGTCAGCGGGACAAAGACCATCAGCATCCCCACAATCGCCAGAATCACAATCGCTTCCGAAACCAGCATCATCAGCGGCAGCAGTACCCCGATGACCACTGTACAGAGCAAATTGATGTTGTTGAGCAATTCTGACGAATTGTGACGCAAATGGAAGCCGTAATCGGTCCCCAGGTAATTGTCGAAAAGCCGAACCGACCATTCATAGGCACGATCATAAATGAATTTCGACTGCCAGTAAGTCATCAGCAGTACGAACAGATTCTTGCATAGAAAGAATATCGCCACGCAACCGCAGAGAATCAACAGAAAAGCTGCGGGATTCTCCGGCGCAAGCCATTGATGAACCATAGACAGATACCGATTCTGCACCAACAGCTCCGGCCGGGTCAACACCGCCACCACCGGCATCAGAATGCTGATGCCGATCAGTTCCAGTACGGCGGCGACCACCATCAGCACCGTCAGCAGCACCATACGGCCCTTGTCCGCCGGCGTCAACAGCATTCGTATATCCTGAAGCAGCTTCCACATGTTGTTCCTGTTCACCTCCCTGTCCGGGCCGCAACCTTGCCGGCGCGGAACGTCTTCCGGTGTCAGATAAATATAGGCCGGAACCGGCAGACTTCAACCGGGAAATCCGGATTTCTCCATTCTTTTCCCCCTCGAAGAATGGGGAGGTTGCGTTTGATTTTCCGGCTGCGGCGGTGTATAGTTTTCTAAATACGGTTCGCGCGGCTGGCGAAATTGGCAAACGCACCGGGTTTAGGTCCCGACGCCGCAAGGCTTGTGGGTTCAAGTCCCACGCCGCGCACCATTTCCGGTTTTTTTCGCGCCGCTCGGCGCCGGAATGGAGCCGGAACCGACGGAACGAAACGACTGAAACGGACGGACGAACCGTCCCGATACGATCATGATTGACACGGAAAAAGACAACCGCCGCGTCGTGGAACGCGCCATCCTCGTCGGAGTCCGCTCACCGGACGAGGCCCCCGCCGACGCCGCTGAACACCTGGATGAACTGGCCGAGTTGACCGCCAATTTGAATATCGGCATCGTCGACCGCATCATCGTGCACCTGCGCACCCCCCAGCCGGAATTTTACATCGGCAGCGGCAAAGCGGCCGAAATCGAAGAGCGCCGCCAGGAACTCGAAGCCGACTGCCTGATTTTCGATACCCCGCTGTCGCCGTCGCAGCAGCGGAACTGGGAGAAACTCACGCACTGCTGCGTCATCGACCGCGAAGAGGTCATTCTCGACATCTTCGCCGGGCGTGCCTCCACCCGCGAGGCCGTGCTTCAGGTGGAACTGGCGCGACTGCATTACATTCTGCCGCGCCTGACCCGGGCCTGGCCCCATTTGTCCCGTCAACGCGGCGGCGTGACCGGCGCGCGCGGTCAGGGGGAAACCCAGATTGAAAACGACCGACGACTGTTGAAACGCCGCATCTCCGTGCTGGAAGAGGAACTGGCAGAGGTCCGCCGCCAGCGCGCCGTCGGCCGCAAGCGCCGGGAGCGGCACGCCATCCCTCACGCGGCCATTGTCGGTTATACCAATGTCGGCAAATCATCGCTGCTGCGCGCACTCTCCGGTTCGGAAATTCTGGTGGCGGACCAGCTGTTCGCCACGTTGGACCCGACCACCCGCAAAATCACGCTGCCCGACCGACAGCAGCTGTTGCTGACCGACACCGTCGGTTTCGTGCGCAAGCTGCCGCATTCGCTGGTGGAGGCGTTCAAATCCACTCTGGAGGAGGCGGTACTGGCGGACTTTCTGATTCTGGTGCTGGACCTTTCCAGTCCGCAACTGGAGGCTCAGTGGGAAACCACCCTGGCCGTCCTGCGCGAACTCGGCGCGGAAGATAAAAACATCCTGGTGGTTTTCAACAAACTCGATAAAATAGACCGCCAGGCGGATGCGCTGCTGCTGGCACGAACCCGGAGCCTCTTTCCGGACGGTGTCTGGCTCTCCACCCGTACCGGGGAAGGCTTGGACCAGCTCCGGGAGCGACTGTCCGCCTTTGCCGGCAAGCACCGCCGATTGCTGCGGGTGCTGCTGCCGCCGGAGCGGCACGACCTTGCCGCGCTCGCTCATGCCCGCGGTCATGTACTGGAAGAACATTATGAGGAAGACGGCGGTCTGGAGTTGATTTTCAGCATCGACCAGCAGCACCGCCATAAGTTCGCCGATTATCTCGCGGCCGAACCGGACCGCGGTCGAAAGGAGATGGGGTTATGATTTTTCCGCGCCTGCTCAGTGCCGTGGTGTTTCTGTCATGCGGCATCATTTTCTTCATTCCGGCGGCAGTCGCCGCGGATACGGATGACTTTTCGCCCTGGGACGCCTGGCGGCAAGGGTATACGCATTTTGAACGCGGAGAACAGGCCCGGGACCGCGGCGATTACGTGCAGTCGCTCCAATCCTTCCGGGAATCGCTGCGCCACTATCGTGAAGTCAAGCGCGCCCGCCCGGACTGGAATCAGACCGTCATCGACAATCGGATCGCTTTGTGTGAAAGAGAAATCGCCGCCATTCGCCGGCTGCTGGGGCGCCCGACGGGAACCGCGACCACCGCCGCAGGCTCCACGCCGGCAACCGATTCCGACACGGCCGGTGTGCCGCCCACCGCGCCTGCTCCGGAAACCAACACCCGGTTGCAAACCGAACTGGAACAGTACAAACAGAAACTTTTCGCCGCGTTGGTCGAACTGGAGGATCTGCGCAAATCGGCCGCACAACGCAGTGCCACCGCCACCGAACTGGAAAACCTGATGCGGGAACGTCGGGTCCTGCAGGAAAAATACCAACTCCTGGAATCCCGCTATCAGGACCTTGAGAAGAAATCTTCCGAACCCGACGCCGCCGCGGAAGCCCTGCGGCGCCAGATGATCGAATTGCGGATCAATCTGGAGACAACGGAACGGAAACTCAAACTGGCGACCGACCGGAATCTGGCACTGGAACACGACCTCGCCGAATTGCAGCGTTCCCGACTGCAACTGGAAAAAGAATTGAAAGAGGCCCAACTGCTCGCCTCCGCCAACCGGGAAGAACTCACTTCGCTCCGCCAGGTACGCGACTCCGCTACAGGCGAAAAGAATCTGATCCTCGCCCGGGAGGAAACCCTCAAACAGTCGCTGGAACGCGCCGAAAAACAGCTTGAGGAATGCCGTACTGAACTGGATGTGCTGCAAAAACGCCTTCTTGCCGCCACCCGCCCCGACGGTGCTGCCGCCCTGAACCAGGAGGTCGCAGAGGAAAACCGCAAACTTCGCGACGACGCCGGAAAAATCCGGACCGAACTGGAGAAAACGATGCGTACCAGCAGCCAGCTGCAAAATCAGCTCCGGGAACACAAACTTGAACTGGAAGACGTCAAAGGCGCGCTCCAACGCGTCGACGACCGCCGCAAACAGGCCGAGGACGAGAACAAAGTACTGCGAACTCAGCTGGAAAAGGAACTTGCTTCCCGAGAGCTGAACAGCACCGAACTGAAGAAACTTCGCGAACGCAACCAGCAGCTGGAAGATGACCTGAAGTTGTGGACCGACAAACTTGAAAAAGCGGAACAGCGCTTGAACCAGCGCAGCCAGTCCGATTACGCCACCGTTTCCGGGCTGAACGCCGAACGCCGAAAAATGGATGAGGAGATTTCCCGACTGAAACTGGAAACCACCAACCTGAAGCTGCAACTGGAAAGCTCCTCTGAAAAACTCCAGAAAGCGGAAGCCGCCGCCGCCGAAAGCCGCTCCGAAATGCTCAAACAGAAAGCCGCCGTGCTGTCCGCCGAACAGGAATCCGCCAAAGCCAAAGCCGTTGCCGCCGAACGGGACAAAGCCGTCGCCGAACTGGCTGCCGCTCAACGCAACCTGGCCGCCGCGCAGGTGGAATTGCGCGACGTGCGCAAACTGCGCAAGGACGTTGAAGAACTGCAGAAAGCGCTGACCGCCGCCCGCGAACGCGCCATCGCCGGAGAAGCCGCCGAAAAACGCCTGGCCGAGCAGCAGAAGGCCAATCAGCAGCTCCTGGATGAAAACACGCGGTTGAAAAAACGCCCCGGCACCATCACCGCCGGCGGAACGACGCCGCAGCTTCCTGCCGCCACGGTTTCCCCGACCCAGCTTGACGAGTTGCTGAAAAACGCCCGCAAGGCGGAAAAGGAGAACTCCCGGGAAGTCGCCCTGTGGAATTACCGCACCATTCTCGACAGCCGTCCGGACCATGCCGAAGCCAATCTGGGTCTGGGCCGGATTCTCCTGCAAAAAGAACAGTTTGCCGAAGCCGAGGTTCCCCTGCGTCAGGCCCATCTGGCCGATCCCACCGCCCTCCCCGCCCGTCTGGCTTATGCCCAATGCCTGCTGGGGCTGAAAAAATACGGTAACGCACTGGCGCTGCTGGAACCGGCGGCGAAAGACCGGAAAGGCGACGGCGAATTCCAGCTGGCGCTCGGGCGTGCCTACGCCGGCGCCAGACAGCTCCGGGAAGCGGAACAGTCCTTCCGCGCCGCCATGGCCGCCCTCCCGAAACAATTCGCGCCGCAACTGGCCATGGCCCGGCTGCTGGCCGACCTCCCGGACCGGCAGGAAGAAGCGGCCCGGTGCTACGCTCAGGCGAAAAAGCTCGGCGCGGCCCCGGACGCCGCCCTGGAGAAAACGCTGGGGAAACTCCTTAACGAACGCGGCGATCTCATCGACTTTCTCGCCGAGGCCGCCCGGGAGGCGGAAAACCACGGAGACGTCGATTCCGCGCTGTGGTATTACGGTCAGCTGCGCGACATGGCGCCGGAATCCGGCCTCTTCGCCGAAAAACTGGCGGCCTATCGGCTGCTGCGCGGACAGAACGACGAGGCGCTCGCCGCGTTGAAGGACCGTCCCGCGACCGCCGGAAGCGCCATCGTCCGCGCCTTCATCCACCTGCGAAACGCCCGGTATCCGGAAACTACCGCGGCAGCGGCAGAAGCACTGCTGCTGAATCAAAGTGAGAAATGGCCCCTGCCGAAAACTATGAAACCGCTCCTGTCGGAACTGGACAAGGCTCCGGCGGAAGCGGCCTCGGCGGTGGCCTCCCTGCGCGGCGCCATTGCGGAATGACGACGGCGGCCGCCGCGGCGGTTCCACACAAAAAGGGAGAGCCACTTCCAGAATGGAAGTGGCTCTCCCCTGTTGCCCCCCCTTCTCCGCCGCCTTGGGCTCAGCGGAAGTCCGTAGTACGAATCAAGTGCCAGTGATCGCCGCCGTCGTCACTGCCGATCAGCACCGGATCGTGAGCGGACAAATTGCGATCCGGCAGCGTCCCGTCCGCCGCAATGTCTTCCGGCCAGCGCTTCCGGTATTCCTCTGCCGCTCCGGGCACCTGTGCCAGCCAGGAGGCATAATAATAATATGTGCAGTAAATCCGGTCTTTCCCGTCAATAGCGACCTTGTGATACCAGTTGCTGTAATGCGGCCAGGCCGGAATCGCCAGATCGACACGCTTTTCCCAGTCGCCGCCGGCTTTCTTCCGGAGGTACACCAGGGCGTAATTTAATTCATCCGGAGTGAATTTCGCATCATG
>CASDQW010000041.1 GCA_949282965.1 uncultured Lentisphaeria bacterium
GCAAGTTTTTTGCGCCAACGCGACATTGTCGACTGATCGGTCGGATATTCATGCTCAAAATAAATCCCTCCGGTAAAATACTGCCAGTAAGGATTTTCAAGCCATTCATCAAGAACGGCTTCGTCACTCATGCCGCTCGCGTATTTCAGATAATGCAGCGCGACCATCAGGCGAACTGGACAGGAGGGACGACCGTTATCTGCACAAAAGCTTGCCGACAAGCCGTCCTCAAAACTCTGCCAATCAATCGCATCGGCAAGTTTTACCATCGCGTGGCGCGGGGATACTATATCACGCAACAAGGGTTTGAACAGATCTCCCTGCTGTTCCTTGCGAGTATCACTCTTTGTCATCATTTTGCAAGCTTTCTTTCGATTTTATACGAGTTTCTTGCAATAATATATCATGAAAAATCATGGTTTCCCATTGATATTCAGATTGTTATATTATTTTTCATAATCGACTATATTATACTGTAAAAAAGATGATTTGCAAAATCCATCCTCATCCTCGCATGGCCACCGCCCTCCCGGGGAAGCCCGGCGCGTCGTCCGTCCCTGTCGCGACGACCAGGCTGCCGCCCACCTTCGGCAGATATACCGGAAAATCCATTCCGGCATTTGCAAAACCATTGCCGGATGCGTATCTTATCCGCAAAACCAGCAATCTACCGGAGTCGATCGACATGTTTTCAGTACGGGATTTCGGTGCCAGAGGCGACGGCCGCACCCTGGACACGGCGGCCATTCAGGCCGCGATCGACGCCGCCGCCGCGACGGGCGGCGGCAAGGTGGTGCTGCCGCCCGGCGTCTACCGCTCCGGCACGCTGCGCCTCGCCGACCGCCTGACGCTGCATCTGGCAACCGGCGCCGTGCTGGCCGCTTCCGGCGACATCGCCGATTACCGGGAAGATTCCGAAGCATTGCCCCAGTCATTGCACCACTATCTGCTGGAAGGGCGCGGGGTAAACCACCTCGTCGTGGAAGGCGGCGGATGCATCGAAGGTTCCGGAGACGCCTTCTGGGAAAAGGAGCTTCTTTCCGGTGCCGCCGTCGAATCGCTGCCGTCGGAGCCGGAACCGCTGCGCTATGAAGTTTTCAAACCGCGTCCCGTCCGGCCCTGTCTCCTGTATCTGCGCGACTGCACCGATGTCACGCTGCGCGACTTCTCCATTACCAACGCTCCGGCCTACACCATCTGGCTTCTGGGATGCGAACAAATCTGTATCCGGGGACTGACCGTCCGCAATTCCCGGTTCGGACCGAACACCGACGTTCTGGATATCGACTGCTGTCGCCGGGTCCGGATCAGCGACTGTGATCTGGAGGCGGGCGACGACTGCATCGCGTTGAAAAGCGATATCTTCCGGCTCGGCCGCCCCGCCGTCTGCGAAGATGTTGTGGTAACCAATTGCGTGCTGTCAAGCGCCACCTGCGCGGTGCGTATCGGCTATGAAGGAGACGGACCGATCCGCGACTGTGTCTTCAGCAACCTGGCCATTCGCGATGCCCGGCATGGAATCGACCTGGTTTCGATCCTTCCGGTGGTGCATTTCACCCGGATCGACTCGGGTGCGGTCATCGAACGGATCCTCTTCAGCGATATTGTCATGCGCAACGTGGGACAGGCACTCTTCATCTGGGCCGGCAGGGAAGCGCCGCGAACCGGTGGTTACCGTGGACACATCAGCGATCTCATGTTCCGCAACATCATCGCCGACAGCGTGGCCACCAGTTACATCGGCAGCCGGGACGACTGCGCCGTCCGGCGTCTTTCCTTGGGCGACGTCGTGCTGCAGGTGCGTTCCGCCGCGCCGGACATGCCGCCGGACGCGGACTGCCGCGCCGTCCCGTCCCACTGGGGCGGCAACTGGAAATCCGGAGTGCTGGCGCTGCGCCGGATTGACGACATTTGCCTCAACAATGTGCGTTTGTCGCAGGAGAGCGGTCCGCATCCGGCACTGCACTGGACGGCGGTCGAAAACCTCTCCATCGACGGCGCGCCGCAATCGGGAAACGGTCCGGAAACATGATGGGCCGTCCGTTCATGGCGCAATTTCGAAAGACGTTTTTTCATGGACTTTGAATCCCTTTCATACCATCAAACCAGGAGTGATCATGCCGATTCAACCGCTGTGGCCGCCGTGGCCGGGCACGATGTCCGGCCGGGAACGATTCCGCCGCCAGATGCATTTCCAGAGCTTCGACCGCACGTTTCACATGGAATTCGGCTACTGGGACGAAAATTTCACCCAGTGGCCCCTCTTCGTCGAAAACGGCATTCATAACAATGAGGAGGCAGATCGTTTCTTCAATTTCGACCGGATCGCCACGATCACGCCCAACGCCTGGATGCAGCCGGCTTTTGAGGTGAAAGTCATCGAGCGGCGCGGCGACGTGAACATCATCACCAACCGGGACGGTCTGCTGGCCGAGGTTCCGGCCGACGGGCACGACACCATTCCGCATTTTCTCAAGTCGAGCATCACCACCCCCGACGACTGGAAACGCTGCAAGGAGGAACGTTTCCGGCGCGATGATCCCGTGCGGATACCGGATCTGGCCGCGCTCCGGGCGGCGCATCCGGCCGATCGCGACTACCCGCTTGGCGTCGGCTGCGGTTCAATGATCGGCAAAATCCGCGACATGCTGACGTTCGAAGGGCTTGCCTACGCGGTTTACGATTATCCCGACATGGTCGAGGACATGGGCGAAACCTGCGGCGTGCGGGTGGAGGATTTCCTGGATCGGATCCTGCCTCATTTCGATTTTGATTTTGCGTCCGGCTGGGAGGACATCTGCTTCAAAAACGGGCCGATCGTCTCCGTTGATTTTTTCCGCAGCGTGGTTATGCCGCGCTACCAACGCATCCGCCGCAAACTCGATGCTTACGGCATCGACCTCTGGTATACCGACTGCGACGGAGACGTGCGCCCGCTGCTGCCGTATTTTCTGGAAGGCGGCATCAACTGCCTGTTTCCCTTCGAAGTAATGGGCTGCGCCCACCCCGGGGAACTGCTCGACCGGTATCCGGGCGTACTGCGGATCATGGGCGGCGTGGACAAGATTCAACTCGGCTCCGGCCGCGATGCCATCCGGCGTTATCTGGAAACCCTCGTGCCCTATGTCGAACGCGGCGGCTTCATTCCGTTCTGCGACCACCGTTGTCCGCCGAACGTGCCGCCGGAGGATTACCTTTATTATCTCGAGTTGAAACGGAAGATGTTCGGCTTGCAATAACCGGTTCCGGCCCGGAATCAAAGTTCGAGCTCTTGCCGAAGCGACCGCGGGAGTTGCGCTGCCGCGCCGCGTTGCGCCCCGCCCCGGCTCAGCGGCGCAGCAACCGGGTCGAAATGCCCGCGGGCAACTCCCGACCGCCCGCTTCGGGAATACTCATTTCACAAGAGCTCAATTCCCCCGCTCCGCCGAAAACCTGCCGCAGCAGCCGCTCCAGCACCAGCGGCGTAAATCCCGGAGAATGGCAGCTGAGCTCCACGCAGTACGGCCGGGCCGGATCAATCAGTTCCCGACACAGCTGCAAAAGCGCCGGCAGATCGGTCTCGATCTTCCAGACCTGACCGCTGCTGCCGCGCCCGAAGGTCGGCGGATCCAGGGCGATCAGTTGATACCGGTTGCCGCGGCGAACCTCCCGCCGGCAGAATTTCATGACATCGTCCACGATCCAGCGGATGCGGTCAGGCACGTCCGCGTTCATGGTCTGATTCTGCCGCCCCCATTCCACCATGCCCCGCGCGGCGTCGAGGTGGCAGACCGCGGCACCGCCCCGCGCCATCGCCATGGACCCCACGCCGGAATAGGCGAACAAATTCAGCGCCGGCGTTCCCGGTCCGAATTCCCGCAGCAGCTCTTCAAAAAAACGCCAGTTCCGGAACTGCTCCGCGAAAAACCCCAGATGGCCGAAGCCGGTCGGCTTCACCAGCAGCCGGAAGCCGCCCCACGCCACCGTCCAGGCTTCCGGAGCCGGACGCCGCCATTCCCAATGCCCGCCGCCGGTGCTGTTGCGGTGAAAAATCCCGTCCGCGGCCGCCCATTCCGCCGCCGGCAGCGACGGCGCCCAGAAAGCATTGAGCGCAGGGCGAATCAGTCGCCACGGCCCGACCTGTTCCAATTTACTCAAACGGCCGCTGTCCAGCAGCCGGTATTCTGCAATTTCCACGTTTCTTGCCTGTTGGTTCCGGATGCGGCGCGCCGGAGAGCACGCCGGATCAAGCCTGATAAACGATTTCCCCGTTGCGCACCGTCATCAGCGGCCGGTTGGTGTGACATTCGAAAATTGCCAGATCCGCCCGCTTGTTCGGCAGCAGCGTGCCGCGGTCGAAAAGCCCCAGCGACTCCGCCGGATTGCGCGTGACCGCCGCCGCCGCCTGAATTTCCGGCAGATGCCCGCAACTCATCAGGCTGTGCCAGCCGGAATCCAGCATGGTCGTCGTGCCCGCCAGCGTCCGCTGGGCAGTCTGGGAAAAACCGTTTTCCACCCGGATCGCCGACGGCCCGATCCGATACTCGCCGTTGGGCATGCCCGCCGCCATCGTGCAGTCGCTGATCCCGACGATCTGATTGGTCGGTTTGCAACGACAGGCCAGATCCACCATGCGCGGATGCACATGCCGGCCGTCGATGATCATCTCCACCGTCACCCGGTTGTCGGTCAGCGCGATGTTGGACAAACTCATATCCCGCTGATGCATCGGCGGCATGCCGTTGAACAGATGGGTACAGTGGCTTGCCCCGGCGTCGATCGCGCGCAACGTTTCGATATCATCCGCCACGCTGTGCCCCATGGACGGCTTCACTTCGGATTCGACCAGAAACTCCACCAGATCCACCGCCCCCTCCAGTTCCGGCGCAAAAGTCATCAGCTTGACCTTGCCGCCGCCCGCCGCCAGCAGTTCGCGGGCGTACCCCAGATCGATCGGCAGAATGGCGCTGGCCTCCTGTGCTCCGCGTTTGAGCGGGTTGATGAACGGTCCTTCCAGATTGATGCCCGCCACGACCGCCCCTCCCAGCGGTTGCTCCATCAGCTCGGAAAGCTCCCGGAGATTTTCCAGCATCACCTCCGGCTGGTCAGCCACCACGGTGGGGACAAACGTCGTTACCCCACGTTCCGCCAGAAGCCGGCTCATATCCTCCAGCCGCCGGGGCGACTGCCGGACCGAAGAGCAGTCAAAGCCCCCCGCGCCGTGAATATGCGTATCGATAAACCCCGGCGTCAAATAGGCGTTGGAGAATTCATGCACCTCCACCTCCGGCTCCAGGGAAAATCCGGAAATGCCGCCGACCGCCAGAATGCGTTCGTTTTCACAGAGCACCGCCGCATGGTCAATGCGCTTTTCCGGGGTCAGCAGATAATCCACCACATACAGCCGCCGAATCCGTTTCATCCTTCCGCCGTCCTTTCCGCGTTCCGGCTCCGCCACCGGCGCTGGCGCGCCGCCTCGTACAGCAAAATGGTCGTCGCAGTCGCCACATTCAGCGAATCGATCTTCCCCAGCATCGGGATGCGCACCGGCAGGTCGGAATGTTCCATCCACAGCTCAGTCAGCCCGCACTGCTCGGTCCCCACCACAATCGCCACCGGACCGGTCATATCCACTTCCGTGTAAATTTGTTTGGCATGCGGCGTCGCTGCCAGAATCTGAATCCCGTTCTCCCGCAGCCAGTCAAACGCCTCCGACCCGGTCGCCTCCGCCAGCGGCACGGAAAACAGCGCTCCGGTACTGGCCCGGATCACGTTCGGATTGTAAATGTCCGTACATTTGTCGCAGATGATCAGCCCGTCCACCCCGGCGGCATCCGCGCTGCGCAGAATCGAGCCGAGATTGCCCGGCTTCTCCACCGCCTCCGCCACCAGATAAAGACCATCCGGATAACGGGGAATCGCCGCCAGCGTATGCCGTTTCATCCGGGCGACGGCAATCAGGCCTTCGGGGCGGTCGCGGTACGCCATTTTCACCAGCAGGTGCGGGGCGACTTCCATGACCCGCACGCCCGCGGCCGCCAGCGACTCCAGCAGGGGATATTCGTTTTCCCCCAGAAACAGCTCCGGCGCGAAAAAGCATTCCACCAGCTCCAGGCCGTACTCCCGCGCCCGGGTCAGCTCGCGATACCCTTCCAGCACCGTCAACTGTTCCCGCTCGCGGTCCCGGCGGTCCCGCAGACGGATCACGTGTTTGACTGCCTCATTCCGGGCGCTGGTGATTTTCAAAAATTCCATGATTTGATTCCACTCCGCGCCTTCCCCCTCCCAGCCGGTCCGGTCGAACGGTAAAAAAAGACGCTGTTCTTTTTTCATAAAATACTTCCCGCGCCGCATTTTTGCAAGGAGGTTCTTGCGTAATCGGTCGAACGGCACTATATTTAGCCGGGAATTTCAGGGAAACGGATGGACGCATGAAGATTTCTTTTGCCATTTTCAAATATTTTCCGCACGGGGGACTGCAGTCGGACTTCCGGAGAATCGTCACCGAATGCGTGAACCGGGGACACGAGGTCATCATTTACGCCGGTGCCTGGGAGGGGCCGGAAATCCCCGGCACCACACTCCGAAAAGTCCCCGTGCGCGGCTGGACCAACCACGCCCGGGCGAAGAGTTTCGAGCGCCGGCTTCCGGCCATGCGCGGGGGCGATGCGGACGCCGTGCTGGTGGGATTCAACCGCATGGCGGGGCTGGACGTTTATTTCGCCGCCGACAACTGCTTTGCGCTGGAATCCGCCGCGAAAGCCGGGTGGCGCCGCTGGTTCACCCGCCGCTACCGGGTTTACGAAGCGATGGAACGGGCGGTCTTCGCCGAACCGTCCCGGACGATGATCATGCATCTTACCGAACGACAGAAGGAAGATTTCCGCGCCTGTTACGGCACCCCCGAAAAGCGTTTCCGCCGGCTGCCCCCCGAAATCGATCCCAACCGCGCCCGTCCCGCTTCCGAGGCGGAAGCCGCCGCCATCCGCGCCGAAACCCGGACCGAATTTCGGCTGCATGCCAACGACCGGCTGCTGCTGCAGGTTTGTTCGGGATTTGCCACCAAAGGAGTGGACCGGACGCTTCGGGCGCTGGCTTCTTTGCCGGAGAACCTGCGCCGTCGCACGCTGCTGCTGATCGTCGGCCGCGAAACCTCCGGTCGCTTCCAGCGCCTGGCCCATCGTCTGCACATTGCCGACCGGGTGGTTTTCACCGGGCCACGCGACGATATCGGTCGGCTTCTGCTTGGCGCGGACCTGATGGTCCATCCCGCCCGCAAGGAAGCCACCGGAACGGTGCTGGCCGAAGCCGTCGCCGCCGGGCTGCCGGTACTCTGCAGCGGCAACTGCGGGTACGCCCATCTGGTCCGGGAGGCGGGTGGAATCGTCCTGCCGGAACCATTTGATGCGAACGTGCTGCACCGCGAACTGCTGGGAGTGCTGGAACATCCGCAGCGGCTCCGCGAATGGCAGGCGGCAGCACAGAAGCATGCGCGCAAAGTGCATTTTCAGGGCCGGGCCGCCACCGCGGCCAACGTCATCGAGGGTTGTGCCCGATGAACGAATGCTTTCTGGACGAAACTTTTCGGCGGGTCTGGCACGACCGGCATCCGTTTGACGCGGTCTGCGCTATCGAGGGGGAAGTCTTCCGCAATGTCAAAACCCGGAAAACCTTCCGTTTTGAACTGGAGAACCGCGCCTATTTCGCCAAGGTTCACCGCGGCGTCGGCTGGCGGGAAATCTTCAAAAATCTGTTCCAGCTGAAACTTCCCGTCCTCGGCGCCGCCAACGAATACCGCGCACTGCGCAAACTTGAAACCCTCGGCATCGACACCATGACCCCCTGCGCCTACGGTTCCTACGGCTGGAACCCGGCCACGCGACGCTCATTTCTGATTACCGCCGAACTGGCGGACACCGTCAGTCTGGAAGATTACTGCCGGGATTGGACGCTGCATCCACCTGCATTCCGGGAAAAAGCGGCGCTGATCGCCCGGGTCGGCGAAATGGCCGGAACCATGCACCGCAACGGCTTGAACCACCGCGACTGTTACATCTGCCACTTCCTGCTGGAACGTGCCACTGCCGGAACCACTGCTCCCCGCCTGCACGTGATCGACCTGCATCGCGCCCAGCTGCGGCGCCGGACCCCTTACCGCTATGCGGTCAAGGATACGGCCGGACTCTGGTTTTCCGCCATGGATGCGGGTTTGACGCGGCACGACCGGCTGCGCTTCATCCGCGCCTATTCCGGCAAACCGCTGCGTGACGCATGGCGCGACGACTGCCGCTTCTGGCGCGACGTGGACCGTACCGCCCGAAAACTGTACTGCAAAGTGCACGGTCGCGCCCCCGCCTGCTGATCGCAGAAAAACGTATCGTCATTCCCCCGCTGCCCCGCTCCGGAAAACTTTCCCGGCGTCCATTTTCACCTGTTTCGTCCCCATTCGGAACAACTCCCGCACCAACTCCATGAGCGAGTGGATGATAGGATATAAATCCGACCAATTCAACCACTTCCATCTTAAAAAACCGACTCTTTTTTTTCTGATTCTCTTGCTTTCTTGATGCAATTGGTCTATAATTTCATCAGACATTCGAAAATATTCAACCACTTTTTTGCGGAGAGTCGTCCCCCATCATGCGTTCCGCCGGAAAAGCAGCCTGCACCAAGCTGACCAACCACCTTGAATCCCTGATCGCCGCCAACGTCTATACGCCGGGCGACAAACTCCCGACGCGCCGGGAACTGGCGGCGCAGTTCGGCCTGACCTCCTATGCCGTCCAGCAGGGTTTCGAATATCTGGCCGCCAAGGGACTGGTGGTGCTGAAGCACGGATCCGGCGTCTACGTCGCCACCCGCCGCCGCAATGAAAGCCGGAGCGGCTGGAAAATTCAGGTCTTTTTGTGCATCCTCAATTTCAAGGAGGGCAGTTACCTTTTCCATGCGCTGCAGGGACTGCAGGAAGAGGCGCTGCGCCATCAGGCTACGCTGATTCTGTGGCAGCGGAACTATTATGGACACCACCTGGACCACGCGTCGGTCCGCAGTGAGCTGGAGCCGGGCGCACAGGGGGTGATCTTTCTGGGGGAATACGACTATTGCCGACTGGATCTGCCGCTGCCGATCCCCTGCTGCGGACTGGAAATGGAAGAGTGTTACGGCGGCAACCTGTCGCCGATCACGTTGGATCCCTGGGAAACCGCGCGCCTCGCTACAGAATTTTTCCGGCGGCGGAAAATCCGGCATGTCCGGGTGCATCAACTGCGCGGCGGAGCGGTGTTCGCTTCACGCGGCGCCTGTTTCCGCCGCTTCTGGGAGCCTTTCGGCACCAGCGAAATCCGGGAATTTCAAACGCCGAAATCCGCAAATGCTCCGGATCCGCTTCCGGACGACCCGGAGATCGGGCACTTTTTCACCAGCGGCAGCTGGTGCGAACTCAAACTGAAAGAGTGGAAAGCCCGTTACGGATCCGCCGCCACCGAACGACTCGGCATTCTCAGCGTGGACGGCAAATCCCTGCTGGCCCCGGGGTATGAACCGGTTTCCACCATCGCCATCGACTGGAAAAACGCCGGCCGCGTCGCCTTTCAGGAAATTCTCCGGCGCCTGGAATATCCCGGCGCAGAAGCCCGCAGAACCCTCCTGATTCCCAAACTCCATGAAATTCCCGGATAACCCACAGCAAAGGAATCCATTGTCATGAAACGCCTTCTGTTCCCGTTGCTGCTTCTCCCCGTCGTCCTGTCCGCGACGGACACCTCCCGCATCGTACCGGAAAACGTCCGGACGCTGCGACCGCAACCGTTGTTGCAGCAATCCCTGCCGGACGGTCGCACCCTGATTCTGGAAGAGCTCGGCCGCCCGCTTCCGGGAAAGGCTTCCCCCGTGGAGTTCGTCGCCGTCATGCCGGACGGTGAAAAAATCGCCTGGGCGGTCTCCCGCGCCACGCTGGAACACTTTCTCCTCGGCTACGGAGAAAAAAGCGGTCTCCACCGACTGGACCTGACTGAATATTTCGGCCCCCACAGCTACAAGCCGACCATTGCCTTTCACCGCGACAGCATCTACATTCTGGCGGGCAACCGCGGCCCCGCACTGATTCGTTACCACATCCCGACCCGCACGGCGAAAGTCCTCCGGAAATACGACATTCCCTATTATTACCTCGGATTCGCCCGGGATACCGGGGGACGGCTTTACTGGTCCACCTACCCGGAAACCGAGGTCATCGGCGTCGATCCGGAAACGGACCGGGTCTTTTCGCTCGGCCGCATGACGGAGGACCTCGACCAGAGTTACGCGCTCCTGCCCGCCGCCGACGACGACGGAACCCTGTACGTTCCCGTCGGCATGAAACGGCCGGAATTGTACGCCTGCAACCTGAAAACCGGCGCCCGCAAACAGATTCTGAAACCGGAGGAGAGCCGGCTGCTGACGGAAAAACGCCGCTCCATGATCCGGGTCCTGCTCCGCGACGGCCAGGTGTACGCCGACCTGGCGGGCCGGGTCATGCGCTGCACGCCGGACGGACTGGTTCCGGCTCCTGGAGTCCGCTTCGTCCGCGATGTTGTTCCGGGCAACGCACGGCAGCCCTCCTGCGACTTCGGCGACGGCCGGACCGCCGTCCGCTTCACCGAGAACGGGCTGGTCGTCGCCCGGGACGGCCGGGAGGAATTGATTCCCGTTGCCGGACTGCCGGTGGTCGGCCATGAACTCTATGCGCTCGGCGCGGTGCGCAACGGCGTGCTGTTCGGCAGCGGCATCTTCCCCGCCAACACCTTCGGACTGGATCTGAACACCTTGCAGGCCAGAGACTACGGGATGATTTCCGGCGGCGGCGTGCAGAACTACGATCTGGCCGCCGCGCCGCAGGGCGTGCTGCTGGCCAGCTACGTCGGCGGATACCTCGACCTGCTCGATCCCGCCTCCCCGGTGCGGAAAGGCGTCAATCCACGCCGCCTCGGGGATATGAAACAGTGGCAGCAGGAACGCCCGTTCCGGCTGACCCCCGGTGAGCCGGGAATTTTCTACACCGGCACCATGCCGGCCAAAAACCTCCACGGCGGAGCCATCGTCCGAATCGATCTCAACTCCGGCTGGGTTCATGCCTGGCGCAACCTCATTCCCGACCAGTCCATCATGGAAGTCATCCCCGTTCCGGGAGACGATTTCACACTGCTCGGCCTGTCCAACATCAACGGCGGCACCGGTACGAAACCGCTTGCCGAAACCGCGGAACTCTTTCTCTTCACCCCCGTGACCGGCAAAGTCATCTGGCACGATGCACCGCTCCCCGACGTCGAACTGTATCAGGGCGCGGCCCGCACCCGCGAAGGACGGTTCATGTTTCTCGCCCGGCACCGGGACGGCCGCTACGATTGGTGCCTCTGGGACCCGGCGCAACGCAAAATTCTCCGTCGGGTACCGCTGTCCGGCAGCAATCGCCTCTGGGGTTACACCGCCCGTGAAGCCGACGCCGCCGGCAGGCTCTACTTCATCCTGCAGGGAGCGGCTTACGAATATGCGCCCGGCCGCCCGGAGCCGGTCAAACTGCTGGAACATCCATCGCTTCGAACCACCGGCTACATTACGCTGGCGCCGGATGGAAACCTCTACTTCTTCGACGAATGCCGTCTGATGCGGATCCGTTTCACCCCACAATCAATACAGGAGTTGTGAACCATGCGCAAATCTTCCTTCACACTGATCGAACTGCTGGTGGTCATCGCGATCATCGCCATTCTCGCATCCATGCTGCTGCCCAGTCTGAACAAGGCGCGCGAAACGGCACGCAAGGCCACCTGCCTCAACAACATCAAAGAGGTCGGCACCGCCATGATGTTCTATCTGGACGACAATGACGGCTGGTACCCCCGCTACGCCAACATGCCGGTCCTGTATAACGGCGCCCCCAACACACTTGACAGCTGGTCCACCGTTCTCGCCTACAACCGGCAGCTGGGCAGTTACAAGCCGCTGCTGTGCCCCGGACGGCATGGACAGCTTTATGCCGGACTGCCGGAGCAGGACATCCTGAAAAAAGTTTTTAAGGAACGGACCTTCACCGCCTTCCCTTCGGTCTGGAGCCAGATCTCCTACGGCATCAACTGGCAATATTTGAGTTATGCCCGTCTGACCCAGGTCCGCCGTCCTTCGGAAACCATTCAGTTCGCGGAAACCGTGGACACCGCCTCCGGCAACGGCCGCGGCACGCGTTACGTCCGCGCCACCGCGCATTCCTCCCGGAATGGCGACCTCGCGGCCATGCACGGAAACCAGGTGGTAACCGGCTGGGTGGACGGCCACGTCACCAGTCCGTCGGTCAAAGCACGGGACCGGGAGGCGATTTACCAGTCCGATCCCTTCCGCCGCGGCAATTACGACGGCGACATCGCCAATCATTTCGACTTGAAGTAAGGCGTAAATCTTCCGGGCAGTGCCCGCCGCGGCGGACACGCTTTCCGAAATCCTGCCATTTCCCGGAAAATCCGATTTGACATTTTCCGAAAAGAGTCTATCTTATGCAACGAAGCCGGAGTGGCGGAATGGCAGACGCGCTAGACTCAAAATCTGGTACTCTCTGAGTGTGTGGGTTCAAGTCCCACCTCCGGTACCAATTCGCTCTTTTACGTCGTCCCGACGGATTGATTCCGATCGGGATTTTTTCTTATCGGAAACAACCGCAGAAGAACGCCCGCCAACATCCAGTCTGGTTTCGTCTCGCCGGAATGCAGCGGCTTGCTCCTCTGATCCCGCAGCATATTTCCGCCACTTCCGGGCGGCGGCTCCCACCAACTTCAGATAATGATCCGGCGGATCCGGCGCATAGGACAAAAAGCGGCAACGTCCCCCCACAGGCGGCGCAGGATGCACTTTCATAATGCACGTTCCCTCATCCATTTCGTCGAACATCGCCACATAAAGCATCTTGCTCTTCTGCTTGTCATAAGCCTCTATCTGCCGTTGCAGAAACCGGCCGCGATGCCGGGGGATCACATCAAACTGCCGCCCCTGCAGATTGCCCCAGGAAAAACCGGGAAACACCACCGGCAGATAATCCACCCCATTCCGGCGGCACCATGCGATGCCCGGCCGCACCGTTCGCTGAAAATAGCCGGGAAACGACTCCAGATCATAACGCCCGACCTGCCACGGCGACAACACGTCCGTCGCGGCAATCAGTTCCCGGACCGCCTCCCCCTCCGGATCGTCGTCCAGCCGCCAGGAGGAATCCGTCCCGAGCATCACGCTGAATCCGGACTGCCGCACCAGCGCCATCGCCTGTCGAAAAAACGGAATCGACCCCGGCCGCTTGGCGAACAATCCCCACAACGCCACCAGAGGCTTCCCCCGGTGATGCAGATAGGCCGGATCCTTCCCCAGCTGAAACCGGGTCGTCAGCTGTTTCCAGTCCCGGCGGAACGCCGCAAAATCCTCGCATCTGCTGGTATCGTACATCAAGGCCCAGACCCGGCCGTGAACGTTGGCCGCCGCCCGGACGCCGGTCAGAACGGCATTGAAATTCTCCGCCCGTTTCGGTACCCGGATTTCAGCCACGAACCGCTGTACGAAAACGCCGCTGATTCCATATTCCCGCATCCACCGGAAATGCCGGTCGATGATGCGCGGATCCCGGGAACTGTACACATAAGCGGTCGAACCATCCTGATGCCGGAGTGAAGTTGGTATCTTCTCCTCCGCCGATGCCTCCGACAGATCCGGCCAGAAATCAATCGAACAATGATCCGCGTCAAAACGTCCCTGCTTATCCTGATAATGAACGAAGCCGACCTGTCCGCCGTCCCCGGGCGTGTTGAACCATCCCTGATAGCCGCACATCACCAACCCGTACAAAGAATCCGCCGGAACCCGTTCCCGCGCAGTGGGACCGTCATAAGGCTTCAGGAGCGCGTCGGCCGCGCGGAAATCCGCTCCCCGCGTCATCGCCGGCCACCATAAGACGCCGATTACCGCTATGATCCGCCCATATCGGAGCATTGACGCCGTCGCTGATTCGAAGTGTCGTCGCATGTTTATTCCGCAATTCGCCTTTGCTGTCATCGTTGTCCTTGGTTTTCCGGAAATGTTTTTTATATCGTATAACGATAAAAAGGCCGCTCATCGTGTTTTTTCATCTGAAAATTTCCGATTTTTCGTTTTTTCTCTATCGACGCTTCTGTCGGCGCTCAAGTTGTCCGATCTATGACCAATATCCGAAGTATCTCAGTTGAAATTTCCCTGAAATGGCGGTATTGTAAAGAAAAGTCCGGGGTGTAGCGCAGTGGCTCAGCGCGTCTGCTTTGGGAGCAGAAAGTCGCGGGTTCGATCCCCGCCACCCCGACCATTTTTTCGATTCTCCGCCGACCGGTCTTCCGGTCGGTTTTTTCGTTTCCGGGGGCTGAATCAAACCACATTCCATCCGGACCAGAGCCGTCTGAACTTGCAATCGATTGCTGGTATGATATAGTAGTTGACAATTTTTAAGGTTTTTGGACCAAACTGGAATCCCCCAAAGTAAGATTGCGCAGAGAATCATGAAAACTTTTCCCTTTCTGTATCTGGCTGCTTTCGGGATTCGAACCATTCTGCTCCGTACCCGAGATCCGATTCTGGGGACCGTGATCCTGACCGACATGTGTAATCTGCGTTGCAGACATTGCGCCGTCAATAACATCACGTCGATCATTCATCCCTATAAGCAAATCCGCCATGAAATGCAGCAGCTGTATGAGATGGGGGTACGCATTCTTTTTTTCTGCGGCGGCGAAACCTTCCTCTGGAAAGACGGCAGCCTTTCGCTGCGAGATCTGGTCATTGAAGCAAAAAACATGGGATTTCTGATCGTTAATGTGGTTACCAACGGAACATTTCCCATCGATCTACCGGAAGCGGATTTGATTCTGCTGAGTCTCGACGGCGACCGGGAACGGCATAATGCCATCCGCGGAAATACCTATGACACCATTTTATACAATGTCAAACATGCGACTTCCGACAATATCTGTTTTTATATGGCAATCAATCGAATCAATCAGAATTCCATTCGCGAGGTCTGCCGCACGGCGCAAGATACCGAACATGTGCGGGCCGTTTCCTTCAACTTCCATACGCCCTATCCCGATACAGAGGAACTGACTCTTTCCAACAAGGAAAAGGCGGAATGTTGCGCCGTGATCTCGGAAATGATGAGGGAAGGTGTACCGGTATTGAATCTGAAGAGTGCATTCCCCTATCTGATCGACAATCGCTTTCCCGTGCCGTGCCATCAATGTGTTGTCATGGAAAACGGCAAACTCTCCATTTGCGGGCGGTGCATCGAAATTCCCGGACTCTGTGGGAAGTGTGGATATTTTTTTGTCGCAGAGTATTCGCTGCTGTTTCGCGGGAATCTTAAAATCATTTTTGAGATGTTGAAAACTTATCCGAAATTCATCTGAAAACGTTCCTGGAGCACCATGCGTCTTCTAACAACATTCACCCGGATGTGGCTGACCCGTTCCACCAAACCTTTTCTGTTCCGGAAAGAGTATGACTGCCGTCTACCGTTTGAAGATTGCGACAAACTGGGATTGTATGTGCATATTCCTTTCTGTAAAAAAATATGCGGCTTCTGCCCATACTGCAAGACCCTTTACTCCCAAGAGTTGTGCAACCAATACCTGGATGCGTTGCTACAGGAAATCCATCTGGTCGGCCGTCAGTATCACGGGAAAAAACGGGCCACAAGTCTGTATTTCGGCGGCGGAACCCCCGCGCTCGCAGCAGAACGGCTGCATGAAATTGTTGAGGCAATTCAGGAGCATTTCATTTTGAGTGAAGGAATCGGTGTCGAACTGCATCCCGACAACGTTACCCCGTCAACTCTTCGGGAGTTAAAGGAAGCAGGCGTAACCAAGATCAGCATCGGCATTCAGTCCTTTCAGGAGAAATTTCAGCGAATGCTGGGCCGGACGAACGAATTGGATGTTTCCGTTCTCGGCCAAACATTATCGAAAATACCATTCGAAACCGTTTCCATGGATTTTATTTTTGCGCTGCCGACTCAGACATTCGCCGACTTGAAAGCTGATCTTGATACGGCATTTCAGAATGGCGCCAATCATGTGGCCATTTATCCTTTTATTGATTTTTCATTTACTCCGAGCTCCGTCCAGGCGATGCCCCATCGAGAAAAAAAAGCGCTTCTGGAAACCATTACTCGCTATTGCATGGAGCAGGGATATTCCCGCGATTCCATCTGGACGTTTGCCCATGGTGAGAAGGCGAAATATTCTTCCATGACCAGGGATGAATTTCTGGGATTCGGTTGTTCGGCAACCTCTCTCCTGCCCGACCAGTTCAAGATCAACACCTTTTCCGTGGAGGAGTATTGCAAACGCGTCAGCGCCGGAAAACTTCCAACTGCGCTAACCTGTCGGCTGTCTCTGCGACAGCGAATGGTTTATTATCTGTTCTGGACCGCATACAGTATGAAAATAGATCCCAGAAACTTTGAACATTTTTTCGGGATCCCGTTAAAGAAGATGTATGGGTTGGAACTGAAAATCGCACAATGGCTCGGTTACCTCGTCAAAAAGAACAGCCATTATATTCTGACGACCAAAGGGGCGTTTTACTTTCATTATTACGAACATTTCTATACACTTGCCTATATTGACAAAATGTGGAGAATCATGCGAAAGGAGGCATTCCCGGAAAAAATCGAGTTATAAATTGGAATTGGATGTATCAGATCCTTTACGCACCGTATCCAATAAAGTCGAACACCAGACGGCTTCTCCCCCCGGTGCCCCCCCTGCCGGAGAATGGATTAAAATCTCCTGCTGCGCTTGTAATTGATCTTTCCATGAATTATATTGATTGAATATTCGTTAATCCTGTCGTTCAAAGGCATATATGGTAGCACGCAAACAATACCGTAAACTTTGGTATTGCTCCATCGGCACACTTCTGCTGCTGGCGTTTTTTCTGCGCATCCCCTTTCTGACGGGATCGCTTGAATACGACGAAATCTGGAGCCTGGAATTTTTCACACCGTTGCCGATTACGCAGATTTTGAGAGATTTTTCTCTGCCCAACAACCATCCTCTGAATACGCTTCTGCTAAAATTCTGTTTCGTAAAGGACCACTTATGGGTCGGGCGACTGCCGACCTTCCTGGCCGGTCTCGGTTCCGTGATTCTGGCTGGAATGCTGGCACTGCGCCTGGCCGGCAGAAAGGCGGCTATCCTTACCATGCTGTTCTGCGCGGTGTCCCCGCAATTGATTCGTTATTCCTATCCAGCCCGGGGATATGGACTTCAGCTGTTCTTTATTCTATTATTTTGCTATGCGGCATTGCATGCTGAACGTCCCGGCTGGAAATGGTCCCTCCTCCTGCTGGCAGCTGGAATTCTGGCGGTTAATTCGGTATCAACCGCATTGTTGTTTTTATTGGCTCCCGGTCTATACTGTGCCTGGAACTGCCTGCGCCATGGTTTTCGACGCGAATACCGGGCGTGGTGGGCGGCCACTGCAATTTTTGCGGGTTATTGTCTCTGGTTTGTCTGGGCCAACTTTGACGCGCTCCAGGGAGCAAGGCAGTTCGGCGACGTGCTGACCCCAGCCAATTACCCACAATGGTTGTTGAAAAACATCCTGGCACTGTGCCTCTGGCCGGGGCTGTTGCTGTTTGCCGTAAAGCCGGATCGCAAAAACATCCTGCTTCTTCTATTCATTCTCTTTCCTCTGGCAATCAGTCTTTTCACCCACGGCGGACCGCCGCGAATCTGGTTGCCGGCACTGGTAATGTCTTATATAATCGCCGCCCGCGGTCTCATTTTGCTGACCCGTTCCGCCAGACGGCATCAAAAATGGGCGAAACTGCTTCCGGGCGGCCTCGTTCTGTTGTTGCTCATTGCCATCATCCAATCCGGCAACCGGACTGAATGGATTCATGTCGAATGGCGTGAAATGTTCCAGGAACTGCAACCGATTCCCATCGACACCTTCGTCGTGTATGGTGCCAATGACGGGTATCCGATCGTCTGGAACAGTGACCGCGCGGCATTACCCGATTTTCTCAAAAGAATACTGCACCCACACCTGCAATCACGCGGACTGCTGATGATTAACAGCGGCACGAATCTTGATGGACAGGATCGCGTTTATCGTGTCATTAAGACACCGTCCGGTCTCGTCCCGCGCATGATTTACGGACCACATTTTGAGGGTGCTTATTATGATTTGATTCCTGCAGACGGGAAAGAACCAAGCGGAGAATGGCTGATTGCCGTCATCCGTCCGTTGCCGGAACCTCAATTCAATTCGATCGTTGAGCAACTGGGCTGCGTCCATCCCGATCTGTTGAAACTCAATACGTGGTTGACGCGAATCCTTCATCTCAAAGGGAAAACTTTTCGCTACGGCCTGTTCGCCTTTCAGAAAAACGATCAAACCTCGAATCTGCAGCAGCTGGTCAAGGAACAGCGTGGAGCGGTCAGCATTTACCGGTTGGCATCACCCCGGTAAAAGCGCGGAAGCAACCCGTTGCCGCTCTGGACTTGTCCTTCTGCCGCACTCTCTTTCCGATGGAGTATGCCGAAACTTGTAATCGGGAAAAAAGCCGTTATCTTATCATTATTCTCCCGTTACCGGCCTCCCGGAACACACTTTTCGGAGGTCATGAACCCTATGAACAGGAATTGAAACAATGAAACAGATTGCCAGGTCCATGCTGCTGTTGATCGCCGCCATGACGATCGGCGCCGCCGGATGCCGCGCGGTGGAAAACGCCCCGAAGGAATCTTCAACCACTTTTGCCAGAGACGCGCTGGCCCCCTATGTCCAGAGCGGCCAGCTCCCGGGTGCCATCAACATCTTCTACAAAGACGGTGTGCAGGAAACCGCCTGTGTCGGTTATGCCGACGTCGCGGCCAAACGCCCCATCACCATGGACGATGTTTTCATGCAGTGCTCGCAGACCAAGGGATTCTGCGGCGTCACCATCGCCATGCTGATCGAAGAGGGAAAAATCGCGCTGGACGATCCCGTCTCCAAATATCTGCCGGAATTCAAGGAACTCTGGGTCCTGACTTCCAACCGGGACGGCGTCAAAACCCTGACCCGGGCCAAAACGCCGCTGACCATCCGCATGGTCATGAATCATACCGGCGGCTTCCCCTTCGAAATCTGCGCCAAACAGGGCAACATCAAGGGCGGCGGCTGGAGCGGCGGCGCCCCTCTGCGCCAGACGGCGGCCATTGCCGCGGCCTGTCCGCTGCTGTTTGAACCCGGAACCAAAGTCCAGTACTCCAATACCGGCATCGACATCGGCGCCGCGATCGTCGAGGTCGTTACCGGCCAGCGCTGGGAGGACTTTCTGAAGGAACGGGTGTTGACCCCGCTCGGAATGACGGCCAGCTCCTTCCGCCCGACCGACGAACAGCTGAAAACCCAGGTCGAAATGTACGACTGCGTCAAGGACGCTCCGGCGAAATACCGGCGGCAGAACGACATGCAGCAGCGTCCCTACAACGACGACCACGTCTTCGCCTCGGCGGGAGCCGGCCTCTGGACGACGGCCAATGATCAGCTGAAATTCTACAAGATGCTGATGAATCTCGGAGTCGGTGATAACGGGGTACGCATTCTCAAGGAGGAAACCGTCCGGGAACTGCTCGCCAAATCGACCCGTCCGAAAGGCATGGGCGGCTACTCTTTGGGATTGACCGCACCCGAGGAAGACCGGGAGGATTCCTGGTTCGGCCACGGCGGGGCCTGGGGCACCAACTGCATGGTCAACTGGCATCGCAAGGAATTGAAACTGTGGGTGGTGCAGCTGTGCGGCGCACCGCGTCCCTGGGACAAGGCACGCGCGGAAGCGGAACAGAAATTCTTCCAGTACGTCATTGACAACACGGATGCGGACGCTTACACCGGCCGCGTGAAATAACCTTTCCGCACCGCTTCCAACGGTATTCCGCAACAACGAATTGCGGAATACCGTTTTTTTGTTCCTCTCTCGCTTATTTTTCCGTACCGGATCGTTCCGTTTCCGGCACCTCATCGCGCACAAGTTTGCGGAAACATCCGGCGCAATGCCCCGTCTGCCCCAGAATGCCTTCCGGATCGTTCGGATACCGGCAGAATGGACAACGAAAACGCAATCGCCAGTCCCGCCGCAGTTGCCACAATCCCCCGCAAACCAGGAGCCCCGCAATCACCACGCCGCCCCCCATCACCCACTCCCGGCCGTCCCGGCGCAGCGAACAGAACAACCACAACCCGAGCAGCCCCACCAGCATCAGCCAGGCATATCTCCGGATTTTCCGGTAGCGGCGGATGTTTCTCCCGTCCATCATCGCCGGAGAATCCGCCTCTTCCGCCACCTTCAGAATCGGTCCACCACAGCGGCTGCAATGCCCGGTAATCGCCGCCAGCACATGGTCCGGCTCCCGGCGGCAATGCGGACACAGATGCGCGGGATCGGGCAGTCTGCTCCGGTAATTCGGAATGATTTTCCGATTGAATCGATCGCATTTCCGGTCTATCCAGAGCACCATCGCCTCCAGTTTCTCCATCCCGCTCCTGCCGAACCAGTTATAAAAAATGACGAGCCCCCCCAGCCATACCAGCGAAGCAGCCGTGAGACGCGGCAGATTCGCCATCCCCACCTGATACACGATCCCGAACAGGATCAGCGCCGGGAAAAGCACCCCGACCAACCCGACGACCCACTGGCCGACAAAACCTCCTATCGTATTGACATTGAAAGGCTTCTGCGATTTGGATACGGGCGACACATAGCCCGGCAGGAACGCCCGCCGGTCGGATATGATCACCCGGCAACATTCCGGACAGCGCCGCAGAACCGGCATGAAATGACGCAGCCGCACTCCGCACTCCGGACACCGCGGCAGACGCGCCCACCATCGCCCGAACCAGTCGGCTCCTGCCGACAGCAGCGGCAACAGAGCCGCCGCCGACAAAACAGCCCCAACCTGCCACGCCACAGACCACGGCGCAACCAGGCGCTCCCACCAGCAAAGCCCGATCAGGATATAGGCGCCTCCAAGAATAAAGGAAACGATCATGGAGCGCACGGCGGCGGCACGTTTCTCTCTTTCAAGCCGTTCCAGAAGTTCCGAAATTTCCCAGAGAGCCCCCGACATTACCGCTGCCCCTCCCCTTCAGCGTTCCCGCGGGCAAAGCGCAGAAAGCGATGCGTCAGATCCTGAATCGAAAAACGCTCCACGCCGTTCAGATAGGAGTAGACCACGTCATCGAAATTCCGCGTCCATTGCGCCGGAATGTTGTCGATGCCGATCACCGCCCCCGCAATGCTTCCGGCAGTCGCGGCGGTACAGTCGTTGTCCATGCCCATCGCCACGGTTTCTCCGATCACCCGGGTAAAATCCCGGCCGCCGATCAGCAGTCCGAAAATCGTCAGCGCGGCATTGTTCAATGTATGAACGCAGCTCATTTCCCCGAAACGCTCCTCCACCGCCGCGCGCGCCTCCCGGTAATGGTGAATGCCCTTGCCCCGGTCCAACGCCCAGCGGACCGTCTCCGCCATGGCGCATTCGGCGGGAATTTCGCCGAGGGCGATCTCCAGCGCGTCGCGCGGGTGGTCCACCGTGAAGGCCGCCGCAACCGCCGCAGAAAAATACATCGCACCGTACACCCCGTTCCAGCGGTGACTCAAAGTCGCGTCGCGGTAAGCCCATTCCGCGGCAAGCTCCGGATTCCCCGCCGCGGCGTATCCCCAGGGATCGGAGCGGATGTCCGCCCCGATCCACTCCCGGTAAGGATTGTCCGTGCGGCCGGCGAGTTCCGGCGGCAGTCCTTCCTGAAGATGGCGCAGAGTCACCTCTTCGGCCGTGTAAGCCATCGGCAGGTATTTCCGCCACATCCGGCCGACGTCGGCGGTGGTGAAATCCCGTCCGCATTCCTCCAGAATCAGCAGTCCCAGCTGGGTGTAGGCGATGTCGTCGTCCACCGGCACGCCATGCATCCGGTCCCGGGTGTAGGTCTCCGGCACTCCGGAAATATACCGTAACCGCCACGACGGCGACGACGCGGTCAGCCAGTAATCCTCCGGCGGGAAAGCCATCCGGTCATACGCGGCATGCGCCTCCATGTCCGCCACGGAATTCATTTCGACGATCGCCCCGAGAGTGCAGCCGGCGAAACGACCGTTCAGCGCCCCGGCCATGCGGGACGCCAGCTGTGCGGCATTCAGAGGGCGCGGAGCATGATCCGTCGCCGGACGCAGGGCCCGGATGGCGGCGAGATCGTCCGGTTCCCACCGCAGCCGCTCCGGATCGTCCGGCATGGATCGCAGAAGCGTCAAACGCCGCTCCAGTTCAGCCAGCAGCGCTGCCGCCTCCTTCTCCGCTCCCGGTGCCTGCCGGTCAAGTCGGTCCCGCAGCCACAATTCCGTCTGTTCCGCCAGTCGATGAAACGTCGCAATGGGGTCGTTCATGATACCTCCTGATGTTTTCCGAATCCGCGAACTCTCAACGGGAAGTATAGCACCGGACGACGGAAAAACAATCCTGCCGGCGCAGGAAAGGTGGACATTTTTCCGATGTCGCTTTCGGCTCTCCGGCATTCCATCCCGTTCCGGAACCGTAATTTGACACGTCAACTCCCCATGCTATAGTATGGGGCAATACAGGAAGAGCGCCCGCAATCTGGAATCCTCACGGTGGAGATCGCCATGTCAGACTCGTGCAACCCATTCCGGCATAAAAAAATAGTCAAAGGACTCCACGTCTTGTCTACCGTTTTTGTTTTCGTGATCGGCATCGTTGCCTTTGTGCAGGGAATCAGTTGTCTGTACGGTGGTCCGGATGGCCTGATTTTCAGCCGGACGGCGCTTCAGTACGGGGGATTTTTTCTCCTGATCTGGCTGGTCTGCTGCGGAGTGTTTCTGGCGCTCCAGCGCCGGAACCGGGCGGCGCGGCGTTTTTTTCTGATCTCGCATGAAGCGCTCCTGCTGCTGTACTGGCTTGCCATGATTCCGGCCACCATCCGGTCGGGCGCGCCGGAAACATTCGCCCTGCAGGGGCTCCTGCTGGCGGTGCTGGCGACGGGGGGATGCCGCATCGTGCGTACCGGACGGCAGGCGGGCCGGGATAGTACGGCTCCCAGCGCCGCCGCGGCAGGTTCCCCCCGGGAAGCCCCCCGGGGAACGAACCTGTCCACAGGCACAATTCCGGTGTTCCCGGAATCCTCCGCACCTGCGACAATGAACACCCCGCCCGTCATCTCCACGGAAACAACGAAGAAACAGGAGGCGAAATGAATTTGCTGCTGGACGACACCGCTCTTTTCCGGAGGGAAAATCTGGTCCGTCACGCCACGAAAATCAGGGAGGTGGCCCGTTACGTCGACGACCGGATGAATACGGTGCTGCCGTCCGGATTTGTGTTGCGGCAGCCGGATGGACTTTTCCGCCTGATTTACATGGGAACCGAATTGCAGAACGGTCGTTCCCATGTGCTGACGGCGGTCAGTACGGACGGCCTTGCCTTCACCAGGGACCGCGGCGCCGCCGGACGGGCGGGAGTGCGCGATCCCGCGGCATCGCATCAACTTCTGGACGATTTGCCGCCAAACAGCGAGATCGTCGCCGTAACGGAAGACCCCCGGGCGCTGCCGTCCGCCCGGTATAAAATGCTGGTGTCGATTTTTCTGCCGGACGAACAGCGCGTTCACTGCCGGCTGCTGGTCTCACCGGATACGCTGCATTGGCACCGGGTGCCTACCGTGCAATGGCATTCGCGGGGAGCGGAGCCCGTAGGCTCCTGCTGTTACGACTCCGCCCGGCAGGAATGGCTGATCGCCACGCGCCCGGACTGGGGGGATCGGCGCATCGCGGGGATCCGGACCCGGGACTGGGAAAACTTCACGCCGCCCCGGCTGTGGCTGACCCCGGATTCGCTGGACGGACCGCTGCACGAATTTTACGGGATGAACATTTTTTCCGCCGGAGATCTGAAACTCGGACTGCTGCTGGTTTACAAACCTGGAAACCTGACCGCACTGGCCCATAAATTTCACGGGGGCAGCATCACATGCGAACTGGCGTACTCCTATGACGGGGATGCATGGCAGCGCACTTTGCGCACGCCCTGCGTCGGCGAAGAGAACACGATGTTTTTCCCGGAAACGGTTCGGCAGGACGAGCGCCACTGGTTCATTTACGGCTCGGCCGCGTCGGTGGAACACGGCAACTTCGCGCCCCGCGAACTCTGTTCCGCCATCAAAATCTACCGGACGGAACGCAACCGGCTGCTCGCCCTGAAAACCGTTCCCGGAAGCACGGGCGTTCTGGCGTTTCGCGAATGCGTCTGGCATGGCGGCACGCTCTCCTGGAACCTGCGGGCCGCCCGGGCGACGGCGGCCGTCTACGACATGACGTCCGACCCGGTACTGATCCGGTCTCACGAGGATTGCATTCCGTTTTCCGGAGACGCCAGCGACTGGACGCCGGTCTGGCGAGGCCATGAAAACTGCGCTGACTGGATCGGCAGATTGATCGTGTTCGAACTGCGTTTGGAAGACGGGGAAGTCTGGTCCGTGGACGGGAATTACACGCTGCTGCGCACCACGGAGTCGTTCCGGTTCCGGCGTTTCGGCGTCCTGCCCTCCCGGACGGGATTTTAAGGGCTTTGCCCCCTCCCGGCACCGCCTCCGGAGGCCGGCCAGGGGGGCAATGATCCCGGCGGGCGCCCAACAGGCGCCGAACAATCCCCGCAAGGGTGGCTTCCCGCTCAGGCAAATTCCAGACAGCGTTTGCGGAAGTGCAGATAATCCTGCCATTTCACTTCCGCCGGAATCCCGTGGTCGCAGGTCGGCCAGTATCCGCCGCGGGCGAACATCACCGGAAAAATCCGGTCCACCTCCCGGTCGATCGCCGCCGGTCCGGCGGCAAGAATGCGCTTGTCAAACCCGCCGGTAAGAACCAGTTCCGGATAGGCTCTGCCGATGGCGACGACATCGGAGCCGGCGGCAACTTCGAACGGCGAAAACACGTTGCACCCGATCTCCTCGATATAAAGATCCATGACGCTTTCACAGCGGCCGTCGGTGTCAAGCTGGATGTAGAACTCCCGCTGTTCCGGCTGGCGACCGCGGATCCGGCTCAGGAGCTCCTGATAATAGGGGAACAGAAATTCCCGCATCATGTCCGGCGAAATCAGCGGTCCGTGGTTGTAACAGATGTCTTCCCCGAAAAAGACTTCGTCGAACGGCACATACTGCTGATGCAGCGCCGTCACCGCATCGGCCAGCTCCAGCCAGGTCCGCATGCAGTCGTGAATCAGTTCCGGTGCGTCGTAAAAGGTATAAAGCAACGCCTCCGGACCGATCAGACTGCGCAGGTACATGTAGCCGCCGATCACGCGCTGGCAGATGAACAGCCCCTGCTGCCGGGCCTCGCGCGCCGCCTCGCCCTCGGTCCGGCACCGGGCGACACGTTCCGGCGTATCCGGCTGGAGACGCGGCTTGACCGCCTCGTTCCAGCTGCGCATGTCGGTTACCGGATGCGAAACGTATTCCGGCATGAACCCCTGACGGCGCCCTTTGAAATAGAGTACGCCGCGTCCGGCATTGTCCTGCACGATTTCGGTTTCTCCGAGGTCCCGCAGGACCGTTTCCGGAAACTCCGGCAGAAAAGCCGCTTCGGTCCAGCCCAGACCGGACAGGTTCCACTTCCCGACAGGTTCGTAATGAAAAAGCTCCTCCTCGCTCCTGTCCCGCGGGAGCCCGTCGCGCACCCATTGGTCCAGACACATCCAGAGCCCGAAGTCACGCTGAATGAAGCCGCTGCCGGGAATGCGCCGATACGTGCGGCGCACCTTTTCCGCCGCCTCCCGCGGCGTGGTGGCAAAACTCATACTCGGATCCTTTCCGGTAAAATCAGTTTCCAGAGCGCAATATAGCGTCCGAAAACCACCTTCGCAATCCCCCCGGAACCCGATTCCCGGAAAATCCGACGCGCAAACCGCCCGGTTTTTTCCTCCCCCTCCCCTCTGGCCCCCCCAACGGCCGGGACCGGTGCTGACAACTCGTTGAGCGCGTCCTGCGTCCAGTCCGGATTCACAACGGTGGAACAATCCCGGAAAACCGATCGTTTTCCCGTTTTTTTTCGAATGGCCCTTGACAACTAAAAAGATTCTTGCTATAATATTTGAAGATTTTCAAACAACTTCAAATAACTTTTTTTTCAAAAAGCCATGCCTGCATCAGAACGCATCAAAGGAACGATCAACCGCCTGGAAACCTGGATCGCCACCGGACGTTATAATCCGGGCGACCGGCTGCCGCCGCTGCGCGAACTGGCGGCGGAACTCGGCGAAACCGATTACACGCTGCATCAGGCGTTCCGCCGCCTCCGGGACCGCGGTCTGATCGAAATGCGTCCGGGCGCGGGGGCCTATATCCGGGAGCGGCGGATTGCCGCCGACGACGGAACGGAACGGGAAATCCTGGTTTTTTCAGAAGATGATAATCTGTACGCCGGTTATCTGGGAGAAGTTTGCCGTGCCGTGCGGGAAGTAGCTATGAAAACCGGTTATACCCTGTCGTTGCGCTGGCGGGAATATCTGAATCCGAAACTGTCATGGCCGTCCTTCGAGCATTTTTCACCGTCTTTGTGCGGTATTTTATTTCTGGGAGGTTATGATTTTTCCGGGCAGACGATTCCCATGAACTTTCCCGCGGTCGGTGTCAAAATGACCAATCTATACGGCGGCGTGGTATCCCCGGTGGCTCTGGATCCGGTGGCGGCGGCGGAACTGGCTGTGGCGTATTTTCAAGAACATCATGTCCGGAAAGTACAACTTTATTATTTTGACGATCCGACACACCGCTGGCGGATGCGCTGCTTTCGCGACCTCTGGCAGGAGGCGGGCGGCGAAGTTTCGGCCACGGTCCGGCACCTGTTTGAACAGCAATTCGACATCGCCCCGGAAGCGGAGGGGCTCTGGTTCTCCGGCGGCACCCGCTGCGACGAGTTTTTGCAGCATTACCTGCGGCTCGGCCGGGACCTGCGGCGGGAACGGACCATTCTGTCCGTCGACGGCAAGTCGCATCTGATGCCGGAGTACATACCGGTTGCGACGCTGGCCGTCGACTGGTACGAGGCGGGGCGGCTGGCGATGAGAGAACTGATCCGCCGCATTGAAAATCCCGGCGCAGCCGCCCGCCGGATCGGATTGATTCCTCGTTTTTTCGCTGAAAACCAATCATGAAACAGGAGGTTGTTTCCATGCACAGAAACTTTACGCTGATCGAACTTCTGGTGGTAATCGCGATCATCGCGATTCTGGCGTCCATGCTGCTGCCGTCCCTGAACCATGCGCGGGAAACCGCGCACTCCAGCAACTGTCTGAGCCAGATCCGGCAGGTGGACTCCGCCTTCATGCTGTATTGCGGCGACAATCAGGACGTGACGCCGCCGACCAACATGGAGGGCAAGGCCTGGCCCTGGAAATTCTACGACAACAAATATCTGACCGCCACCAAAATTCTGACCTGCCCGAAAGACCAGTCGGAGCAGGCTGAAATACTCCGGCGCGGGCGTGATTTCGGCACCTACACCTGGAGTTACGTCAGTTACGGTTACAACAGCAACAACCTCGGAAGCACCCAGCGAACCGGCGCGTCCACAACCTCAAAAATCACCCGGATCAAACGCCCCTCGGCGACCATCGTCTACTGTGATACCCTGTACGGAGAAGACAACAAGGCGCCCGACCGGCCGGGACGGGGATACGCCAGCTGCTACGACGCGTTTCTCACGTTCACCGCCTACTTCGGCGTACCGGTCACCTGCCACGCCGGTTCCGCCAACATCGCCTGGGCGGACGGCCACGCCAGTGCCGCCCGCGGTTCCGGCCGGATGAACCGCGGATTCAACGGCAATTCCATCGCGGAAATCGCCGATCCCTACGCCGTGCAGCCGTTCTCGAAAACGCCGGAAAACTTCTGGGACATCAACTGATGAAATCCTGGATTGCCCTCCTCTGTCTGAGTTTGCTGCTGCCGCTGGCCGGCGCCGAACTGCTGCATCATCAAAATCTGACCGATCGGAACGCCGACGGTACTGCCGTCGGCTGGCAGCGCGCCCCGCTCTCCGCCGACGGTGGCACCATTCGTCTGACGACCGAACGTCCGGGCAGCGCGGTTCAGTATTTCCGCACCGCGCCGCAAGCCGGTGAAACGTTGCTGGTACGCGGAAAGATCCGGAAAATCAAAGGTGCCAATGCCGGATCCCTGGTCATCCGGGACGCTGAACACCATCGGCTGCTGACCGTCCGCGGACCGGCGGCGCCGGGTGTCTGGCAGGAGGTCGGAGGCATTCTGGAATGCACCGGCAAAGAGGCTTACTTCGAATGTCTTGCCGACTATATGGGCAAGGATTTTGCGGTGGAATTCAAGGATCTTTCGGTACAGACGCTGCCGAAGGCGGCCGCGGAACAGCGGCTGCGGGAGATCAACACCGAAAAACTGCCTCCCGGTCTGCGCGCCCACGGCATCGCCGCTCCGGTCGGCATCGCCTGCGGGGTTTACGCGGTGACCAATGCCGCCGGCGAACGCCTGGTTCTGACCTTCATCGCCGATTCCAGCGGCTGCCGCCAGCTTCTGGAAATCAATGCCGATACCGGCAAGGCCCGTTCCGTCTCCCTGCCGGATGCGCCGGTCAGCGTCGATCTGCGGCCGTTCTACTCGCTGCTGTCGAGTCGGAACCGGCTCTACACCTCGTTCGGGCACCGGTTCTATGAATACGACGTGGAACAGGGCAAGGTGACGTTTTCCGGGAAGTTCAGCGGCTATCTGACCATGGGCATGACCGAGGACGCCGACGGCATCATCTGGCTGGTATCCTATCCGCAGTGTGAAGTCGGCTCCTTTGACCCGGCGACGGGGACTTTCACCGATTACGGCAGCATCCGGAAACGCGACTGGCAGCAGTATCAGCGTTACGTCGAACGCGACGACTCGGGCTGGCTCTGGTTTGGCGTCGGCACGACCGAAGCGCAGGTGGTCGGTTTCGATCCGACGTCCCGCCGGACGGTGGAGGTGTTTCCCCCGGATCCCCGCGACCGGGCTGCCACCGGCCAGGTGGTGCGCGCGAGTGACGGTAAAGTTTACGGATGGAACCGCAACCGTTCCGACACCGCCTGGTATGAACTCAACGGCGGGAAAGCTGTCAAATTACCGGGGAAACCGGCCTTTCAGCCGATGGAATTCTCCCGGAAGCGCGATACCCAGGACGCGTTTCTGCGGGATTTCCCGGGAGGCGGGCGGATCGAATCGCTCGATCTGGCGGACCGGGTGCTCCGCATCCGGCGTCCGGACGGAAGCGTGCGGGAGGTTTCGTTCGAATACCCCAGCGCGGGCAGTTACCTGATGGGGGTGGCGGCCATGCCGGACGGAACGATCCGGGGCGGCTCGTTTCATCCGATGCGCTATTTTGTCTTCGACCCCGCCGCAAATTCCTTCACGGAGCGCGGCAATGCCCGATACCAGTGGAACAACATTCTCCCGGTCGGGAATCATCTCTTCATCGGCGCTTATGGCGAAGGACACCTGATGGACTGGGATACTGCGCGCCCCTATTCTGGTGTGGCGCGCAACGGCAATCCGCGCGATCTCGGCGAAGCCACCCCGGCAGTACACCGTCCCAGCATGCTGGCGGCGTCTCCGGACGGCAACACCATCGTAATGGCCGGCACGCCAGGTTACGGACGGACCGGCGGCGGGCTGGTGATTTTCAACCGGAAATCAGGTAAAATGGAGGTGCTCCCGCCGGAAAAACTCCTGACTCCGGAATCGATTCATTCCGTCTTGTTTCTCTCCGACCGGGAACTGCTGCTGGGCACCACCGTCGGCGCCGGCACCGGCGGCCGGGTGGAAGCCAAAGAAGCGTCGCTGGCCGTTTACGATCTGAACCAACGCGCCATTGTCTGGCGGGAAGCACCGATTCCCGGAGTCTCCGCTTATCTCGGCTTGGAAAAACTGCCGGACGGGAAAGTGCTGGCGGCGGTTCATCGCGACCGGTTGCTGGTATTCGATCCCGTCGCCCGCAAAGTGGAAACCATCATTCCCACCGGAGAACTCGGCGAACTGGTGGCAACGCAGGGCCCGCGCATCCTGCCGAACGACGGCAAACGCTATTTCGTACTGCTGCGGCACGGCATTGCGGAATTCGATCCGGCCACCCGGACGCTGAAACGCCTGGTCGCAATGTCACGGGAGATCACCGCCGGCGGCGCCGTCTCCGGCGGCCGCATCTGGTTCTGCTGCAACCCGGAGCTGATGAGTTTCGAATACCGCTGACACGGAAACGGGAACGATCGCCGACACGATCCCGGACGGTCTCCGTCCGGTCCCGGCTCCGGCCGGAGGCGCTGCTCGCGACCGCCGGAGGGCGGGCCCTCCGGCCGGGACGGGCTATAAGGTCACCCCATCCTTAAAAAGGGCAATTCCCCGGTCGCCGTTGATTTCATTTTTCGCCGCCAGTTTCCCGGATGCGAGGCGCAGCAGAAAGTCGGCAAAGTCTTCGACCTCCGGATGCGCCATCGCATCCCAGTCGATCCAGTGCGGCTTCCGCTCCGCCAGCGCCGAATTCGACGCGACCTTCACCGTCGGCACCACCGTCCCGAACGGCGTCCCGCGACCGGTCGTGAACAGCAGCAGCTGACAGCCCGCCGCCGCCAGCGCCGTCGAAGCCACCGGATCGTTGCCCGGCGCGCTCAGCAGAGACAAACCGGTCGTCTTCAGACGTTCGCCATATTCCAGCACGTCCACCACCGGTACGCCGCCGCCCTTCTGCACGCAACCGAGCGACTTGTCCTCCAGTGTGGAAATGCCCCCGGCCTTGTTGCCCGGAGAGGGATTTTCGTAAACCGGCTGACCATGCGCTTCATAATAGGCTTTGAAACCGTTGACCATCGCCGCGCAGCGGTCGAATACAGCCCGGTTCACGCAGCGGTTCAGCAGCAGCGTCTCCGCGCCGAACATCTCCGGCACCTCCGTCAGCACGCAGCTGCCGCCGCGCGCCACCAGCCAGTCCGTAAAACGCCCCAGCAGCGGGTTGGCCGTCAGCCCGGAAAATCCGTCGGACCCTCCACACTTCAATCCCACCCGCAATTCCGAAAGCGGTCGTTCACTGCGCACATTCACCTTCTCCGCCTCCAGCTGCTCCAGCAATCGCAGCCCGGCGGCGAATTCATCGCGCTCGTCCTGCGCCCGGAGCACCCGCAGATTCAGCAAGGAAACATCACCCAGGCGCGCCTGAAAACTCTCCAGCGTATTGTTTTCGCACCCCAGCCCGACCACCAGCACTCCTCCCGCATTAGGGTTCCGTACCAGCGACGCCAGCACCCGGGCGGTGCGTTCGTGGTCGTCTCCCAGCTGGGAACAGCCGAAGGGATGGGTCAGCGCCACCCCTCCGACCGCCTGCGCCAGGCGTTCCGCCAGGCGGTTGACGCAGCCGACCGTGGGAATCACCCACAGCTCATTGCGAATACCGGTCTGTCCGTCCCGCCGGAGGTAGCCGGAGAACGTCCGGTCACAGGCGATGTGTTCAAACTTCGCCGCCGCACCGGACGGATGGTACTCATAGGCAATCTGCCCTGCAAGATTCGTTTTAAGATTATGCGTATGAACGTGTTCACCTATTGCCACATCTGCAATGGCGCGCCCGATCGGCATCCCGTATTTGATAACAAATTCCCCTTTCCGGATGGCGCGCACGGCATATTTGTGCCCATCGGAACGAACCTCCACATTGTCGTCGGGACGAATGATCATCGTTCCAGTTCCTCCCGAACCGCCGCGGTAAAACCGGGAATGGTGTTCAGGTCCATCCCCCAGAAATCACTCCGCCCCAACACAGCTTCCAGCGACGGCCCGTTTCGGAAGAACGCCAGCACTTCCGCCGCGTCGTTCGCCTCGCAACGGGTATAGAATTCCACCAGAAACGCCATCGACCGCGTCAAGCCCGGCGGCAGTTTGCCGAACATCTTCCGGTAATCCAGCAGCGACGGCAGCACCCGCACCCGCCATTTCGATACGGAGTTCAACGCGATGGAGAGCAGCCGGTGATGCGCGTAGGGATTGGCGAAACGCTCCAGCACCGATTCCGCATAAGCCCGTTTTTCGGCTTCGGGCAGCGGCACCGTCGGCAGAATCTCGTCAAAGAGCACCTGCCGCAGAAACGCCCCGAACTGGGCGTCCCGCACCATTTCGTCGACGAACGTCAGCCCGGCCAGATGCGCCCCCAGGGCGCTTGCCGTGTGCGCACCGTTCAACAGCCGCACCTTCCGCGTCCGGTAAGGCGTCTGGTCATCGGTGAACACCACCGGCAATCCGCTCCGGTCCGCCGGAAACTCCCGCCGCACCGCCGCCGGTCCCTCGATGACGAAAAAGAAAAACGGTTCCCCACAAACCAGCAGCCGGTCCTCCACCCCCAGTTTCCGCCAGTACGCCGGCGCCTCGTCCCGGGGATATCCCGCCACGATGCGGTCCACCAGTGTATTGCAGAAAATGCATTCGCGTTCGACATAAGTTGCGGCCGCGGGATCTTTTTCCAGATACCGCAGCATGCATTCCCGGAGAGTCGTCCCGTTGTGCTCAATCAATTCGCAGGGGATGAAAATCAGCCCCGGCAAGCCCGCCGCGGCGCGCGCCGCGACCAGCCGTGCCACCTTGGCCGGAAACGTGTCCACACCGGCCCGGTATTCGATCCCCGCCTCGGTCGTATTGGAAAAGACAAAACGCAGTTCCGGCAGCAGCGCCGTTGCCAGCACCCGGTCCCATTCCCGCGCCGGATTCAGGCAGCTTTCCACACAATCGATCCGCTCGATCGTCTCCACCGCCCGGCCGTCCGCAACCCCGCGCAGCACGCAATGGTAAACCCCGCCCTGTGCATTGATCGCATCACCCATGCCCTGCGGCAGCGGCTGTACGATCCGCACCGCGCCGCCGAATCCCGCCTCACGGTTCATCCGCTGAATCAGATCATCCACAAAGCACCGCAGAAAATTTCCCTCGCCGAACTGCAATACCCGAATCGGCAGCGTCAGCGGTTCCTTCCGTCGCAGCAACTCCATGATCAGCTCCTTCCGTTGCTTCCGGCCTCATCCCAGACGCCGGTTCAGAAAATCAAACGCATCCGCCTGCATCGGCAGATCGAACTTGTGCGGCCCGTCGTAAAATCCCGATTCATAATTCGCCGCCGCCCCCGCTTCCGTGTAAATCCCGCGCAACCGCTCGTCCGCAGCCGTCATTCCCGCCATGTTGAACAATCCATCATCGCGGTCGAACTGCACCAGCAGCGGTGACGGCGCCCGGCATCCGGCCAGATCCGGCCAGTCGCCGACGGCGCTCAATCCCGGCGGAAACAGCATCCAGGTGTGATTCATATTGTGATCCAGCAGTCCGGCATAGGTGCTCATCAAACCGACGATCACCGCCGCTTTCAGTTCCGGACAGACGCATTGCAGCATGGCCGTCCGGTTGCCGCCGCCGGACAACCCGAGGGCGCCCAGCCGATGCGGATCGGCAAAGCGGGCCAACACCTTGAGCGCGATCCGGTCGTCCCGCGCCACCAGCGCAGCCATGGAAGTGTTGAAAAGCCGGGCGTATTTTTCCACGCGGTGTTCGTGGAACCCCGCCGCCAGGTTGTATCGTTCCGCCTCCGTCGCATCCGGCGCGGCGAGCCGGTCGGACCATTCCCGCTCCTCCGCCGGCAACACCTCCGGCGCAAACTTCCGGCTGCCCCAGAGAAACGCATCGTGCACCAGCACCGCAAACCCCTTCCGCGCCAGAGCATTGACATACGCCCGACCGCCGTAATACTGCTCCCGATACGTGCGGATCTCGTCCGTGGGACCTCCCGGACCGTCGGCGATTTTCTCCTTTCCCAGAAATTTGAAACCGCCATGATCGTGGCAGGCCAGCACGCCGGGCAGTTCCGCCGCCGCTGTTCCTTCGGGACGCAGCAGCCACGCCCGGGTTTCCGGACCGAATCCGGCATGCCAGCACAACTCCATCCCCTGGATTCCGTCCCGCCGCCATTCCCGGACCACCGTCAAATTCTCCGGTTCTTCTTCCGGCAGAATGGGCACCGTCAGCAGCCGCACTGCCGCCGCGCGAAATTCCGGAAGCGGCAACGTCCGCTTCATCAATCCTGCCCGCAGCGCAATATCGGCCAGATCACTGTAGGCACCAAGATGTTGGTAATACGTCATAGGCTGCACTCCATCCTTCACGATTGATCGCCATCCGTTCCGGCATCGGCCTGCGCCCGCCGGATTTGAAAATCGTCCACCCAGTACCGGTCGCCGCGTCGTCCGTTGCCACCGGTAATGAAACGCCACTGTTTGATCATGCGTATGCCGGGCAATCGCCGCGTCAATTCGCGCAGATCCACCGTCGCCGTATGCCAGCTGTCGTCGTCCCGGAGCCGCACCAGATCCAGATTTTCCACGCCGTCCTGCACCCGGTACGCGGGCGAACCGCCCAGAGAAATTTCCAATCGTCCCAGCCGCGCATCGTCGAAAAACACCAGCGTCACACCCGCCGGCACTCCGCGTGGAATGCGGTAGCCGAACGACACCACCGGATGCGTGGCGGGACTCCAGAACGGCGCCTCCAGAAACGCACACAGGTACGCGCCGCCCGCCGCCGGTGTATCCGGCGCCGCCGCAATGCATAGGGACTGGCCGCCGGATGCGGCGGTCTGGTCGTCCACACGCAGCACCGTATAAGGCATGTAGGTGCTGCAGAACCGGTAAAACCACGTTTCCCGGCTTTCCGGTTCAAAGTCGCAATGGAGCAGCATCTCCCCCTGTTCCGGCCGGAGGCAGAGTCCCGGCGGCACCCGCGGCGCGGTCTCCATTTCCGCCTCATACGCGCCCAGATCCGGTGCTTTTCCGGCATACGGCAACGTGACCGCTTCTCCGGCGGAAAACGCCAGCTCCCGGTCCAGCTCCAGCACGTTCCGTTCCAGATCCGCCCGCATCACCCGGAAAAGCTGCGGATCGGCGCCGATCCGGACCAGATCGCCGCTTTCGCCTTCAATGCCGAAACCGTCGAAGAAATACCGGGCATCCCGCACCGGCACCGCCCTCCCCCGGCCATCGGATGCAACAACCGTCAACGGTTCGCCCGCATCCAGCGCGGGACTGTCCGGACGCAGCCGGAGATCATCTCGATCCCGGTCAACGAAACGCGGGTCAGCGTCCAGATTCCAGGCGAAAAGCTCCGGATACCGCGCGTCCGCTTCGGGGGTGCTCAACGCCTCGGTAACCGCTCCGGAAGGATTGTAGAACCGCACGGTATGCGGTTGGCCCGGCCCGCCCCAGATCAGATTGCGGCAAATGCGGTTCCCGGCGGGAAGGCGTTCCAGAATACGCAGGGCGGTACCGTCCCCGCCGGGGGAGTTTTCGGCAAAGATGTTGTTTTTGAACTCGTTATTCAGCGTGAGGTCCGGCAGCTCCGGCGACAGGCCGTTGCCGAAAACCAGCGCGTGCTCCAGATTGCGGAAAAAGGTGTTGTGGTAAATTCTTGATCCCCGGAGTCCGAACGGCGGCAGCACCGTCACGCCGTCATTGTACTGATACGCCCGGGCCTCCAGCGGTGCGCCGCCGTTGCGCAGCACCACATTGCGCCGGAAGATCGAGTCGACCATGAAAATCTTGGCCATGCTCATCGCCGAAGCCGTCCCGCGAAAGGCATTGACGATCAGACAGCGTTCCATCAGCACCCGCTGCGGCGCAAACAATTCGAAGCCCCGGCTCCATTGCGCATCGAACACACAGTCGCGAATGACGTTGTGCCCGCTGTCATACCAGATGCCGAACGGCCGATGCCCGGCGCGGGTAATATACAACTTTTCATAGACGTTGTATGAACACTGGAAATTATTCCACAGGTCATTCAGAATCAATCCGTCCTGAGTCGCCAACACCCGCCCGGCGTAGATGTTGCGGAACCGGTTCCGATGCGAATCGCGACATTCAATCGGATTGTGAAAGTCCGTCCCGTCAAAACGCAGATTGCGAAACACACTGTCGTGGACGCGGTCCAGCCGCAGCCATTTCGCCCCCGTCCCGGCATTGGCAAAACCATCAATCACCAGATATCGCCGGTCCTGAATGCCGATCAGCACTTTTTCGTTGTAAAGCGGGTTGAACGTTCCTTCGATCCGGACACTGCCCGGTTTTTCCGCCAGGTACACCACAGGCTTTCCCGCCTCCCCGCTGCGCACGGGCGAAATGCTGCCGGCATATACCCCGGGCAGAAACACCGCCCGGTCTCCCGGCGCCAGCGCCGCATTGGCCCGGGCAATGCTCCGCCACGGATTCTTCCGGTTGCCCGGACCTTCGTCATTCCCGTCCGGCGACAGGTAATAGTCCCGGGCTCCGGCCCTGCCCGTCAGCACCAGCATCAGCAGCAGCCCCAGCAACAGCACCGGCGATTCCCGGTCGATGAACCACCGCCTCATGGACGCGCCTCCGATTCCGCCCGTTGCCGTGCGTCCACGGTTTCCCGGTAATAGGCCTCCCACGGAGCGATGTGAAATTCAGCGGCGATCTCCTTGGCGGACACGCCGGGCCGGCGCGAACTCAGCAGCACCACGCCGAGCCGGTCCACTTCCGTATGGGAAACATCATCGCCGTATTTCGCCCGGGCCCGGGCCAGCGGCTCGCGGTTGTAATCCCAGTGCACCTGCAGGCAGTCGGGATTGACGGTCCGCACCACGTCCGGCCGTTCCGGCGTCCCGGTCTCCAGCGTGCGGCCCAGCGGATTCACCACCGACGCCTCCCCGCTGAACGCCCCGATGAAGTGCGCGCCGGTGCGATAGGCCCAGTAATTCTGCATCAAATCTCCGTGATACCAGCTCGGAAACACCACAAAATCCGGCTTCCGCGCCGCCACCTCGTGCAGCAGCTCATCAAAATTCAAATCAAAACAGATCAACGGTGCAATTCGTCCAATTTCGGTCTCCCACACCACGGTCTCCGTCCCGTGGCGGACGCCGCCTTCCGCCTCGTAGCGCGGCAGATACTGTTTGCGGTACGGTTTTCCGACCGGGCGCCCCTCCCGGTCGAACAACTCCGCCGTATTGTAGAAGCCGCCGCCCGGCGCCGGTTCCAGATGCGGATACACCACAAAACTGCGATACTGCCGCGCCGTCTCCCGGAAATATTCACGCAACTTTTTTCCGGCAAAGTCGTACCAGCGCCGTTTCTCCGCTTCGGTCGCCAGATTCCGCGGCAGATCGATGCATTCGGAAAACACGATCAGATCCGGCTTCTCCTTCAGAATCCGCCGCAGGTTCTCCGTATGAAAAGCCATCATCGCCCGCAGCGTTCCCGCCATATCCGCCTGCTCGTTTTCGGCGTATCGCGCTCCCACCGCGCACACCGTCACCGCCTGCGGCAACTCGCCCGCCGTTAACACTCCCAGCGGCCCGATCAGCAGCAGCACACACCCCCGCAAACGCCAGTTCATGAGTCTCACCGTCCCAGTGATTTCCAGATCGGCTCCAGATCGATCACCCGCCCGGTCCGGGCCGCCTCGTCGCAGCTCAGCGCCACAACCGCGCTGTTCAGCCCCTCGTCACCGCTGCACAGCGGCGCGCTGCCACCGGTCATGGTTTCGAAGAGCGCCCGCATTAGAATCGGGTCGCCGCCACCATGGCTTTCCCCATGAAAATCCAGCACGGACGTCCCGGGGGCGCCGATGTTCTGATAGCGGATGGTGCCGCTGTACAATTCGACGATCATGGTGCCCTCGGTACAAGAAAAATACATGCGCCGTTCCGGAATGATATTGCTCATCGTGCACTGAAACTGCACCCGAATCCGATTGCGGTACTCCAGAATCGACACCTGATTGTCCATTAAGTCGGCGTCATCCGTGAACGGCGTGTCGATGCGATGGGGATCCGGCCAGGATTTATACATGTGTTCGCCGTATTTTTTCAGCAGATGCGCGTTGGACGGATTAAAATAATCATTGCCGCCAAAAGAGGCAATCCGGGACGGCAGCGAATCACAGAAATAGTTCAGAAGATCCAGGTCATGACAGCATTTTTCCAGAATGTACGGTCCCGCCATCGCGGTATGCCGCCGCCAGTTGGTCATGGCGTAACCGCCGTGTGCGGGCGTCACATTTTCGTTGGCGTCGATGGACAGAATGCGCCCGATTTCTCCGGAGTCGAGTATCTCTTTCACCTTGCGGTAGATCGGTGCATAACGCAGCACAAAACCGGTGGCAAAGTGCCGATCCGTCCGACGGGAAGCCTCATAAATTTCCCGGCAGTCCGCCACCGTCGTGGCCAGCGGCTTTTCCGAAAACACGTGCTTTCCGGCAGCAAAACCGGCCAGAATATGTTCCTTGTGAAAGACGTTCGGAGAAAACACCATCACCCATTCCACCCCCGGCGTGCCGACCGCCTCCTCCGGCGAATCGCAAATCCGGGCGTCAGGCGTTCCCCAGAAACGCAGCAAATCCGCAGCCAGTTCCCGGTCGCGTTCATACACCGCCACCGGCTCTACCCGCCGGTCCGAAATCTTCAACAATTCCCCGAGCAAATGCCGGGCGCGGACTCCGCCGCCGATCACTGCCACCTGAATGCTCATTTGCCATCCATTCCCCATTGAAAACCGCGGCACCAGCCATGCCGTCTGCCCAACACGCCCCCACCCAAATCCCGGAAAACCCCCAGGCTACCCGCGGTCACAGGCCCGCTGCAGTGCCAGCAAATTTTCCGGCGCGGTATCCGGCGTGACTTCACAGCCGCCCGAGAGAATCAGTTTGCCGGGCAGTCCCTTCACCAGCGCCCGCCCCTGTCGCTCAATCTCCGTCGGCGTCCCGTCCTGCAGCACGGAAACCGGATCCAGATTGCCGCACAACGTTTGTTCCGCCCCAAGATATTCCGCAAACGGCGTCATGTCCCCCACCAGATGATCGACGTCGACGATGTCCGCGCCGGTGGCGATCATCCGCGGCAGGATCGCCGTGGTGTTGCCGCAGATGTGCAGCTTGGCCAGCGCCCCCAGTTGGTGGATGTGCGCCACCAGCTTTCGCTCCAGCTCCCAGGCAAACTCCAGATAGAGTTCTTCCCCCAGCTGGGAACAGGCGGCGTCGCCGATACCGATCATGTCGGCCCCCGCTTCCACCTGCAATGTGATGAACCGTTCGGCGTTTCGGTACAGAATATCCAGCGTCCGCCGGACGGTTTCCGGCGCATCGTACAGATCCAGAAAGGCATTTTGCATGCTGCGCAGATCGCAGTATTCCGCCAGCGGCCCTTCCACCCAGCCGCAGATGGCCATATCGTCCTTCTCCAGATCACGGCGGTAAATTTCCAGTTCCCGCAGACGCCCCTGAATGCGCCGGTTTCCTACGAAATCAATGTGTTCCAGCCGCACCAGCGACTCCACCGAGTCGAACAACACCACCTGATCCAGCGGCAGGGAATCCTCCGGATAGTCGATGTGAGCGCCGTAGGCCTCCAATTCACCGTAGGGATCGCTCATGACGTTGACCCAGTCCGAACCGAAGGCCTTCGCACAGGCGATGTTGCTGCGGCAGTGCGCCTCCGGATCGAGAATGAAATCCCGGTAAGGCGTTCCGGTGTAACGAGCGCAGAAGCGCATCAGGATCGGCATGAACGGCACACCGTTCCGCCGTTCCCCTTTCAGAAATCGTCCGATGAATGTTTCTCTCACGTTTTTAATCCCTCATCGTTGCGGTTGCGTATAATACGCGTAAGCCGGCTGTCCTGCCCCGACCATAGCGGTCGTGGCGATTTTGGCAAAGGAGCTGACATGTCCGTCCGCCCAGAGTACATTAGCACCGTTCTTATGCCGTGTCCAGGCAAAAACACCGTCATTATCCCACTCTTCCGTAGGACCAAATGAACCGAAACTGCTGTAATAACCGTCAATCGTATCCATCACCGTGGAGGGATGCCGGATCCCCCCCTGTTTGATGAACGGGAATCCGCCTGAACCGGGCCAGGCGTATCCCATCCAGCCGGAACGGGTATACCCCCCCATGTGCGTGGAGGAAAGTTCGAACTCCAGTCCGGCGATCACCGTACGGCCGAGATCCTTGATTGCTTCGGGGCACATGGGAACGGCCACCCATTTGTTGCCGCTGACGTCACGGGTCACCAGCCCCGGCGTATAGGCGTACATCATGTCGAACCACATCCGCCCCACGGAATTGATCGGTGTGGTGCTCGCGCTGCCGTTGCACGTGGGAAGAAAAAAAGAATCGTTGTCCGCGGAATACAGCACTTCCACGGTCCCGATCTGTTTTTCAATATTGGCGCAGGTGGTTTTCCGGGCAGATTCCCGGGCGCGGTTGAGAGCCGGCAGCAGCATGGCGGCCAGAATGGCGATAATCGCAATGACCACCAGCAACTCGATCAACGTAAAGAACAGTCTGCGGAACTTCATGATGGGAACTCCTTTTTTCATTTCTGATCATGAAATTTGATTTACCATCTCCGTTTTTTCACATCGGATCATTCCAGCACACATGGAAGCAGAATCCGACGCGGCGGACTGCCGGGATTTTCAATTCGCCGGATCACCTCGTCCAGCGCCGCCCGCCCCACCTCGCGCCAGTCAGGGAAAATACAGACGCCGGGATGTTTGCCCGGCACCAGCCGGGCTTTGCCGTCCAGCGAAATGATGCGACGATTGCGTTTGAGGTCGCCACCGACGGTCTGCCGGAAACGTTCCGCGATGTAATCGTAAGTGTCACCGCCGGTAATGTAAAACGCACCGTTCGCCCAGTCCCAGTCTTCCGGAATATTTTCCCGTTCCTGAAATTCATGCAGCCGGCACTGCCCCATCCGGTTCCAACGATACCGGAACGACTCCGCCCGTTCCCGGTGAATCTCATGCGAAGAGTGCAGTACCGTCACGGTCTTTACTCCGAGCTTCCGAAAATACGCCACCGCGAGCCCAGCGGCTTGAAACGGGTCCAGCGACAACATCGAACACACCCCTCCGTGGCTGTCGCCGAACTCCACGCCCACCACCGGACAGGGGAGCTCCACTCCGTCCTGAATCGCCTCCTCATAATTGGCACCCAGCAGCAGCAGAGCATCGCATTCATTGCCCGCCTCGAGCAGGGCCTGCCGGGTCGGGAGGCTGCGGTAGTCGATCTCCAGAATACAATTCTGGGTCGCGGCCCGTTCCTGCGCTCCCAGCAAGGCATAGGAGCAGTAGGTATCCAGCATGGCCGGGTTGCGTTCCAGTTTTACCGCGATGCGGCGGTCGCCGCCGCCGACAATCATTTTGCGCGGCGGACGGACAAAGACGCCGGAACCGTGAACCCGCTCCACCAGGCCTTCGTTTTCCAGATCGACGATACAGCGCTGCACGGTGGCCACCGACAAATGGAACTCCGCGGCAAACTGCCGCAACGACGGCAGTTTCTCTCCCTGCGCAAACTCGCCGCTGCGGATCATGGCGCGCAGAAAATGATACAGCTCCCCATAGGGACGGTCATAACTCTTCCATCTCTTCGGACCCGCGCCAACTGTTTCCGTCAACATATCGATACCTGTAAAAAAAATTGCTGTATAATTATATGATCTTATTGATAACCAAATTGAAAGAAAAACAAAAAACTGTTTCAAACTGTATCATCAACACCTTTATTATAACAAAAACAAGCGTAAAAAACAAGTCTTTTTCCCTTTTTTCCCGGATTTTTTCAAATCCGATGGAAAAAACCGACGCGCCACTGTCCGGAACGGTTGCATTTTCATAAAAAACACCTATGATAATGCTGAGCGCAAAAACTTGGGAGCGAACTCTACCCCGGACGATCCGCACCAGAATGGACATTTCGGCAACACAATTTTTCACCGTGATGCTCATGACGCTGATCGCCGGTCTGGCAACCGGAATCGGCGGCGCCGTCGCCTTCTTCCGGCTGCCGCGTCATGAATCGGGGCGTTTTCTTTCGGCCATGCTCGGATTCTCCGGCGGCGTCATGGTCTATATTTCGCTGGTGGAGCTCATGGGACAGGCCCGCACCCTGCTCGGAGAATCATTCGGCGCACCCCGCGGCGGACTGATCGCGGTCGGTGCTTTCGCTTTCGGCATGCTGGTGACCGCGCTGATCGACAAACTGGTCCCGGAAGTGGAAAATCCTCACCACGTGCGTACATTGCAGGAGTTCAACCACGCGGAACACGCCACTGCGGATGAACGGGCCCGCCTGGGACGTGCCGGTTTGCTGTTCACGCTCGCCATCGGTCTGCACAACTTCCCGGAAGGGCTGGCAACCCTGGCCGCGGGACTGTCCGCCCCGGAGGTCGGGTGGCCGGTTACCGTGGCCATCGCGCTGCACAACATCCCGGAAGGAGTCGCCATTGCAGTACCGCTTGTTTATGCCACCGGCAACCGCCGCAAAGCCTTCGGCGCCTCGGTGCTGGCGGGACTGGCGGAACCGGCGGGAGCGCTGATCGGGTTTCTGGTGCTGCTCCCGGTGCTTTCTCCGGCGGTGCTGGCCGCGCTCTTCGCCCTCGTGGCGGGCGTGATGGTTTATATCACCTTCGATGAACTGCTCCCGATGGCGGAGACCTACGGCAAACATCATATCGCACTCGGCGGACTGATCGCGGGCATGCTGGTCATCGGTGCCGGCATGGAATTATTCCATTGACATTTCACCCGTGGTATCCGCATATTTTCAATCCTGAGCGGCATTCTCAACTACCATAAGTTGATTTTAGCGAAAAAAACAGTATTGTATCAGGAAAACCGAAGATTTTTTCGAGAAGGTAACCCGAATACGCCAAATTCGTTGAACCTCCGGGTTCGACACCAGCCGGATCGAAAGAAAACACCGACAACACCCTCAGCGTTGCCGGATGTTGTCTTTTCGTGGTTGGTGGGCCTTGGCGGGCTCGGGTTACGCGAACAGGGGACATCCGGCCCTTTTTCCACCGGAAGTCCTCCTCAACCCGGGAGAACAGCGATGCTCGCAAAGTGGAAAATTCGGCGAATCGTCAATCGGATGCTGCAGCAGAGTAACGGCACCATCACCCTGCATGATAACGCTCTGTCATGGCGCAATCGCGACCACTGGGCCGTCTGGGTCGGCGATCCGGAAACAGACGAAATGCAGGTTCTGATTCAATTCGATCTGTACCGGCGGGACGGCGAATACCGCCTGAAACAAAGTTCCTTCCTCGGCACCTGCCCCAACCGGAGCGAAGTCCGCAAACAGCACGCGAGTCTGACTCCCACATCGCACACCAACCGACTGCTGCCACTGCCGGGCAACCTGCTGCAACTGGAGCAGCGCCTGGCGTTCTTCCTGCTTTCTCCGGAAGGGCTGCAATGCAAACTCCACCGGTTCGCCCGCGATACCATCGCACTCCGGAAAATCGGTGCCCGGCAATAGAATCTGCATACCGTCATCGAAAAAAGCCCGGCACGGCATGCCACCGTACCGGGCTTTTTCTCTTACGGATTTTCCCCTTACCAGCGTTTCCGCTTGAAGTAGTGGGTATGGAGCAGTTCGTGCGCAATATGACTGCCCGGCTCCTGGAGAAATTCCCGGTACAGCAGCTGAATGTCCGGATTTTCGTGAGATTTCCGGCGCGGCAGTTCCCGGTCCGCCCGGTAGAGCGCCTCCATCCGTCGTTCCAGCACCGCCGAATCCCCCTTGTGGTAAGGCTGACCGCCACCGTTGAGGCAGCCGCCCGGACAGGCCATGATTTCAATGGCATGGTATTGCGCTTCGCCGCGTTTGATTTTCTCCAGCAGCTTCCGGGCGTTTCCGAGTCCGGAGCAGACGGCGGCCTTCAATTCCAGATCGCCGATCTTCACCACCGCCTCCTTGATGCCTTCCAGCCCGCGCACCGCTTCGGAATCCACGGATTCCAGGCTGGTCCCGGTCAGCCAGTCCGCAGCCGTGCGCAGCGCTGCTTCCAGCACCCCGCCGGACGCGCCGAAAATCACCGCCGCCCCCGTCGATTCGCCCAGCGGCGCATCGTAAGGCGCCTCTTCCAACGCCGCAAAGTCGATCCCCGCCTCGCGGATCATATCGGCCAGTTCCCGCGTGGAAAGCACGATATCCACATCCGGCACCCCGTCCCGGGTGAATTCATCGCGGGACGCCTCGTACTTCTTGGACAGGCAGGGCATGATGGAAACAACCGTCATCTTGTCCGGCTTGACGCCGATGCGGTCGGCATACCAGGTCTTGGCGATGGCACCGAACATCTGCTGCGGCGACTTGGCGCTCGACGGCATGTAGATCAGTTCCGGGAACTGATGTTCCAAAAATTTCACCCAGCCGGGGCAGCAGCTGGTCAGAATCGGCAGGTTCCGGCCGCTCTTGATCCGTTCGATAAGCTCGGTAGTCTCTTCCATGATGGTCAGGTCGGCGGCGAAATCGGTATCGAACACCTTGTCAAATCCGAGCAGTTTCAGTGCCGCCACCAGTTTTCCGGTACTGATCGAGCCGGGCGGCAGGCCGAATTCCTCGCCGATCGCCACCCGGACGGCGGGCGCGGTCTGCACCACCACCGTGCGCGAAGGATCGTCCAGCGCGCGCCAGACGTCGTATTTATAACTGATTTCGGAAAGCGCCCCTACCGGACAGGCCTGCACACACTGTCCGCAGAACACGCACTGAGTCTCCGCCAGCGGTTTGAATTCAGCGGGTGCGACCACCGCGTCGAAACCGCGGTTGACGCCGGAAAGAACGCCGACGGTCTGAATCGTATTGCAGGCGGTTTCGCAGCGGCGGCACATGATGCACTTGTCCAGGTCCCGCGCGATGGCACGGCTGGACAGGTCTTTGTTGTAAGTCGACTGTTCCCCTTTGTACAGAATGTGGTGCAGCCCCATTTCCTGCGCCAGCGACTGCAGCCGGCAATGCAGGTTCTTGGGACAGACCAGACAGTCTTTCGGATGGTCCGACAGCAGCAGATCGAGAATCGTCCGCCGGGCGTTGATCGCACGCAACGTGTTGGTATGCACCTTCATGCCTTCGGCCACCGGCGTACAGCAGGCGGGCGCGAGGTTCGGCCGGCCTTCCACTTCGACCACGCAGATCCGGCAGGAGCCGCTGCGGTGTTCCACATGGAAGCAGTCCAGCTTGAAATGACACAAGGTGGGAATGCGGATTTCCAGCTTCCGCGCGGCCTCCAGAATCGTACTGCCCTCCGGCACCGACACCGGACGGTCATTGACGGTCAGATTGATCATATCGCAACTCCTAACACTTTTCCACCGCGTGGAACTTGCAAACCTGGTAACAGACGCCGCACTTGACGCAGCGGGCCTGGTCGATCTGGTGAATCATCTTGCGTTCCCCGGCAATACAGCCGACCGGACACTGCCGCGCGCAAATGCCGCAGCCGACGCAGCGTTCGGTGATTTCGTAATGAATCAAATTGGGACAGACCCCCGCCGGGCAGCGGTTGTCCCGGATGTGGGCCAGATATTCATCCTCGAAATTCTTCAGGGTGGACAGCACCGGATTCGGCGAAGTCTGGCCGAGCCCGCACAACGCGGTATCCTTGATCACCGCACTGAGCCGTTTCAGGCGTTCCAGCGTGTCCATGGTACCGCGACCGTCGCAGATTTCGCAGAGCATTTCGTACAACCGGCGGTTGCCGATCCGGCAGGGGGTGCACTTGCCGCAGGACTCGTCCAGCGTGAATTCCAGGAAAAAGCGGGCGATGTTGATCATGCAGTCGTCCTCGTCCATGACGATCATCCCGCCGGATCCCATCATCGATCCCAGCGCCTTGAGCGATTCGTAATCGATGGGCACGTCCAGCGAGGCCTCGGTGATACAGCCGCCCGAAGGACCACCGGTCTGGACCGCCTTGAACCGGCGACCGTTCTTGATCCCGCCGCCAAGCTGGAAAATCATGTCACGCAGCTTCGTTCCCATCGGCACTTCCACCAGTCCGACGCGGGCGACCTTGCCGGCCAGCGCGAAGACTTTCGTCCCCGGCGATCCGGACGTGCCGATCGACCGGAACCAGTCGGCGCCCTTGCGCAGAATGGCGGCGACACAGGCATAGGTTTCCACATTGTTGACGACGGTCGGCCGTTTCCACAGCCCCTGCACCGCCGGGAACGGCGGTTTGAATGTCGGTTCGCCGCGACACCCCTCGATCGAATGAATCAGCGCGGTCTCCTCGCCACAGACGAAAGCCCCGGCGCCGTATTTGATCTCGATGGAAAAATCAAAACCACTGCCGAAAATATTTTTCCCCAGCAGCCCCGCCTCCTCGGCCTGGCGGATGGCGATTTCCAGCCGTTTGACCGCCAGCGGATATTCGGCCCGGATGTAGATGACGCCGTTGGACGCTCCGGTGGCATAGCCGCCGATCGCCATGGCTTCCAGCACCGCGTGCGGGTCGCCTTCGAGCACGGCCCGGTCCATGAACGCGCCGGGGTCGCCTTCGTCGGCGTTGCAGATCATGAATTTCTCACCCGCCGGCTGCGCGGCGGCGAACTGCCATTTGCGGCCGGTCGGGAAACCGCCGCCGCCGCGGCCCCGGAGTCCGGAACGGACGATTTCATCGATCACCTCTGCCGGCGTCATCTGCGTCAGGGCGCGCGCCAGGGCGGCGTAACCATCGGCGGCAAAATAACTGTCGAGGCTTTCCGGATTCAACCGGCCGGTATTGCGCAGGACGATCCGGCTCTGCAGCACCCGGGAATCGTCCGGTTTTTCCTCAAATTCCGGATAATACCAGGTACGTTCCAGCGTCCGGGTGCCGGCGGCGATTTCGCCGGGCGCGGTTTCCAGAATCGCCGGGATCTGCTGCGGCGACACGTCTCCGTAAATCGTCGCGGCACCGGTGGCCGAATTCCACGCGATCAGGCTCGGCTCGCAGTGGCACAATCCCATGCAGCCGACCTCCACCACTTCCAGAGAGTTGCCGAGATTGCGGGCGGCGATTTCGTCACGCAGCGCCTGCCGCACCGGCTGCGCCCCGGCGGCCAGGCCGCAGGTTCCCATCGAAATCAGAATCTTGACCGGCACGCGACTGGCGGCTTCCCGGGCGGAAGCGGCGCGGGCGCGGAGTTTTTCCACGGAATCAATCTTCATAACAGTCATTCCTTTCAGGAGCGAAACGCGCCTCAGTCGGCGCAGTCCGCCAGGATTTCCGAAACCATTCTGGCGGTCACATTGCCGTAGACGCGGTCATTGACCATCACCACCGGCGCCAGGCTGCAGGCACCGACGCACCGCAGGGCGCCGAGAAAGAACTTGCCGTCCGGCGTGCTTTCGCCTTCCCGGATGTTCAGCTGACGGCGAAATTCGTCGAGAATTTTATTGGCCCCCTTGACGAAACAGGCGGTACCAGTGCAGATATTGATCTTGTAGCGTCCCACCGGTTTATCGGTGAAATAACTGTAAAAGCTGATCACACCGTAAACTTCCGCAATGGAAATTTCCAGTTTCCGCGCCACCAGTGACTGCACTTCCGCCGGCAGATAACCGAAAATCTGCTGGGCCCGATGCAGAGACTGAATCAGCACCCCCCGTTTGCGGTCCGGGTGCGCATCCAGCGGCAGCGCATCCAGATAAGCGTTCAACTCCGCCGTCTTTTCCGGATATCGGAGCGTAATGTCCGTCTCCGGCTTTCCGGCTCCCTGACAGGAACATGGCATGGCAAACTCTCCTTCCATCGCATCTATTTTGACTTTGAACGCCGGCGGCAGCCGATCGCGGGAAAATCCGTGCCCGACGGAATCTCCGTTTCCTGCATGGACGGCACGGACCGGAACCGGCGTTACGGTGCGACCGGTTCCCTTCTCCTCTTTTCCGGAACCCGGCTCCCGGAAAGCGTTCTTTCTCCTCGAAATTCTGACCTTTTTCCGCAGGAACAGGCATGAAAAAAGCCACTCCCGGTCCCTTCAGGAAACGGCGCTCCGGCGTACCGGAGCGCCGCTGCCAGGCGCGGTTACTCCTCCGCCTGTTCCGCCTGGTGTTTGGCGATAATTTCCGCGGCAACGTTGCTGGGCACCTGTTCGTAACGGGCGAATTCCATTTCAAAGG
>CASDQW010000042.1 GCA_949282965.1 uncultured Lentisphaeria bacterium
GTTGCCGCAGCGGACGTATTGCATGCGCCCGTCGTAGCGTCCGGATTCCGGTGTATAAGACATGACTGCTGCCCCCGATTACTTTTCGACATACCGGTTGCGGTTGTCGACACTGCGCTTGTAATACTCATCCCAGAGTTCTATCTGGAATTCCTTGACCATGTCGGCACTGGTCACGTCGTCCCGTTCGCTGGTCAACAGCACCGCGCCCACATAATCCGGATCGGAAATGGTGACGCCGCGTCCGTATTTGGCCTTGACGGCGTCCAGTTTTTCCCAGTTTTCATCCAGATGCACGACCTGATAATCCAGATTGATCGACGTGGTAACCCGCCGGAAGTGGTTGGTGGAATGTGCAACACGCTCTCCGAGCGGATTGAGAATGTTGTTTTCCAGACCGGCGATGGCGCCGACGAAATAACTGCGGCAGTGATAGGCCCAGTACCCCTGCATCAGCCCGCCGTGATACATGGAGGAGAAAATAATAAGATCCGGCCGTTGCGGCGCCACCCGCTCCAGCAGTTCATGAAAATTCAGGTCAAAACAGATCGCCATGGTCACCCGGCCGAAGTCGGTCTGAAATACCGGCGCGTCCTTGCCCGGGACGATCCCCCACTTGTCATGTTCGCCGACCGTGGGGTAATTCTTGTTGTAAATGCCGACCACCTCGCCCTTGCGGTCGATTAGCTGCGTGGAATTACGCCAGGTGCCGTCCGGCAGTTTGCGCGCCGCCGAATAGGCGATGTAACACTGATTATCGCGTGCGACCCCCCGGAAGAAATCCAGCATCTTGTTTCCCCGGAACTCGTACCAGCTGAACCGCTCCTCCATCGTATGCATCGGGAAACGGTCGCACGCCTCCGGCAGCACGATCAGGTCCGGCCGGTCCGGCAGCACGCCCGCCAGTTCCCGCGACCAATGTTCGATCATGATGTCGAGTGCTTCCTGGTTATCGGCCGGCCGGTCCGGCAACGGACGCGGCCCGAGGGAACTGACGACGATTCGTCTCCGACTTTTCATGGGGATCTCCTTTTCCGATTGGTCTGAAGCCTGCAGCAGCATTCCGGAGAACACGGCCAGCAGGAAAACAAGGTATCTGTATTTCACAAATTCCGCTCCTGATGGTTGATTTTTTTCCAAGTTGCAGCGGGAAATGTCATAACATACCCGCACAACAGCGGGATGCAAGCGAAACAGCGGGCTTTTTCAAACAGAAAAGTCGCCCCATCCCGGGGCGGCCCTTGTGACCGGAAAAGGGCGAAAGCCATTCCCACCCCATTCCAGCATCGGCGACCTCGACGGCGGTCATTCCCGGTAGATCGGGCGCAGCAGCATCCGCCGCGGCTGGTTGCCGGAGGCGTCCGGCGCCTGCGCCAACCGGATGGTCTGTTCCAGCTGCCGGCCTTTGCGCACCAGCGTCAACTTCACCTGGTCGCCCGGACGGGAGGCGAACAGGGCATTGGCCAGTTCGCTGCCGTTGAGGATTTTCCGGCCGTTGACCGCGATCACCACGTCGTCAGGAAATAATTTCCCGGCGGCAGGAGAATTTCGGTAAACCCGTTCCACCAGCACCCCGTGTCCGCTGTCGTTGCCGCGCCGGTGCGGCAGCGGCGAAAAAATCGCACCGAGGTACCCGCGTACCACTTTTCCATGAGCAATCAGCTCCTCGGCAATCGACCGGGCAATGCCGGAGGAAATGGCAAAACTCAGTCCGATATTGCCGCCGGACGGCGAAACGATGAAATCGTTGACACCAATGACGTCGCCGGCGGAATTCAACAGCGGCCCGCCGGAATTGCCGGGATTGATCGAGGCGTCGGTCTGAATGTAGTCTTCATAGGCGTTGACCCCGACGCCCGAACGGTTTTTGCTGGAGACGATGCCGACGGTCACGGTCCGGTTCAAACTGAACGGAGCACCGATGGCAATCGCCCAGTGTCCGGGCTCCACACTTTCCGGCGCGGCGAAACGCAGAGTCGGGAAACGCCGTCCATCCGGATTTTCCACCCGCAGCACCGCCAGATCCGATGCCGGATCCACGCCGATCACCCGGGCCGGATGCTCGCCGCCGTCGTGCAGTGTGATCCAGAAGGAATCCTGGCCCTTGACCACATGGTAATTGGTCAGAATATAGCCGGAATCATGGATAAAGAAACCGGATCCCTGGCCGGACGGGACATCCATGTAACCAAGTTTCCGGGATGACCCCCAGCCGTCGAAAGAGACGACACCGACGCGTTTTTCAGCGGTAATCAGGACTACGCCGGGCATGGCCTTGCGAATGGCGCGGGCAAATTCACTCTGTACGCCGGCGATCGGCGCAGTAGCGTACTCCAGCCGAATCCCTTCTTCTCCGGACTGGGCGAATAACAGCGGCGGCGCGCACGCCGCCAGCAACATAAGGACCGAATGCTTTTTCATGTTACCTCCGGTACTGACGGTTTTGACACGATAGCCTTTCCGGGAACAGCACTGCACGCTCCTCTCTCCGTGCAGCACCCGGGAAAGGTACTATAGCATCCATTCAGCAAAAGTGCAAGTGTTCCAATGTGTTTTTCCGAGACGGCCTGCTTTTTTCTACGCTGCATGGTGGAGTTTCCTGCCGTTTACCGATAAACAATACAAATTCCCGGCTGTTGCATTGCAATTTCCCATTCCGGCGGTTATGTTTTCTGCAGCACCATGAAAAACAATGGAAGGCCTCCGGATGACGGAAAAATCTTATCAGACAGCGCAGTTTTCTTTCCACCCCGCATTGCCTCCGCCGCACGCAACCGCCATTCCGCTGCCGCCCTTTCCGCTTGAAGGCAAAGTGGAGAAGCTGTTGCACGGCACAACGCCGGGCAAACGTCCTCCCCTCGCCCCGACCCGGGACCACTACTTCGATCTGATGGAGCCGATCGTGCGGCTCGCCACCCGGTGGGTGAATGACGACGGCGCGGTCATTGATCCGGTGCTGCACGTCGAATGGGGGCAGACGTCGCCGCGTTTCGCCGCCGCGGCGGCCATTCTGCTGGCGGCGGGCCGGCTCTCCGAACATCGGGAGCTGGTTTTCCGGGTCATGGACCGCGCCTGCGCCCGACTGAGCGCACCGGACACGCTGCACAGCAGTCCCGACTTCTGGATGCGTGAACTGGTGACCGCCTGCACGGTGCTGACCCGCGTCGCCCCTCCGGAGCGGCTGCGTGAATGGCGGACCAAGCTGGCCGCCGTCATTCCCGAAAAACATTACCGGGAGGTGGACCCGACCGGCGGAAAAATCGCCGACTTCAACAACTGGTGTTTGTACAGCGCCGCCGGCGAAAGCATGCGCGCCGCCATCGGCATCGGAGGAGTGCCGGAAACCTTGTACGGGACCGCTTTTTTCGAACGCTACTTCGAAGCTCAGCTGATGCATTTCACCGAATACGGCATGTACCGGGATCCGGGCGATCCGATCACCTATGATCTTGCCACCCGTCTGCAGCTGACTGCTGCACTCGCCTGGGGATACGACGGCAGGCTGGCGTCGACCGTCAGCGAACTGCTTCGTCGCGGTGCCCTCACCATGCTGCTGTTTCTGGCTCCGGAAGGCTGGGTGCCATATGGAGGACGCTCTTCACAGTTTCAATTTCAGGAAGCCATCGCCGCAGCCCTGTGCGAATATGAGGCGCGGCGCTACCGGGACCGGCATCCGGCTCTGGCGGGAGCGTTCAAAAGGCAGGCCCGCCGGTGTGCCGAAGTGCTGCGGCCCTATTTGCAGGCGGCCCCCCTGCCGTTTCACATCAAGAATTTCTTCAACCCGACAGCGTTGCACGGCTGCGACAGTTACGGTCAATACTCCGTTTACAGTCTGTTTGCCGCCTCGGTGCTCGGACTGGCGGCTTTGTTCGCGGACGATACGATTCCCGAGGCGCCGACTCCCGCGGAAACGGGCGGCTATTCGCTGTATCTGCGCGGTCCCTTCCACAAAATTTTCGTCAGCGCGGCCAACAACTATCTGCAATACGACACTGCCGCCGACCATTGGTATGACGCCACCGGATTGGGGCGGATTCTGCTGGCCGGAATGCCGTTCGGCCTGCTCCCGGCCATGCCGTTCGCGGCCTGTCCCCGGTATAAAATCGCCGCGGAACTGCCCGGCAACTCCGCCTGCCATGCCGTCATCCCGGAAATCCGGGACGCCCGGGGCACCATGATTCGCATGGCCGATCTGGATGACGAAATCCAACTGCAGGTAAAAGAATGCGAAGCCGCCCCCGACCGGGTCCGTCTGCAACTGTGCCGCACGCTGGAGAAGATCACCTGCCGCGAAGAATGGCTTCTGGAGCCCGGCAGAATCCGGCTGCAGTATGAACTCACCGGGCCGTGCAACGCAGCGATGCTGCCTTTTCCGATCCTGCTGGACGATGGCCGGCATCTGCCGGCCGTGCGAATCCAGGGCACGGAAATGGAACTCTTCATGGCGGGAAAAACGCTCCGGGTCCGCAGCAGCACCGCCCCGATTCCAGGAGAAACCGCCACCAATCGCAACGGAATTTACCGGATCTACCGGTTCCCCTTTCCGGAAGATCGGAAACTGACGCTGGAACTTCTTTTCGAACCGGTTTTCCCGTAATTCATTCCGGACACGCAGGAAACAACCCGGCATGACTCAATTTTCCAGGGAGTCATCCGCGACATCCACCTGATACACTGCGGCGGACGAGACCTCGCATTGGGGGCAATGCACCACCCATTCCGAATTTTCCGATCCCCCCTCCGGATTTCTGGCGCCGGGCCAGTATTCCGCGATCAGGCGCGCCCCGCAAACCGGACAGCAGCGCCCCAGCCGGATCGGACCGGTCAGAAAGCACAGTCCGCCCACGCCGCCCAACAGATAAAACAGCAGGAACCAGTAGCCGTACCCCCATGTGTTCAGCACCCCCCACGCAATTGCGCCACCGATCAGAAACACAAAAAAGGCAACATAACAAAACGTCAATCGTCGCCCCACCAAACGTGCATAACGTCCCAGATCCTCAGCGGTGCGTTCCGACATGGCGGATTCCTCCGTGAAGTGTTTACTGATTATTCATATTATATCAAAAAAAATCAGTAATGTCAACACTTTAAGAATTTTTCGCCATTTTTTTGTGCATCCGCCATCAGCAGGAATATATCGGCAGGAGTAAATCCCAGCAAGTCTGATCCAGCAGGTTGCTTTTCTCATACTTTTCTGCATAGTGCCGAAACAGCGCCAGTGTCGCGGCCAATCCGACGCGCTCCGCCGCATAATCGGAGACGGCATCCTGCAGTTTTACTGTTTCCCAGGCGGAGAGAGACGGCTTCATTTCCCGCAGCATACAGCGCATCATACGGCAATGTCGCCTGCAGCCGGGCGTCTGTCCCAGTGTCCCGACCAAAGCCGAACGGAAAGCCTCCTCCGTCCCCGTCCGAGCCAGACCGGCAAGCGCAGTCTCCTTTTCGGAAGAATACTTCATCACCATCAAACGATGCCGGGTGTAAAACGCTGCCAGATCCACTTGGCCGGCCCGGCGTGCCGCCCGCCAGCGACCTGCAGTGAACATCCGGTCCAGGAACCCTTCCCGCAGCCGCGGGTCCCGCAGCTTCTCCTCATCCACTACCGGCAATTCCGGAAAGCGGGTCGTCAGCGCCCGGGCAAAGAGCCCGTCCCCGTTCCGAAACGATCGTCCGCGTCCCCGGAATACCTTCGCCGATTTCAAACCGCAGCTGGGCGATCCTTTTTTCAAAACAAATCCACAAAGATCACCGTCTTCCAGCTCCGTCAGGCGCCGTCCGATCCAGGCGTTCATTCGTTCCGTACAATCCCCCCCCGTATGGACCGTCAGCAGCCGCGGATGCTCCGGGGCGCCATACAAATTCATCGGTTCCCGGGGAACGGCAAGACCGCATTCCGTTTCAGGACAGACCGGCACCCATTCAACGTATTTTCCCCAAACGTCCCGGAGCCCCCCATCCAGCTTATGACCGCCGTCATAGCGAAGCGGACGCCCCAGCAGACAGGCACTGATGCCGACCCTGATTTTGGTCATCCTCCCTCCCCCGGTCGGCCGGCGGCAGAATCCGTCTCCGCCGCGCAGACGCCGTCACTTCTGCTCGCGCAACTCGGCAAGTTTCCGACGGATGGCGGCCAGATCCACATCGGGATCTCCCGCTTCCGCCACGGCCTCTTCATAATAAGCGCGGGCCGCCTCCCGATCGCCGAGCTTCATCATGATGTCCCCGGCATGATCCAGCAGAACGCCGCGCCCGGCTGCGGTCAGCTCGTCCGGCACCGAAAGCGCCCGGCGAATGTAATCGGCCGCCTCCTCATATTCTCCCCGGCGGTACAGCACCCAGGCCATACTGTCCAGATAAGCGCCACACTCCGGATCGGAGTCCAGAGCATACCGGATCAACTTTTCCGCTTCATCCAGCCGGACATTGAGCACCGCAGCGACGTAACCGATGCTGTTGGCATTTTCCGGGTCCTCCAGCGCATTCATGGCGGCCAGTTTCTTCCAGCAATCATTCAGCAATTCCACATTGCCGGTTCTTTCCGCCGGGAGCAGCATCATGATGTACACCGTATCGGGCACCTTGTCCCCCAGCCGTTTTTCGTGGCGTTTGAGGGCGGCGAGCATCTGATCGAAATTCTGTGCCTTCAACTGCAGCGCGATGTTGAGGTTTTCGCGAAATTCCTCATCTTTGACCGCCTTGATCGCCGCTTCCGCCTCCTGCAGCTTGCCTTCGGCGAGCAGTCCGGAAATGCGCAGAAAATCCGCGCCGGGATCATCCGGCGTCTGCTTCAGCATTTTTCCGGTAGCTTCCGCCACCAGATCATAACGTCCGCAGCGCAGCGCGGATTCAGCCTGCAATTCCAGAAAATCGCGATTGTCCGGCGACTCTTTCAGCAGTTCGCCCACCACCGGCAGCACGGCTTTGTAACGGCGGGCCATGAACAGCACCCGCGCCAGCAGATACCGCGAATCCACATCCGCCGGCGATTTTTTCACCACCTGCTCCACCACCCGGACCGCGTCGTCGGCAAGCTGCAGCCGCAAATACGTAATGGCACGCCGTTCCAGTTCCGGCAGTCCCTGCAACTGGTCATCGGTTGCCCGCAAGGCCAGAACAAACTCATCCCGGCATTCCTCCAGACGTTCCCGATCACTGGGCAGGAGTCCGAGCCAACGCCGACTCCGATCCGCCTGTCGTGCCGCCAGGTTGTAGAATTCCGCCGCCAGCTCCTGCACTCGCGGGCGCCCGGAAAAGCCTTTGCGGGCATTCAGACGTTGAAACAGGGCGGTCGCATCTTCGATCCTGTCGGCACTCAGCAGCCCGCCGACATAAATTTCTAGAATCCGGCTGAACGCCTGCTGCGAACGATGATCCAGTTTTTCAGGCTCCTGCTGCGCCGAGACCACCTGTTCGATGAGTTTTTCCACCTGTTCCGGCGACAGCGGGCGCTGGAAGGACAGTGCCAGAAGCTGTTCCGTCAGCAACGGGCATTCCGGATGAGCTTCCGCCACTTTCAGCAGTCCCGGCATGATTTTTTCCAGATGGGCGGGATTTTCGGCATAGGTGTTGAGCAAGGCACAGGCGGCGGTGGAATTGGGATCGTCCATCAGAGCGGCCAGCAGCCAGTCAATACATTGTGCCTCCGTTCCCCGCTTCATCGAAGCGCGAATGAAATTTTCAAGTGCGCGAGCCCGGCGGGCAGCCGGCGTGTCCGGCTGCGGCGCTGAGACCGCCGGAGCCGCCTCCGGTTCCCGGGCAGCATCGCCGCCAATGCCGCCGGCAGCGGACAAAGTCAGCGGGGCAGCAACTACTAACGACCATAACATCCTGTGATACATAAGACGTTCTCCTGTTTTTCCGTATCGTTCCGGGAATTATATACCACCACCGACTTCACTTTTCAAGGGAATTATGCTGCTCGTTTGCAAAAACTCCGCATAAAAAAATCCTCCGTTCTTTCTCTGACGGAAGGAACGGAGGATTTTCTCGGCGTACGGCTTCCATGCCGCACCTGCGGTTATTTCTTCTTGTGCCGCATCAGTTTGAGCTGCTTTTTCCGCTTGTGCTTGGCAATTTTCTTGCGCCGCTTCTTTTTGAGATTCCCCATTTTTTACCATTCCTGTTCTTGATCTGACTCTGACAGTTGATCTGAATACTGTAATGCCTTTTCAGCGTTTTCCCAATCCAAAAACCGGAAAAAACCGAAAAAACCGCTTCATTCCGTTAGAATGGACCGATAATCCTTCCCCGGCGGAATCATCGGCAGGACGTGATCGTCATAACCGGTGTGAATGTCCAGCAGAAACGGGCCTTCCGCCGCCAGCATCTCCTGAATGGCCGGCTCCAATTCTTCCCGGTGATACACCTCACGCCCCGGAATACCGAACCCGCGCGCAATCGTCACAAAGTCCGGGTAAGGACGCCCCGTACAGAAACTTCCATCGCAATGCGCACAATCGTGCTGCGGCACTCCACGACTGCCGCGGCAATCGCCCAGCACCGTATTGCCCCGGCGGCTGCCGTAGAAACGATCCTCCCACTGCGCCACCATGCCGAGATGCTGGTTGTTGAACACCATCATCTTAACGGGAATCTGCTCCACATGCAGCGTGCCCAGTTCCTGAATGTTCATCTGGAAACTGCCGTCGCCGTCGATATTGACCACCGTCTTTTCGGGACAGGCCAGCTTCGCCCCCATCGCCGCCGGCAGGCCGAATCCCATCGCCCCCAGACCGCCGGAAGTCAGCAGCTGGCGCGGATAGGAGTAATCGTAAAACTGAGCCGCCCACATCTGATGCTGCCCCACTCCGGGAACAATCACGGCCTGACCTTTGGTCAACCGGGACAAAGTCTCCACCGCAAACTGCGGCTGCACCCGTTCAGGAACCACCCGGTAGCGTTTCGGATACCGGGCCTTCCACTCCGCGATCCGCCGGAACCAGTCGGTATAATCCCGGCGCACCGGATCGACATTGAGCGCCTCCAGCACATCCTTGACATCAGCGACGATGCCGAGGTCGGCCCGCTTGTTCTTATTGATCTCCGAATCATCGATGTCCACGTGCACAATCCGGGCACGCCGGGCAAAAGTCGCCGGATCGCCGGTCACCCGGTCGTCAAACCGCGCCCCCAGCGCCAGCAGCAGATCGCATTCGTTCGCCGCGTAATTGGCGTAAACCGTACCGTGCATCCCCAGCCAGCTCAAACTGAGCGGATGACTTTCCGGAAACGTGCCGATTCCCATCAGGGTGGTCGTCACCGGCAGATTCCAGCCTTCCGCAAATTTCCGCAAGGCGTCTGACGCGCCGGCCGTCACGATCCCCCCTCCGGCATACACGCACGGCCGATTGGAGGCAAGAATCATCGCCCGGATGGCGGCAATATCGTCCGCACGCACTTCCGGCCGGCTTATCGGCGGCAGGTCCGCCTGTTCAAAATCAGGACAGCAACTCTGCTGCTGAATGTTCTTGGGAATGTCGATCACCACCGGTCCGGGACGTCCTCCCGCCGCCAGCTGAAACGCTTCCGCGAAAACCCGCGGCAGATCCGCCGCGTCCAGCACCAGAAAACTGTGCTTGACAATCGGCCGGGTCACCCCGATGATGTCGGTTTCCTGAAACACATTCTTGCCGATCGCCGTGCTCGGCACCTGCCCCGTGATGAACACGGTCGGGATGGAGTCCATGTAGGCGTCGGCGATGCCGCTGACCAGATTGGTGGCACCCGGCCCGCTGGTCGCCATGCAGACACCGACCTTGCCGCTGGCACGGGCGTAGCCGCCGGCGGCGAAGGCACCGCCCTGTTCGTGGCGGGGCAGAACCACCCGGATTTTCGAATTCAAAAGCGCCTGATGCAGCTCAATCGCCATGCCGCCGGGGTATGCGAATACGAGTTCTACGCCCTGTCTTTCCAGACAACGGACGACGACTTCACTACCCTTCCACATTTTGATTTTTTCGCTGCTCATAGTTCCACTCTCGGTTAAATTGCCACAATTCTGATAATATAGCCTCCTCTTCCACAAAAAGCAAATCCCGCGTTTCCCGGGTTCTGCGGAAAAAGACGAAGTTCCCCCTGCGAAGACCGATTTCCCGGGAAATACCATTGCAACGAACCGCAGTCCATGGTATAGTAAGCGGCCGGCAAAATTCTCCGGCAAAATCAGCATACCGACTTGTACCGTTTATTTTTGCATAAGGAACCGAACGATGACTTTGTTCCCGCTGTTTCTGGTCGGAGTTGCGACTCTGGCCCTTCAGATTTTTCTGCTGATTCAGGCTGCGGCCCGCGCCCGTGCCGACCGGGAAACCCGTTTCCACCTGGAAAACCTGGAACGACTCCTCGAACGGCAGGAAAACACCATTCGCGAGGAGATTGCCGGCAACCGGAAAGAGTTGAATGAGGCGCTGCGGGACAACCGGCAGGAGCTGGCGGAATCCTTCAAGCGGCTGGGCGACATGCAGCGGCAGCAGCTGGAACTCTTCGCCGGCCGGCTGGAAAATCTGACGAAAACCTCCGCCGAGGGCATGGAGAAAATCCGCACCGGACTGGAAGACAACCTCCGCTCCCTCCGCCAGGAAAATACCAGCAAACTGGAAGAGATGCGTCAGGTCGTCGATGAAAAACTCCAGCAGTCGGTGGAAAAACGCTTCAACGAATCCTTCCGCCTGATCAGTGAACGCCTTGATCAGGTGCACAAGGGGCTGGGCGAAATGCAGACGCTCGCCCACGGTGTGGGCGACCTGAAAAAGGTGCTGGTCAACGTTAAAACCCGCGGCGGCCTCGGCGAAGTCCAGCTCGGCGCCATTCTGGAACAATGTCTCGCGCCCGATCAGTATGAAACCAATGTGGCGGTCAAACCTCATTCGGCGGAACGGGTGGAGTTTGCCATCCGCATGCCCGGCGGCCATGATGCGGCGCAACCGGTCTATCTGCCGATCGACGCCAAGTTTCCTCTGGAGGATTACCAGCGGCTGCTCGACGCCTACGACCGGACCGGGGAAGTGTCCGCGGCCGAACTGGAATCCATCCTGAAGTCCTTTGAAACGGCCGTGCGCCGGAATGCGCGCAACATCCATGACAAATACATCAATCCGCCGTATACCACGGATTTCGCACTGATGTTCGTCCCGACGGAAGGGCTCCATGCGGAAATTCTGCGACGTCGGGGACTTTTCGAAGCCTTGAACCGGGAATTCAAGGTGGCGGTCGTCGGGCCCGCCAACCTGATGGCGTTTCTGAACAGCCTGCAGATGGGCTTCCGGACGCTGGCGATCGAAAAGCGTTCCAGCGAAGTCTGGAGCGTCCTCGCCGCAATCAAAACCGAATTCGGCAAATTCGGCGACATTCTGGAAAAAACCCGCACCAAGCTGACTCAGGCCGCCAATGTCATCGATCAGGCCCAGGTCCGCAGCCGCGCCATTCAACGCAAACTCAAATCCGTCCAGGAACTTCCCCCGGCCGAGGCGGGACGACTGCTGGATGATCCCATCGACCTTCCGGCGGGAATCCCGGCCGCTGCTGAAGCCGGGGACGAGACGGACGACGGGCATGAGTCCGGAAACTACTGATTCGCGTCGCCCCGGTGATTGATGGTATTGTAGGTCCGAATGTTCAGACGCCGGTATTGCAGCGGCGTCACCTCAAAACACTCCCGGAACTTCCGGGCGAACCAGCCGCATTGCCGGTAACCGCATTGTTCCGCGATCTCGCTGATCGGCGCATCCGTGTCGGTCAGCAGACAGGCGGCATGCTCCATCCGGCAGTGCACCAGCGCATCGCTGATGGAATGACCGCGGCAACGGCGGTAAACGCCGGAAAGATAATTCGGATGTCGTCCCAGCAACGCGGCCAGCCGCTTCACGGAAAAATCCGGTTCGTGAATGTGAATGGCGATTTCCTGATCGATGGCGTTGCACCAGAAGTCCTCACCCGAAAGATGCGCCGTCCTCCGGAAATGCGCCAGCGACGAATACCACAGATGAAACAACGGCAACTCCCAGCCCCCCGTTTCCGGATCGGCGCGGAACATCACACTTAAATTCTGCACCTGATTCCGGAACCGGACCGCGTCCGGAGGCGAAAGTGCCACGGTCTGAAACGCCGGGGAACGCTCCGCCAGTCCGGCGAATACCGGCAGCGGCACCCGGCAGGAATGACCGGCCTCATTGACCATCCGCCAGAGAATCGCCGCATGTTCGAACGTTTCCGTTCCCATGTGACGAAAACGGTGCCGGACCATCGGATTCAGCAGCAGCAGGGTGTTTTTCCGCAACAGCAGCGTCTCTTTTTCCAGATCCAGATAATGACGACCTTCACAGACCAGAATCAGATGGTAGACCGCATGCAGATGCCAGATGTCCGGATAGTCCCGGTAGATCGCCCGTCCCAGATGGTCGGTCTTCTGCCGGTACTCCACTCCGCGATAATAGAACGCCACCCCGGTTCCCGTCATCATATCCGCCCTCCCGGATCATTGCCGGCACGGCGGACAATGGCCGGAACGCTCGGGCTAAGGGGCGTCCGGGACCCCGTCTCCGGCACCGGGGCAGCATGGACGATCGCGTCATTCCGACCGTCCCGTCCGGTACGCTTTGCGATCACCAGCCGAAGCCCCCCTGCATGTGCTGGCGTTTGATCTCCTTGGTATAAGCCCAGACCCCCTCGCCGGTGTTGTTGTCCGTCAAGGTCAGGCTGAAGGTGTAGGACAGTTCGTTGGCGCGCCCGTCCTGCGCGGTCTGCTTGATGATGACCCCGGCCAGCGAAAGGTCATAAGCGTTGACCTTGCCCTTTTTCATCAGGGTGCGTTTCTTCACGTTCGGATCGTTCTGGAGCTGCCGCGCGGCGGCGGTCGCGGCATCAATGGACTGCCCCTCTCCGGCGGCGTAGGTGGTGAAACGCACCTTGCCGCTGTTGAACAGAACTTCCCGGAGCCGTTCCGTCATCAGCTTCGCGTCGATATGTTCAGAGGTGTTGTTCTGAATCGTCGACAGCATCAGCAGCGGCTTCATGGCGGTCATTTTCTCCCGGGTGGAGAGTTCCTCGCCGGCGGCCTCGGCTTTTTTCAGCGCCTTTTCGGCATCGATTCGATAGGCCTCCAGATATTCGGCGAACAGCGGCGAACTCAGCAAGGCGTTGCCCGCCTCCTGGCTGATGATCACCCAGTCGGAGGAACTCATGCGGTCTTTGTTTTTAACCGCGATGGTCGTATCGGAGGCGTCGACATATTCCGAGGAGGTGGCGCACCCCGCCAGCAGCGCCAGCGCGGCACATCCGGCCGGAATCACAGCGGTAACAGCAGTTAACTTCTTCATTGTTTTCTCCCTGTGTTTTATTCAGATTCCTTGACGTTCAGGATAAAATCCCGGCAATCCGGGGTGGGCGCGACCGACTTGAAATAAACCGTCTCGCCCGGAATCACCTGCACGGTCCGCCAGGCCGAAAGCGGCGTCTCCACCGTCATTCCGTCCGCGTTCTGCCAGGTAAATTTATAATCAACCGGATAGGGGTTCTCCCCGGTCAAACTGCTCCAGAGCTCGGAGAAAAAACCGGTGCGGACATTGGTTGCCGCGACCTCCGCAACCATGTTTCCGGACGCGCCGGGCGCCAGACGCACGGAACGCAACAACAGACGATTCCGCAGAAAACCGTCGGTTACGAAACGCTTGTCCTTGATCGTGGTCGATGCGGCGCTCTTGTCCGCATTCTCCACGGTGTTGACGGTGTTTTGACAGCCGGTCGCCAGCAGCAACAACACTCCGACAGCCGGCAGTAAGGTTTTCCTGCCATGTTTCATTTCCTGAACCTCCTTTATTGGGATTTCAATCCAAATACGCGAAAGGTGAACGCCGCCGCCGTGCGACTTGGAGCGTTCACATAAACAATCGCCGAACGGGCATCGGGCGGTAAATCCACCGAAACCGGCGCGGCCCCATCGGGCTTCAGAACCAGCTTCCGCTCCGCGGGCATGGGAAACTGCACCACTTGAAATTCCCGCGGCAGAATTTCCCAGCACCGGGTATCCGCGGTGTTGACGGCCACCTTGTAAGCGGCCAGCCCGATGGCGGTCGCCACCCCGGCCAGAGAATCGGCATCCGCCGCGGCGCGGGTGGCGAAATAAGCACCGACCTCCTTCACCGCCGTGCTGAGCGCAATCCGGGTGATCATTCCGGGCAGCCGTTCCGTATATTCCCGGGCCAGAATGCCGTCCATATCAGCGATCGACACGGTCTCATATTCACGGGCTCCCGCAGTGATCCGCAACGTCTGAAAGGGTGCCGAATAGTATTCGCAGACGGGCCATGCGACCGCCGCAACAGTTGCATATCCGGGAAAAATCACTGGAATGTACAAAGGAAATTGCCGAAACGCCGGCCCCCGCCCGTTGGCGAAAATCACCAGCACGGCATCACGACCGATGGCGAAATCCAAGGATTTCACTTCTTTGAATTCGTCCGGGACGGCGTGTCCCGCCAGACGCAGAGCGGTCACATAATATTGCCGCGCCAGCGGGTTTTCCGGCAGCGCCCGGTAGAGTCGTTCGAAATCAACTACGGCATTCTGGTAATCCCCGTCCCGGGCATATCCGTATCCGGAAAGAAAGATGGCGAACGGATTGAGAAAATCCGCGTAACCTCGATGAGCCACCTCGCCGGTCTTTTTCACCTGTTCAGCCAGGGCCTGATTGCGCGAATCGGTCAGGATTTTTCCGGAATTGATGCCGGAGGCGGCCACAGTGTTCTGCCGTTGCGCCTCCGCGACCGCCTGTTCCTCCTTCTGGAAGAAATCCCGGTAATCGGTCATCACCCGGTCCTGATTTTCCCGCAGCCGGAAAAGCTCCACGCGAAACCCCTCCTCATCGCCCCGGCCGAGATACGCCAATGCCCTGAATACCGGCAGCAGCACCCGGTCCCGGCAGAATCCCCGGTACGGCAGGGCGTTCGGATTGGTGACCAGCACGGCACTCTCCGCGCCGATTTCGCGCATATTGACAACGGCGCGGGCGTCGAAATCGGCGATCAGCTCCTCCGCCCGTCGGAAATGAGCGATACTGCGCTCATCCTCGCCGGTGAGAAAAGTCAGCGCTCCGGCTTCCAGTCGCCACATGATTTCGTCGCCGGAGCCGATGACGGAGGAATTGTACCAATGGGGCTCCTTCAGTTTCTCATCCAGAAACGCCATCGCCTCGTCCCGCCGTCCCGTCAGATAGTCAGTCATCATCGGCTCCTTCTGGCGATGTGCGTTGACCAGCACCGAACAGCCGCCGCCGCCCAGCAGCGTCAGTCCGGCCAGGCAGCACAGAACCACGCATCGGAGTCGATTCACCGGAAACGGTTCCTCTCTATTTCAGCTTCGCCAGAATCTTCGCCGTCACCCCGGCAAGGGTTCGCCGGATCAGGAGTTTTCCGTAATCCTCCGCGCTCCAGTCCTCGGTATCGTCTTCCAGATCGTTAAAATCAATCTTGGCATCGAACGGCACCGAAGCGATCACCTCGCCGTTTGCCACGGCGACGATCCGGATGCTGCCGGACAGATCGCCGATCCGGCGCACGACGGTCTGACGGGTGACGGCAATGGTTTCCTGTTTTTCCGTACAGGAAAAGCGCGTGATGGTCGGTTGAATCAGAAAATCCGATCGGAGCAATTCACCGACGCGCCGGAACATGGCCGGTTCCACCACATTCAGGGCGTCAATCCGGTTCTTGCTCAGAATCGAATCCACGGACTGCAGGTTCCGGAGCCTGACGCCGCCTTCCAGGAGGGCGTTTTCCAGCTGCACGCCGAAGTCCTCCCGGAGATATTCCGGAGCGTTTTTCACCCGGATCACCGGCGCCAGCAACGCGGAAATCCCGCGTTTGCGCACCGTCGTTCCCAGACCGACCTCCGCCAGCAAGTCCTTGAGCTGGTCGGAAAGTTCGTTCAGCGAAGTGAAAGTCGCGGCAACTTTCCGTTCCGGATCGATCGTCCCCGTCGAGGCGTCCAGCACCATCAGTGTCAGCTGATACCGGTCGCCGAATTTCGCAATGGACGGGATCAGCAGGTACCGGACAGTCTTCAACTCGCCGAGCCGGGCACGCTGCGTGGAAGACAATTCCGTCAACCCGGAGTCGGCCGTCAGCCCGATTTCCGTCATCATCTGTTTCAACGCGGAGCGGGAAATCAACTCATAATCCCCCCCCACAGAGGCCTCCAGCATCCCCCACAGAGCCTCCACATCCTCGCTTTTGACACCGCCTTTGGCGGACGGTTCCGCGATGGCCAGTTTATCCGCGGCCGCTGCGGCAACCACCAGAAGCCCGGCCAGAAACATCGAAAATACAAATTGAATTTTCATGAGATCCTTCCTTATTTTTCCGCCTTGTCCCTGTCCCGGGCGGGCACGGTTGCGGCCTCCCCTCCCCGGCCCGACTGCGCAACTTTGCAGAGGTCTTCCGCAGCCTGCTCCAGCGCCGACTTCATCAATGCTTGAAACACTCCGTCATCAACGCTGCTGCCGCTGACCGGCTGCCGCTCCTGGTAGCGCCCGGTGTAGACATTTCCGTACACCACCCGCTGACCGGCGAGATCCACCATTCGGATCAGCACATCCAGCTGATAATCGGTCGTTTTGGTAGTGATGCCATACCCCTGGAAGGTTTTCTCCTGCCGCCGGATGTCGGACACCGTACCGTAGATGAGATGCGTGACACCGCTTGCCGCTCCCAGACGCCGGAGAAAATCCCGGGGAAAATCCGATTCCGACGGCAGCTTCGACATGGCCGTCTCCACGCTGGAGGCATCCACACAGGAAAATATTTCCGGATGTTGACCGAGATAGGCGGCCAGATACTCGGCACCGATAACTACCGGGCGGGCTTCTCCCTGCACCACCGTCCGGTAAAGCTCCAGCGCCCGAGCCCGATCGAATGCGTTGTTACTGGCCAGTTCCCGGCGATTTTCCGTATTGGTCCGGGTATTGTCCCATGCGTCGATCAGTCGCACGAACCCCTGTATGATGCTGTTGATGGATTTCCGGTCGGCATCGTTCAGGGTGCATTGCGGCGGGATATCGATGAGACGGCTCCGCTGCTCCAGAAAGCGTTTGTCGCCGACCGTGTCGATGGTGGCAAAATCCAGCACGCAGACCCGGAGCGGCTGCGCCTGATTTTCTCCGGCGGCAACCGGCGCCTTCGTCGTTGCGGTGTCCGCGGCGGCTCGGGCCACCATGAACGTCGCCATGATCATTAATAAAAGGAATGTTGCGACTCTCCTGCTGCGCATGGTGTATCTCCCTGCTTTTGGCTGTTACCTGATAAAAAACTCTTCATGATCTGTCTTCGTTAGTATACCCCTCCGAACGAAAAATACAAATTTCGGTCAATACCTGGTCGCTTTGATGCATCGTTTCTCTTTTTTCATCTTTTTTACTCAAGACAAATAGTAAATCTGCAATAAAAATATTAAAAACACAACTTTTTATTTCTTTGATTCTTTGTTATAATATTATAGAGAAAAGATCAACACACTGAAAAAACGGAAAATCACGGATTTCATCCAGGAAAGACAAGGAGCGTTCCATGAGAAGAAACCATTTCACCCTGATCGAACTTCTGGTGGTGATCGCGATCATCGCGATTCTGGCCGCCATGTTGCTGCCGAGCCTGAACAAAGCGCGCGGCACGGCGAAGAAAATTTCCTGCACCAACGTCCTGAAACAACTGGGGGCCGTCGACATGCTGTACCAGGCGGACAATGATTCCTTTATTCTTCCGTCGCTTGGCGCCACGCCGACGCTGCATCCGAACAGCTCGCCCAATGACGGTCGCTTCTGGTTCGAATACGTCTG
>CASDQW010000043.1 GCA_949282965.1 uncultured Lentisphaeria bacterium
AAAAACTTTACAGAAAATATTTTTTCAATCTGGAAAATTTTCCGCTCGCCATACGCAGAGTGGAAGGATTTCATCTCTCCCATGAACACGATTATACCGGGAAACCGCATTATCATAATTTTTCAGAACTGGTGATTATCACCAAAGGGAAAGGCGTGCAGTCCATCAATGATAAACTGTACCCGATCTCCACCGGCGACGTCTTCATTATTTCAGGCAAAACGATCCATTATTTCACGGACTACCGGGATCTCGGAATCCTGAACATCATGTTCGACCAATCAATCTTCGAATCCCGCAAGGATTTTCTGCGGAAAATCCCCGGATACAACCTCGTTTTCCGTATCGAACCCTCGCTCCGGGCAGATAAAAGCTTCAGCAATCTGCTGCACCTGAACAGACGGCAGATCGCACAGGCAATGGAGATCATTGAAGACATGGAAAATGAATTGAACACAAAGCAGTCGGGATATGAAGCGGAAACGGCCGCACAATTCGTCCGGCTGGTCGTTTTCCTCTCCAGAAGCGTGAAGCACACGGAACAGGATAAACAGGCCTTTCTGCGGCTCAGTATTCTGCTTTCCAACCTGGAGGAAAATTACGCGGCCCCCTGGAACCTTGAGAAAATGGCGAATGCCGTGAATATGTCGAAGAATAATTTTCTGCGGGTATTCAAAGCGGCCGAGGGCTGTTCGCCGATCCGGTATCTGAACCGCCTGCGTCTGGATGCGGCTGCCCGTCTGCTGCGGGAAAAAAGGAAACGATCTCGGAGATCGCTTACCGCTGCGGTTTTCAGGATTCCAACTATTTCACCAAAAAATTCACCGCAAACTTCAATGTCAGCCCCCAAAAATACCGCGGCAGATATTGAAAGACGGTATGGCTCCGGCAATCAGATAACCTGCCGGTGCAATATGCCCCAAATGACTGCGGGCAGTAATGTTACGGTTTTAACATTTTTTGTCCTGACGCTTCCGCTGCCGGCCATTGCAATCCCGGCCCGCCATGATATTGTAAAGCATCGGCAGGAAAGGAAATTCAATGAACGTCCGGCAGGGAAATCTCAAGATAAATTTCACGCAGATTGCCAGAGAACTCGGCATCAGCGTAATGACCGTTTACCGCGTGGTCAACAACGCTCCGCGCGTCAGTCACGCCACCCGGCAGCGCGTGACCGACGCTCTCAACCGCTGCGGATATTTCACCCATCGCAAGCCGCCCGTCAGCCGTGTATTGTTTGATTTCACCGATCATCCTTATCTGCGGCGCATGGGCGAGTGCCTGATCCGGCGGCTGCCCGCCAATGAATTCGTCAGCAGCCGCAGTGACCACCGCAGAAACCAGACCGGCTTTTTCAATGCTGCCGCCGAAAGCGATATCATTGTATTCTGTTCGGTTCCCGACGATGCGCTGCTCGCGGAGACGCGCCGGGCCAACCCGGACGTCTACACCATCACCCTCACCACCGAAAGCAGCGCCGATGTGACGATCACCCCCAACAACAAACAGGGCGGCGAACTGGTCGCCCATCACCTCTTTGAACTCGGTCAGAACCATATTGCCGTTTTTCTCTCCGACAGCCATCCCACCCGCATGGAACGCTATAAAAGTTTCCGCGGCCAGATGGCGCTGCTGAATCCGGATTGCCGGATCGACGAGATTCATCACCGCATCGGAGAGAGTTTTGTTACAGCAGTCGAACTCTATTTTTCCGGAATTTCCCGGCTTCCCGGCGTAATTTTTTTCCCGGCGGGAGGATTCGCCCAGGAATTCTGGGAAAAATTCACCAGCCGCAGCCCGGATCGTTTCCGCTCCATCGGCATCATGAGTTACGACCGCCCGGAAGATCTGTTTGAAACGCTGGACGGCATTCAATTATTCGACCGCATCGAATTCGTGCCGGAAAACATTCTTGATTGGGCCGAATATTACATCATCAACCGGCCGATGATGAAAAAGCGTTCACCAGTACACACATGCGTCAATTCCACACTTGTGGTAAACGGTTCAGTTCCAAATTTAAAAAAGAGGTAAAAAATGGCGGAATTTCAAGGTTTTTCCCGCGGTATGGGCATCGGCGGCTGGCTCACCAACTACAAGCGCTTCAATGTTCTGCCGACCGAATGGCGGTTCCCGCTCTCGGTCGGAGATTTTGAACACTTCGAGACTTACATCACCCGGCGCGACATCGAATATATCGCATCGCTCGGCATGGACCACATCCGGCTCGGCTTCGATCAGGTCGTCATCGAGGAAAGTCCCGGTGTCTATCGCGACTCCATCTGGAAACTCTTTGACAATTTCATCGGCTGGTGCGAAGATTCCAAGCTCAACACAGTACTGAATCTTCACAAAGCCATCGGCAATTACTGCGACATTCCGGAACCGGTCGCCCTGCTGGACTCCCCTGAGCTTCAGCAGCGTTTCATCAACCTCTGGATCGCGTTTGAAAAACGTTACGCCGACAAACCGGCCATTGCCTTTGAACTGCTCAACGAAGTACGCGACGTCGCTCCCGGACTCTGGAACGATCTGGCGCAAAAAACGATCACCGCTCTGCGCAAACTCAATCCGCACCGGAAAATCATTGTGGGCAGCATCAGCTGGAACTCTCCCGCACACCTTGCTGATCTGCAGCTCTACGACGATCCCAATATCATCTACACATATCATATGTACGCGCCCGGCGAGTTCACCCATCAGCGCGGCGTACTGCAAGCCCCGCAGCTCTACTACAACCGTGAAATGCCTTATCCCTGCGATATCGAACGGTATCGGGATTTCCGGCGCTATGTATTCGGTCAGGAAAACTGTTACGAAAACTTTGAACGCATGGACAAGGAATTTCTGCGCAGTGAAATGCAGCCGGCCTTCGATTTTGCCGCCGCCCATCCGGATAAAATTCTCTGGTGCGGCGAATTCGGCACCATCCGTCACTGCAGGCTCGCCTATCGCGAAAACTACATGCGCGACATCATCTCCCTGCTCAAGGAACACCACATCAGCTACTGTGTCTGGAACTACCTGAGCACCCCCAACGACGGCAACCGCTTCAGTCTGGTCGATGATGATACACGCACCATCCTCAGTCCTGAACTGGCACGGATCATCGCCGGAAAATGAACACCCCGCCGCCCCCGGAAATCCGCTGCGCCGAACGGAACGCCATATATTCAAGCTGCTGCGGCGTAACCGGCGAGGCCGTCCTCACCGACAGCGCCGTGATCCTGCTTTATGCCGTGACGCTCGGTGCGGGAGATTCTCTCTCGCTGCTGACCACCGCAGTGCTGCCGCTCCTCAACGGTCTGCTGATCCTGCCGATGGCCGGATTCGCTCCGCGCTTCGGCAGCCGCAAACTGGTGATATGCGCCAATATCTTCGCGCTGGCGGGCTACATGGTTGTAGCGGCGGCGGCCTTCGCCGGACGCTGGTCGGTTCCGGCGATGCTCGGCGGAATCTTATTGTTTTCCGTCTGTCAGACCGGTTTTGTCGCCGGATGGTTCCCGATGCTCGACTCGTTCCTCTCGCCGGAGCGGAGAACGCTGTTTCTCGGTCGGATGCGTTTTTTTCACCAGATATCGGCCGTTGCATTTCTGGCAGTTCTCAGCGCATTGATCGGCCGGAATCCCGGAGTGTATCTCCTGCAGGCCGTGCTGTTTGCGGCGGGTTGTATTTTTGCGGGGCGGATTTTCTTCATCTGGAGAATTCCGCCTTTCCCGGAATGCGAGCGCGTCACGCTTTCATATTGGCAGGGGTTGCGCACGGCGGTGCGCAACCGGCCGCTCGCGTTGTTTTCCGGATACTCGTTTCTGCTGAATTGCGCGATGTTCGGCATCGTTCCCCTGATGCTGTTGTGCTTCAAAAGCCGGTGGCAGCTGGCCGACGATAAAATCCTGCTGATTTCAGCGGCGGCGTTTGCCGGGATGCCGGCCGGTTATCTGGCGGCGCACCAGCTTCGCAAAAAGCTGGGGGAATACGGCGTTTTCATCGGGATTCATCTGCTGCTGCTGTGCGATCTCGTGCTTCTTTTCAATCTGTCCCCCGGCGGCACCGCAAGCAGTCTCACCGCGACCGGCTGTCTGATGATCTGCAACTTCTGCATCGCCGCCAATTCGGTCGTGGCCGGAGCGCGCATGATGTCGCTGGTCACTCCGGGCAACAAAACTCTGGCAATGGCGTTCTGGGGAGCGTTTTATTACGGCGGCGCCGGAGTTGCGCGGCTCGGCGCCGCATTTCTGCTCGGCGCCGGTGTTTTCGGCTCAGGCCGTCTTCCGGCGAATTTTGACCGTTTCGGCGGTATTCTGCTCTTCTGCATACTGCTGACTCTGGCCGGAGGGCTTTTTCTGTTGTTTCCCGGATTGTGGCGAAGCACCCGGAAACAGTGACAGCAAAGCGGCTGAAGAAAAAAACAAAGAATCACAGGAACCGGGAGAGAACTAAACGATGAGCAAAACAGTGTCCGGCAATCATGTCATGGCTTCCGGCTTTCCGGCCGGAGCCGGCGGCCGTCCGCGCGGTGCGGTATGTTTCACCTTTGACGATTATCATGGCGGGAACTGGCTCAACGCGCTCCCGCTGTTCCGAAAATACAATGCCCATGTCACGTTTTTCATCGTCGGTGAAATCACGCCGGAAAAAGCTGAGGTCATGAAACAACTTCAGGCCGCCGGCCATACCATCGGACTTCATACCCTTCATCACCGCTGCGCTCCGCCGTTTATCCGCGAACACGGCGAAACCCGATATATCGAAGAAGAAATCACCCCCCAGCTCAATGCCTGCCGGGAATACGGTCTGGCTGTCCGCAGTTTTGCTTTCCCGAACAATCTGCACGATGAAGAGTGCGACCGGATGCTGGCCCCCTTTTTCGATCACCTGCGCGCGGGGCGCGCTTCCGCGGAAACGGCATTGTATTATCCGCTCAAAACCATGCCGGACAAATGCTGTCTGAAGGGAACGGGAATCGGCGCTTATTACAACAGCAGACTGTCCGATCTCAAAAACGGGATTGCCCGTGCGGGGGAAACAGACAGCGTACTGGTATTTTTCTCGCATAATATCGGCCCGCGGGAGAAAATCACTCCCATCGACACTCCTGTCGAATGGCTGGAAGAACTGCTTGCCCATGCCGGCGGCCTCAATATCAGAATGGCCGGTTTTGATGAGCTTGACGATTTGAAGCTCAGCATTCAGGAGAGTTCTTACGCTTCAGGCGGAAGAGCGGACAATTGATGACAGACCGGCCTGCCGCTATTTTGCTCCCCGGAACCTGCCGGGCGGAGTTCCTGTGAGTTCCCGGAAGCGCCGGACAAAATAGACGTAATTTTCATAACCGCACATCGGCGCGATCTCCTTGATCGGCAACTCGGTTTCCCGCAGGAGTTTTTTGGCGTGGTCGAGGCGGCAGCGATCCAGATAACACGAAAATGAACATCCCGCATATTTTCGGAAGAGAGTCGAAACATAGGATTCGCTCAACCAAAAACTCCGGGCGATCTCAAGCCGTGATATCCGGCGCGAGAAATTCAGCATGACGAAATCCTGAAGTTCATCAAATATGCTGCACGGATGGTTGACCGGAGGCAGATTGCTTTTCGCTTCAATCAATGCGATTTCCACAGCAAGATACGCAGCCGCGCGTGCGACTTCCGGATTTTCCGCAGCCTCCGGACTTTTCAGGACGGCAAACGTGCTCAGCAGGCAGTCAGGAACCCTTCTGGTGTGCAATGCATAGTGCTCCGGCCAGAGAGAGTTGGGAAGACGCGGTTTCAGAATGGGATACCAGACCTGCCGCAGATATTCGGCGAGCGGCACAATGCAGAAAAGCTCATGAGCTGTATCAAAGGCGCATCTTTCCCACACACCTTTGCCGATGACATAAAAATCCCCGGCCTGCAGTTGAACGGTTCTTCTTTCTCCATTGAATCCCATCTGTTCATTTTTACAACCGGAAAGCACGATCAGAAGCCGGTCGCTTTTCCTGCCGTGCGAAATGTCGGGCGGACAGGCGGAACCGTCAGGACAGTAGTAATTGCGCAGGGGCAGTTCCTGCAGAATGAATTCCAGTTTTTCCACAATGTCTTTTTGCATGATAAAAGCGATTCCGTATATAAAAGATACCATTTGAATCACACCTGTCCTTCTATGTTAGGTTTTGTCAAGTCGTTTTGTGGTATTTCTGACTTTTTCTTAAAAATTCTTCCTTTCCAAAGCAAATTTCCCCTTACCCATGCACTCATGAGCTGTAAAGCAATCTACTTTTAACGCCA
>CASDQW010000044.1 GCA_949282965.1 uncultured Lentisphaeria bacterium
GCAAAAAAAACGGAAGGCGGACTCTTTCCGGCCGCCTTCCGCCAAGCCCCACGGTTTCCCGTTTAGAGCGTCCTCAATTCCTTATTCGCATCGCAGTAGGCTTTGAAAGCCTTGGCGCCCTGACTGACACCACCGGTCCACGTCCACATAACGATCTCTCCTGCGACCGGCTTATTCGGATCCTTATACTGCAGCTGCCCTGACTGAACAGAAGCCACATGACCATCTACAAAGCCGATATTGGCACGATTGCTGTGCGCCATCCACAGATGTCCATAGACGGTCGGATTATAAGAATCATACCGCATAATGGGGAACGGACAAACCCAACTTCCCGGAGAGAATGCCTCACCGCCATCATTCCGGAAGGAATCAGCCACCATCACTGTACTCGAAGGATGCCGAACTCCTTTGTAGCTCAAAATATAGGCATCCTTGCCACCGGCATCCGGGCCACCATAACCAGCCCCATAGGAAAACCATCCTTGATCAATCGCCACCTTAGTATTCACCCCATAACGGGCAGGGAAAGGATATCCGGGACAATTGGTAAATTTCGCATTGGAAACATATTTGCCATTTACCAAGCTGGTAACATAGTTATCCTTGTATGAGTTTTTAGCCCGGATCCCCATATCATGGTCCCCCAGATAAATGGTTTTGGCCTGGGCAACCTGACGCAAATTGCTGATACAGCTGGCGGCCTTCGCTTTCTCGCGAGCCTTGTTCAGGGACGGCAGCAACATGGAGGCCAGGATGGCGATAATCGCGATCACCACCAACAGTTCAATCAGCGTAAAACCACTTTTGTGTTTCATCATACTGCGCACTCCTTCGTTTTGCAGGTTACTGCTTTTCTGACTATGCCGAAAATCGCCGAACAACCATCCCCTCCCCGGGATGTCAAGCTCAAAGATCATCGAAGTGGTTGTCCACATGTCCTCTTTTGCTGGTGCCGCCGTTGGTGAACGGCCGGGGTGTTGAAAATCGCCTCGGCCGTCAGTGCCGGCACATTTTGCTGCGTCACATGGCCATCGAACCAGGACGTTGTAATCCCTTTCCCATGGCGCGAATACGGGGAGTACTGAGTGGAGGCGCCCGAAGTACTGATCACATAACTGCCGCGCTCGTCGGCCTGATCGGCACGGCGTGACCCGGTCAACATGATGGTCTCGGAAGGTCTCTTGATACCGGTGTTCTTATGCTCCTCGTCGAACAAAAAAACGTTGACGCCGTAGGTCGTATAAGCGAAAGTGAAGCTGTCAAACTTATACCCCTGCCGCTTCTGGCTGTTGAACGCCGAGCGGAGAACACCCGGATTCCCATATGTCCCCTGCTTCAGTCCGGAACACACCAGAGGCCCGGAACTCCCCAGGTACCCGGGAACGATCAAGCGGCTGGCCCAATAAATTTTGCCGTTGCCCCCGGCCTTCGCCTGATATGCCAGAGGGATGTAGCCGTCGGAATCATCAACATAAAAATTCATGGACGTATTCAACTGCTTCGCATTGTTGACACAGGTGACGGCGCGGGCCTTCTCACGCGCCTTGTTCAATGACGGCAGCAACATGGAAGCCAGAATGGCGATGATGGCAATCACCACCAGGAGTTCTATCAACGTAAAACAACTTCTGCGTCTCATAGCTATATTGATCTTTTTTAATATTGTCTACTAAAAAAGCACCACCGTAATTATTATAATAAAAACCGACGGCAATGTCAACCCCCCACCATAAAAATTCCCTATATTTGCGGATGCCTCATTCTTTGCGTCTTCTCTGTAAACTGCCTCCATCGCCGTCGGAGAAAAAAGTCGCCACATAGGCGTTTCTTGTTCCCAAACGGAAAAAACAGCTCTTTTCAGACAAGATTCACTCTTTTCCCTCAGAAAAAAACTGCAAACGCATCACCAAACGGACAATAAAATGATTCACTGTACTTATTATAGTAAACTGTATCAAAAAAGTCAATACATTGCTACTGTTTTTTCCGTTTTTCTTTCGCAGAGCTCAGGAAACCACAATCGGCGCCAGGGAGCGGCGCATCTTCAGAACCGGCTTGACCTCCCGCTGCAGCGGCCCTCCGTCTCCGGTGAGAAGAGAACGCAGCACATCCACCGCGGCGAAGCCTAGTTCCTCACAGGGCTCAATATAGGTCGTCAGTAACTCCTTTCCCGCAGTCCATCCGATATCGTCATAGCCGATCAGCGAGATATCCTGCCCGACCACCAGCCCTTTCTCGATGCAGGCCTGATGCACACCACAGGCTTGATAGTCCCGGGAGAGGATCACCACGCTCGGCAGTCGGGAACGGTTCAGCAATTCCCGGCCGCAAAGATAGGCGCCCAGCTCGAAATCATGATGCATGACCGCGATGGAGTCCTCGTCATCCCGCAATCCGAGTTCGGCCAGAATCTCGTGATACGCTCGAATCATTCGCGGATAGAAATACCGATCCTCGTGGCGGACCACCAGCGCCAGATCCCGGTGCCCCATATCAAAGAGCATCCGCACCGTGGAACGGATCAGGGCTTCACGATCCACATAACTCGAAGGAACATCCACATCCGTCTCCCGTCCCGCAATCACCTGGATCATGCCGGAACGGGTCAGTCGTTCCGCGTAATCTCCCCGGTGCAGCTGCCGGGCGAAAATCACCGCGGCATAGTTCGTCCGCAGAAAATCCAGATCCGGCTGCCGCTCCATCAGATCGAAGGAATCCCAGTGATATCCGTAAAAATCCAGTCGGTTGTAAATCGCCGCCGCTATGGCCGGGCGCGGATCCAGCATGCCGTGCGCCTGATGCAGAATCGCAATCCGGGCGTTGCCGGCAGCGTTGTTCTCCAGGACCTTGAAGCCGCGATTCGGCACCCGCTGCAACAATTTCCGCTCGCACATCCCCCGCAAGGCGGCTTCGACCGTACGCGGACTGGCCGCATAGTGCGCTGCCAGCACCCGGATCGACGGCATCATGGAATTGACGCTGAATTCATTATCCCGGATACGCTGCTCCATGTCCGCCATCAACCGTTCCATGATGGGCGAACGCCGCTTTTTTGTTTCCGACATGCCGCAACCCTCCTGCCCGCTTCTCATTGCAGAATAAATGTCCTACAAAAGATACAATGTATCAAAAAGAATACATTTTTCAAGTCTTTTTTTGCATTTTTAAGAAATTATTCTCTTTTTTTATTTTTCCGCTCTTGATCTCATGACCGGGAATCAGTATTATTAACAGAAGGATTATCGGATGGTCTTCCTTCAGAAGACGCCCGGCACCGCATCGCAAGCGCCGGAATAATCAACCTACAGGAATCCAGGTTATGAACACATTGAAATCTTTCTGGTTTTTTCTATTATTGCTGCTGTTGAGCGGCATGGTTCTGCAAACTGCCGCCCACGGGGCCGACTTTCCCGACGATCCCAACTGGCTGGCCCATATTCGCCGGGACCATCCGCGCATGATCTTCAACGCCGACGATCTCCCGGCCCTGCGCCGGCGGGCACAGACGGTCTGCCGTGAGGATTTTCAGAAACTGCGGGAAACGGTGGATGCCCTGCCGGAAGTTCCGGTAATGAAATATTGCGAGGAGCGCATCACCCGCACTCCGGAAGGCGAGGTCAAACCCGCCACCCCCTCGACCTATACGTACCGGATGTTTGAAGATGACTTTGCCCGCCAGGCCAACCAGGCGGCGCTGCTGTATCTGATCACCGGGGAGGAGCGTTATGCACGAAAATCCCTCGCCTATTTGCGGACTTCGCTGAAGATTTTGAAACTCTCGGAAGAACTGCAACGCTGGGTGGACTGGCAGGCGAACTTCCGGGTTAACATGATTCTCGCCTATGACTGGATCTACAATGCCCTGACGCCTGAGGAACGCCGCGAAGTTCTGCTGCCGATCCTCGATTATCTGAGTAAATCCCGCACCGGCGGTGCATTCACGTTCCGCCGCACCACCGGCGGCGTCCAGAGCGGCAACTACGGTGAAGACAGCATGCTGCTCTTCGCCGGGCTGGCGGCTTACGGCGACGGCATCGACGACGCCCGCGCCGAAGAAATGCTGCGATTCGGCGTCAAACAGTATGTCGACATGCTCGACTACCGCGAAAGTCTCTCCGCCGGCTCCGGACTGCTGGTGTCGTCGACGGTCACCTACAGTTTCGGCCCCTACCCTTATGCCACGTTCTTCTTTTTTCACCTGTGGCGATCGGCCTTCGGGGAGGAAGTTGCCGGGCGCTGGCCGCAGATGTGCGATTATGCCCACTGGTTCGACTTCGCCGCCATCGACGTCAACCCGGCGGGAAGATATCTGTTTCACGGCATCGGCGACCTCATGCACATCGACAATCGCCAGTCGGCGGAGTCCATGTATACCCATCTGGCGCAGGTGATTCATTTTTATGGCGCGTCCCGGCCGGAACAGATGTCGGCGGTACGGGCGATCATTCGGCGGCTGCCGAAAAAGATCCGTAAATTCGGTACGCTGTATCCCTTTCTGCCCTTCGCGCTCACCCGCTTCAATCCAACGGCACTCGACACGCCGGAAAAAACGCCTTCGGAAAGCACCCGCTATTTTTACAATCCCGGCTTCGGGCTGCTGCTGATGCGTTCCGGCACCGGGGCCAAGGACACCTATGCCGCCTTCCGCTTCGGCGGCTCCCGGAAAACCCACCAGCATTATGACGAATTGAGCTTCGTCATTTATAAAAACGGTTTCCTTGCGCTGGATGCCGGAACCCGCTGCAGCACGGCCCAGCATCACCTTTTCGCGGCCCAGACCGTGGCGCACAATTCGATTCTGATCCACCAGGACCGGGAGCCGATCGCCCCCTTCTGGAAGCCGTGGGGCTTTCAATCGGACGGAAAAACCGTCTATTCGCACGGCGGCCAATGCCGGATCGGCGGTGCCAAAGCGCTGGCGCTGCAGAGCACGGATGACTTTCTCTACGCCGCGGGCGATGCCACCGGCAGTTACGCCGCGACCAAAAGCCGGGAGGTGATCCGGCAATTCGTCTACCTCAAACCGGATCTCTTCGTGCTGTTCGACCGGGTGGAATCGCAAAAGCCGGAGCAGAAA
>CASDQW010000045.1 GCA_949282965.1 uncultured Lentisphaeria bacterium
TCCCGCCGCCTCCGCCGCGCAGCGTGACAAGCATTGCAATAAGCCCCGGACCGCAAATCAGCGGAACCGCCAGAGGCACGATGAACGGCTCCTGTTCCGGCTTTGCCTCTTCCTCGCGGAAAGTGGAAAAAACCATCTTTACACCGATAATCAGCAGAATCAGCCCGCCGGCCACTCCAAGACTGCCGCTTGAAACATGCAGCAATTCCATGATATTCCGCCCCAGAAGCAAGGCTCCCGCCATGACCGCCAGCGCAAACAGCGACTCCCGCCATATGATTCTCGAATATTCCCGGCCGGAATGATGCTGAAGAAGCGTTATGAATACCGGCAGATTTCCGAAAGGATCCATCAGCATCACCAGCAGAAATGCCAATGAGAAAACAGCTTTGCCGTCCATGATGCCGCCGCCCTCAGCCGTTCAGGAATTTTTCCATCTCCGCCCAGGCCGCCGCCGCATAGAACCGATGCCCGCCGGAACCCACCACATGACGGCAGAAACCGCCGGCTCCCGCCGCAGTGTAAATTCTCTCCAGACGCCGGAACTGTTTCTGCGCGTCCGGCAGCGGGAAAGAGGTATCTGAAGCTCCATTGACCACCACCAGCGGACATGAAGCAGCCAATCCGAGCACATCGGCGCTTTCGCCGAACTCCAGAAGTCCCGGAATATAGTTGCATTCGCAATGAAACATGCTGCCGATGCTGGCACGAAAGCTGGAAAACGCACACGACGGCATCACATATTTCAGTCCGGGCAACACCGCTCCGGCAAACATCGCCGTGGTTCCTCCTCCGGAGTTGCCCATGATGCCTATTTCCCCCTTTTCCACTTCCGGTCTGGTATGCAAATACCGGATCAGGCGCTCGACGTCATAGACCCGTTCACCGATCGCGGTACGCCCCACCAAAAGCGCCTGCGTCGCCCCCGCCCCGCCGTTCATGCCTCCGCCGCACGACGGAGCGTGGTCCGGCCGGCTGCTGCGTTCCCCCATATACCGCTGTTCAAATGCCACGGCGATGATGCCGCGCCGCATACATTCAATGCAGAAATCCCGGTCGCCATCGTCTGTCACCGGCGTCGTTTCATCTTCCCAGGCGATATTCAGCGAGGTATGCATGCCTGTGGAATGTCCCTGCAGGCAGATGAAAGTGGCGCGGTGAACCCGCCGGTGCGGAATGCAGAAATACAGGCACGCCGTTTCCCCCTCCTCCACCCGGATTCTGATTTTCTCGATGGAACCGAATTCATTTTCCCGCTTCCACAGAATTTCGGCAGTAAGCGGAACCGGTTCGGCCTCCTCCATCCGGGCAAGGCCGAGAATGCGTTTCAGCTCCGGCTGTGCCGCACGGCGCCAGGAGTCATGGGAATCAAAATTCTCGAATGCGAACTTCCCGATTTCAGCCGGGACGTGCCGATAGCCGTTTTCACGCATGACGCACCTCTCTGCCGAACGCATATTCGGACGGTTCCACCGGCCAGTTTTCCCGTCCTTCCGTAACCGCATGGGCAGCGTCCCCGATGATACAAATGAAAACTCTGCATATCGCATCACGTTTTTTATTCATTTCAATCCTCCAAAACAGAAACAGTCAGCTAATCCGGCAGGTTTACGGGATGACGATGGCCATAGTACCGCCCTGCGGAATATACTCTTTGATCACCGCATTCCGATTCAGCCCTTTCAGGTTGCGGACTCCGGTCGACGCCACATGCCCGTCCGCAAACAACGTGTTG
>CASDQW010000046.1 GCA_949282965.1 uncultured Lentisphaeria bacterium
ATTCACCTCCCGCGTTACAGAATGCAAATATAGCATAATTTTCTTGGATTTCATCTTTTATTTAGGGATAAGTTCTAAGCCGAAGCCGCCCCCGCTGTCGATCCGAAAAAGCAGGCCGGAATGCGCAGGCGTAGTATCCTGTTACTCCGGCAAATTACATTTCCACCGTAAAGTTTTCAAGCGAATGATGGAAATTAACATTTTACGGGCTTCCCCGTCTGACAATTTAAGATGATGGACCGGAGATTTTTCCATTCGCACCAAGGAAGCCCATTCACCGGTTCAGAGTTTGTTACGTGATTCCAAGTTCAGCATCACATAGGCTTTTTTTCAACTCCAGACGGAGCCATTTTCCCTGCAAGACTTGCAATCGACAAATGGCGGGATACTGTAAATCAAGAAGCTTTTCCCCCCAATCCTTCCATAAAAAAGTTGTCTAAACCAGGAAAGTGGTGCAATGAACAATCAAGGTGACATTGATTTTTCATCCGTTATATCAATCGAGGACTTAGACCAGAAAACATTGCATGGCATTTCTGAAACCTATCATAGCGCCAAAGCATTTATGGAAAATCAGAAATGGTGTCTCCGCATACTTGAATCGTTTTTGGGAATTGATGAAGGATATATTCTGGGGGTTTTCTTGTTTAAGATTATTCCATCGAATGAAAATATGGAGGAGTATTTGTGGGTGGTCGTCGGCGATCTGCCGCCGCTGTATCTGGTGACGGAAGCCGCGCCGACCCCAGCTTTCGCGTTATTAAGATATATAGAAGAAATGACGGTCTGGGCCGAGGCGGCGATAGGCCAGACGGATCGTGCCGACCTGCCGCCGATAGAGGCGGCTTTTTCCAGGGAAAACGGCTTTGCTCTACGAACCCGCCTGCAATTGCTGCGGGAATACCTTTCGGAAAATTACTCTCTATAAGAAAAGCCGTTAACAACGAGTCCGGCTATCCCGGATATGCTTGGAACGTTTTTCCCTGCCCAGCTTCCCCCTTGCAACGCGGCATGGGGCTGAGTCGCAGCACTCAAGAGGAGGCAATCCGGAAGCCCCGGATTCGTCAGAAAACGACAGGAACGAAGAACCCTTCCTCTGCATCAAACGTCTAACGGTTCTGCAAAAATTTTTCCCGCCCTGACCAGGGACAAAACAAGCAAGGAAAGACCTGAGGGAAAAATGCGGAAAAATATCTTTGGAAGAACGGAACCTGCGTAAAAAAAACTCCGCTCAGCAATCTGAACGGAGTCAAGCATTCAAAATGGGGTGGTAGACCGGACTTGAACCGGCGACCTCCTGGGCCACAACCAGGCGCTCTAACCAACTGAGCTACAACCACCATCCAGAATAGTTTCAATAAAATAACACCATCTCCGGGAAAATCAAGTCCTGAAAAGCGAAAAAATACCGTAATTTCCTGCTCGTCCCCCCTCGTTTCAGGCCTCACCCGGCGGCAGATCAGTTGATTTCGCCGTCGCTCTGCAGCTCCTGCACGATATCCTTGACATCCTTGTCCGAGCCTTCCGCCGGCTCACCGCCCAGCGCCACCGTCGCCCCGGTAATCAGGTCGCGGATCCGGGTGCTGAACGCCGAAAGCGCAAAGAACGCCACCAGCGCAATCACCACCACCAGAATCACGTACTCCACGACCGCCTGCCCTTTCTGGCGCCGACGCATTGACTTACGCTTCAACATGTTCCAACCCTCCGGTCCGTTCGGAGCACTCTCCGGCTCCGGTTGTGATCGTTTTATGGATACTCAATACTGATCAAATTCACCAGCCGCCCGCCGTACAGCGAAAAAAAGAAAACCAGCGACAGCAGCACCACCGCCACCAGCGACAGCATGACCAGCGCAATGGCATATTCGCTCATGATCTGGCCATCGCAGCGTTTCCATTTCGTTTTACGTCCGGCAACACGCATTATAACGCTCCATCGCGTTCATATATTATTGCGTTTCCGGTACATTTGCAAATAAAAACAGAAAAAAACGCGTCAGATCATATCCGCTTCCGGCACCCGTCCCTTGCGCTGGACAATCCGGTTCTGCTCGTCCAGTACGATCACCTTCGGCACGATTCGCGCCGCCTCCTCCTCTGAACAAAGTGAGAAGGCCATGATCGTCACCACGTCCCCTTTTTTGCCTTTCAGCGCCGCCGGTCCGTTCAGGCAAAACGCCCCTTCGCCCGGCCGACCGGGAATCGCGTAGGTTTCCAGCCGTTCGCCGTTGGTCCGGTTCACCACCAGAATCTTCTCGTATGGCAGAATGCCCGCCTCTCTGAGATAGCGGATATCGATCTCCATGCTGCCCTCGTACTCCAGATCGCAGCGAGTCAGGCGCGCGGTATGGATTTTCCCGCTCAACATCTGCTTTTGCATCATCATCCCAATCATTGTGCGGCGCGCAACGATGAAAAAACCCGGGAAAACGCGCCGACTGTTGTTCCCGTTTCCTTTTCTTTAATATACCGCGTTTTCGAAAAAATACCAGACGCATTCCCCGGTGGCCATTTGCAAACCTCCCGCTTTGATGGTAAATTGTCCGCGAACAGTTTGAGTGAACCGCATAAGCAAAGGAATCCCTTCTGATGAATCAGAATCACTTTTACGTTACCACGCCCATCTATTACGTCAATGACAAACCGCACATCGGCCACGCCTATACCACCATTCTGGCCGATGTTCTGGCCCGGTATTATCGTTCGCTGAACGTGCCCACGTTCTTTCTCACCGGCACTGACGAACACGGTCAAAAGGTGCAGAAGGCCGCCGAAGCCCGCCGGATGGCGCCCCAGGCGCACTGTGACGAAACCGTGGTGCGGTTCCAGGAATTGTGGCGGAAGCTCGGCATCACCAACGACAAATTCATCCGCACCACCGACGCCGCGCACAAGGCGGTCGTGCAGGAGGTGCTGCAGGATCTCTACGACCGGGGCGAAATTTACAAGGCGGAATACACCGGTTGGTACTGCGTCGGCGACGAACGCTTTTTCACCGAAAAAGACCTCGTGGACGGCAAATGCCCGGAATGTGGCCGGGAAGTCACCCGGATCGTCGAATCCAATTACTTCTTCCGCATGAGCAAATACCAGCAGTGGCTGATCGACTACATCGAAACCCATCCGGACTTCATCCAGCCGGCGTTTCGCGCCAACGAAACACTCGGATTTCTGCGGAAAGAACTCTCCGATCTCTGCATCAGTCGTCCGAAATCCCGCCTTTCCTGGGGCATTGAACTGCCGTTCGACCGGGATTACGTCTGCTACGTCTGGTTCGACGCGCTGCTCAACTACGTCTCCGCCGTCGGCTACCGCCGTGATCCGGCCATGTTCGAAAAATGGTGGCCGGCCTCCTACCATCTGATCGGCAAAGACATTCTGACCACTCACAGCGTCTACTGGCCCACCATGCTCAAGGCGATGGATCTGCCGTTGCCCCGGACCATTTTCGCCCACGGCTGGTGGCTGACCGGCAATACCAAAATGAGCAAATCCCTCGGCAACGTCGTCAACCCCATGGAAATGGTCGAAAAATACGGAGTGGACGCCTTCCGCTATTTCCTGCTCGCTGAAATGGCCCCGGGGCAGGACGCCTCGTTTACCGAGGAGGCGTTCATCGCCCGCTACAACAGCGATCTGGCCAACGACCTGGGCAACCTGCTCAGCCGGGTGCTGAAGCTGACCCTCCGTCATCTTCAGGGCGTGATTCCCCCGGCGGGTCCCCTCCAGGAAGAGGACCGGGAACTGCTGCAAACCGTCTCCGCCGCGGTCGACGCCATGGAACAGGCGCTGCACGCCATGAAGTGCGACCAGGGCCTGGCCGCGGTCCTGAACGCGGTCCGGGCCGGAAACCGCTATCTCGAAAAGACCGCGCCGTGGACCCTCGCCAAACGCGGCGATACCGAACGGCTTCAGACGGTGCTTCACACTGCGGCGGAAGCCCTGCGGCAAATTGCCATTCTGCTGTTGCCGGTCATGCCCGGCAAAATGACCGCGCTCGGCGAAGCGCTCGGCTTCGGTGCCGAAGAGTTTGCCGCGCAACGGATTGCTGAACTGCGACAGGGCGGGGATTTCGTTTCCGGCCGGACCATGCGCGATACCGACGGGCTTTTCCCGCGGATCCAGACCGAAGAGAAAACGCAGAAACCGGCATCCTCGACGCCAGCCCCGGCTCCGGCCCCGAAGCCGAAAACGGTGCTCCCGGGCGTGGCCGATCTGATCACCATCGACGACTTCTTCAAGACGCAGCTACGCACCGCGGAAATCCTCGCCGCCGAAAAGATCGACGGCGCGGACAAGCTCCTGAAGTTGAAGATCCGCATGGGCGACGAAGAACGTCAGCTGGTCGCAGGCATCGCCCGGTATTACGCGCCGGAAGCGGTGATCGGCAAACACATCGTCGTCGTCGCCAACCTGAAACCGGCGAAAATCCGCGGCATCGAATCGCAAGGCATGCTGCTGGCCGCCAAAATCGGACAGGACCTGAAGCTGATCACCGTCGACGGTGAAATCGCCTCCGGCGCCAGCGTCGGGTAAGCGTGGTTTCATGGACGACTGGATCGAAATCGAACGCGATGAGCGGCACATCCGGCGTGAACGCGCCAAGGCGCGGGAATTGCGCCGGACGCCGTACTTTCAGGAAAAATTCCGGCAGGGCATCTGTTATTACTGCAAGCGGAAGTTTCCGGAAGAAGAGCTGACGCTGGACCACATCGTCCCGGTTGCCCGCGGCGGCCGCAGCACCCGCGGCAATCTCGTGATCTGCTGCCGCGCCTGCAATCAGGCGAAAAAATACCTGACACCCGCCGAAATGTTGTTGCGTGAACTCGCTCCCGACAATCAGCCGGAAACGACCGACCCGGAAACGCCGGAAAACTGAACCGGAACTTCAGCAGGTTCCCCCTCGCTTCCGGACAAGCGGACGACTCCTGGACAACAGCGGCGGAGCCGGAACACCGGCTCCGCAGTTTGAAAAACCGCCTCAGCCGTTCAGACGCCAGGAAGCGGCCGTTTCCAGGAAGGCCTGAACGTTTTCCAGCGGCGTGCCGGCCAGAATGGTGTTGCTGCAGCCGAAGAAATGCCGGGTATTTCCACCTCCCTGAAGCACTTCCTGCACATGCTGACGCACCATCTCGACCGTCCCCCGGCAAAGCACGTCTCCTGCAACATTTCCCCACAGCACCAGTTCCGGATACCGGCGGCGCAATTCGGCGGAGGTCATCGTCGCCAGGAAATCGATCTCGCCGTATCCGGGAATCCCCGCATCCACAAAAAGATCGTCGGCAATGTCCCACACCTTGCCGTCGCTGCGCCACATGTAATGGACCCCGCGCTCGCGGCTGTAGCGCGTGAACGCCTTCAACCGCGGCAGCATCAGCTCCCGGAAAAGCTCCGGCGAGTACATGGTCCCGTTGTTGTCGGCCATGTCTCCGCCCCCCAGAACCACCGCAATGCCGCGTTCGACCGCGGCATCCACCGCCGCCTTGGCGATCTCCAGCTGGCAATCGAGCAGATCGGCCACCGCACCCGGTTCCAGCAGACAGGCCATCAACGCCGCCTCGGTTACCCCGACGGAAAAACCGCCGCCGACCCCCAGCACCAGAAATTCATCTCCGACGCGTTTCTGCATCGCCGCCTCCCAGCAGCCGAAAGTGCGCCGGGTCGCTTCCACATTTTTCTCCAGTGCGGCGGCGGCCTGCCGGGCCCGTTCCGGCCAATCCTCGGGCTCCACCACCGGAGCGTTGGTTTCGATCACTCCGTAATTGCCGGAGGCAGGATCGTAATTCCAGCGCTCCCAGATCCCGTCCGGATCCCCGTAGAGAAAGGTATTCTCGTCCAGTTTCTTCGTCGGTTTGCGGGACATCCGCCAGCCGTGGCGGATCACATCGGCTTGCATCAACCGCGCCAGCGCCAGCAGATCATCGTCCACCGCCGCTTCGAAATCGGCAAACGCCTGATCGCCTTTCAGCAGGGCCTCGGCCTCCGCGCGCCACAGCGACCCGGTTCCGGTATGTACGGGCCGCCCCAACATCCGGGAAGCGGTTTCGCACGCCACGGTCGGCGTATAATTCGGCAGACGATCCAGCGTCTCGCCGGCGATGGCGGCCAGGCTGCGGCTCCGTCCGGACAACCGCCTCGGCTCCTGCAATGATGACTCCATGAACCATTTCCTCCTTGTTCAAGCAGATTCGGTATGCTTTTTCTTAATAATAGCGGCATTCCCCCGAAATGTCTTCCCGCATATTGACATTTCTTGCCGTATTTTGAAGAAAACGGTGCTCAGACAGAACAGCGTAACAATTTTATCACAATCATTTTCCGATGCAGAAGCGGCTGAAGATGTTTTCCAGCACGTCGGGATCCGTCGTTTCCCCGGTAATCCGACCGATCGCCTCGATGGCCGTCCGCAATGGAATGGCTGCCAGCTCCCACTCTCCGGCATCGATCAATTTTGCCGCCTCCGGCAGTACCGCGGACGCCCGGCGCAGCTGCTCCTGATGCCGGGCATTGACCGCGATCTCCGGTTCCCGCCAGTCTTTCTCCTGCCAGACCATGGCGGCAAATGTGTCGGCCAGTTCCGCCAGTCCCGCTCCGGTCCTGGCGGAAATCCGCACCGTCGGAAACGCCACCTGCGGCAGCACCACTTCCGGTGCGACATCCATTTTATTCCAGACCGCCACCGTGCACGGCGGCGCAGCGGCAGCCAGCTCCGCCGCCTCCCTCCGCGGATCGGCGGCGGCATCCAGCACCCAGAACACCACCTCCGCAGTGCGCAACGACTCCCGGCTCCGCTCCATGCCGATCCGTTCGATGACATCGCCGCCTTCGCGCAGTCCGGCGGTATCGATCAACCGCACCGGAATGCCGCGGATCTCGGTCCTTTCCTCCAGGGTGTCCCGGGTGGTCCCCGCAATGTCGGTCACAATCGCCCGTTCGTAACCGAGCAGCCGGTTGAGCAGACTGGATTTGCCCGCATTCGGCCGTCCGGCGATCACCAGCCGGACGCCTTCCCGCAGCAAGGTTCCCGCGCGACCGCTCCGTGTCAACGTTTCCAGCCGGGCGGACACCGGATCCAGCCGGGCGGCCAGGGCATCGTTCCAGTCCAGTTCCTCATCCGGAAAGTCCAGATGGGATTCGCATTCGGCCAGAATCTCCACCAGTTCGCCGCGCAGCCGCCCCAGCTCCTCGCTGAGCGCCCCGGCCAGCTGGCGCTCCGCCAGATGCAGTGCCATGTCGCTCTGCGCCGCCACCAGATCCCCGACCGCCTCGGCCTGCACCAGGTCGATTTTGCCGTTCGCAAACGCCCGGAAGGTAAATTCTCCCGGTTCCGCCATCCGGCAGCCCGCCTCCCGGACCGCCGTGAGCACGGCATGCGCCGCCCGGGCGCCGCCGTGACAATGCAGCTCCACCACGTCGTCCCCGGTGTAACTATGCGGCCCCGGCATGAACACCCCGAGCACCTGATCGCCACCGACCCGGCCGAGCACCATGCGCCGGGGACATTCCGGCCCGGGCAATGTCCCGCCCTGCCAGACGTTCCGAAGCGTTGCCCAAGCTTCGGGCCCGGCGATGCGGATCACCGCAATCGCGCCTCCGATCGCCGTGGCCGGCGCGCAGATGGTATCGGCGGTGTTCATCGTCCTTCCCACCGGCTCAGAGCGTCACCCATTTGCCGGAACGGGCCGCCTCGTAACAGGCAATGACCAGCCGGGCGGTTTCCGCCGCATCCTCGCCGGTCACATAAGGAGCCCGATGGTTGCGTATGGCATCGATGATGTCGGCAATCTGAGCCGGATGACCGCCGCCGTAATAGCCTTTACTGACCTGCAGCGCCTCATCCAGTTTGCACTGAGCGAAGGCTTTTTCGATCTCCTTCTTCCGCGCCGGATCGGTGAAATTAAGATAGGACGGCACAAAATCGGTGTATTCAATAAACCCTTCAGTGCCGGTAATGGTATAACCGCTGCGCCATGTAACCGACCGGCTGCCGGAGGTCACCGCCACCGTCGCCAGCGCGCCGGACCGGAACCGCAGAGCGATCACGATGGTATCCTCGGTCTCAATAATGCCCTGATGCGCCAGGTTGTCGTACTTCGCCGCCACGGCTTCCACCTCTCCCAGAAAGAACCGCAGCAAATCGAAGTGGTGCACCGACTGGTTGATCAGCACGCTGCCCCCTTCCTGCGACCAGGTGCCGCGCCAGGCGTCGGCCAGATAATATTCGTCGGTCCGCAGACAGCTCACATACAGCGTCGCGCTCAGTACCCGTCCGAAACGGCCGTCGGCGATCAATTGCCGCAGCACCCGGTTGGTCGGTTCGCAACGATGCTGGAAAATTCCGCTGAACACCAGTTCCGGATGCCGTTTCCGGGCCGCCAGCATCGTTTGGAGTCCGGCCCCGGTGCTGGTCAGGCATTTCTCGCAGACGACATGCTTGCCGTGATCCAGGGCCGCCGCCACAATCTCGGCATGGCTGGCGTGATCGGTGCAGACACTGACCACGTCGATCTCGGGATCGGAAAGCAATTCTATGTAATTGGTCGTCCGATAGGGAACGGCATATTTGTCCCCCAGGGCGTCGGCCTTGCTCCGCTCCAGGTCGCACAGATACTTGACCCGGACATCCGGCACCCGAAGATAACTTTCGATATGCGTCGGAGCAATCACTCCGCAACCGATGATGCCGCAATTGATCTGCTTCATACAGGTTCTCCTTCTTTGTACATGCATCGTATTTCCAGCGCCATTGCCGCCATCATAATAAACCGGTTTAAAAGAAAAAGCAAATTTTTCCGAGTTTTTTCTTCTGTTTTTCCGGCGGCGAGGTTCAGGCCAGCCCTAACAGAGCCCGGCAGTTATAAACCAGAAATCCGGCATAAAGCAGCAGCAGCACCGCGCCGTGCACCCGGTTCAACCGTCCTCCGGTGGCCATACAGCCGAGCAGCGCTACGCCGGAGCCCACCATCAGTGCGAGGTTGACCGCGCCGTCAACACCGGCGATTTCCAGCGGCCGTACCAGGGCGCAGGCACCGAAAATCATCAGGATGTTAAAGGTGCAACTGCCGATGATGTTGCCCACGGCCAGGTCGTGACGGTGCTTCAGCACTCCGGCAAGCGTCACGGCAAGTTCCGGTACGGAGGTTCCGAAGGCAACGACGGTTACGGAAATGACCATCGTGCTGATCCCGAGTTTTTCCGCCCCCCACACCACATTGTCCACCAGCAGCTTGGATCCGGCGATCACCATGCACAGACCCAGCACCGCCAGACCATTGCAGCGCCACGCGGAAGGCAGCGGCGGCACTGGCGTGTCCCCCGGCTCCGCCGCCGTTTCCGGCCCCCCGCCTTCCGATTCAGATCCGGCAGCGTCCGGTTCGGAATTACGGAGCAGGCTCCGGCAATACCAGACCGCCAGCGCCAGCAGCAGCAGACCGCCCCAGCGGTTGATACCGGGTTCAAGCACCCCGCGGTTCCCCGGCACCCGGGTAATGACCGTCAGCAGAACCGTCAGCAGAAACACCAGAAACATGAACACCGCGTCGCGGGTCAGCAGCCGGCGGGAAAAGCAAAGGGAACCGCCGATCAGTGCCCCGAGCCCGAGCATCAGCGTGATGTTGGTGGTAATGCTCCCCACGATATTCCCGACAATGAACTCCGGCTGGTTGCAGAACGCCGCGTACAAACTGGACGCCAGCTCCGGAAGCGAAGTGCCGATGCTGACCAGCGTCAACCCGATGGCCAGTTCCGACACCCGAAAACGCCGGGCGATGTCAGCGGAGGCATCGATGAAGATATCGCTGCCTTTGATCAAAATCCACAACCCCCCCAGAAACAACAACACATTGACCAGCAGCCAGGAGCTGTGTAATTCCCAGTCCATATTCCGTCCCTATAGCCTTCCTGTTTCCGGTTCCGGAAGTATCCGACACCCGGATTCTGAACAAAAAAAGAACTTGATACTGTACCATCGGAACGGACATTTTTCAATAGTAAGACGCCATAAAAAATATTGCTGCGGAACCTTCCCCCCCAGGCGGAGCCCCTCCCTTTGTCGGACCGCCTTTCCCATACCGGATGCCTCCCGGCTCCGTCAGCTCCCGATCAGGAACTCCGTACAAATTTCAGGCTTTTCCGTCGGTTCCAGCAGCCGGATTCCGAGTCGGAACACCCGCTGCCGGGTGGGCGAATCCTCTTTGATCTCCGTCGGAATCAGTTCGAACGGACCGGAGGCGGAAATCCGGATACGCAGCACCCGGCCGCCGTTACTCACCTCCACGACATCGGGCGCGGTTTGCCGAAATGCCGCCGGAGCAATCAGCGCGGTTTCAAACGGAAGCGCCGCAGTAAACACTCCCCGGTCGCGAACCACAATCCGTTCCGGATGGCGCTCCAGCACAAACAGCCGTTCCAGGGAACGGATGCGCGAATCCCCATATGCCGGCTGCAAGTCGGTCCGCCACCGGAATACGCCGTTTTTCTCCGCCGCCTCGACGGTCCGGCAATCCGTGCCGCCGCCGGTCCGCTGCAGTTTTCCATCCACCACCGGTACCGGATGTCCGAAGGAACTGAGCAGGCCGGACTGATAACGGTCTTTGCTGAAAGTTCGCCGGGTATACACTTCGCTGCCCGGATCGAAGAGCATCGGCACCTCGTCGATCATCACCACATAAGAGCCCACATCATTGTGATTGTGGGGTTCATCATTGCTTCCCCCCTTGATCGCGGCCGCAAAGCGTCCACCGGAAACCGGGCGCAGCACCGCCACGCCGCCGGATGGAAACCAGGACAAAGACGCCTTGCCCGGATCTTCCGCCACGGCTTGCGCCGTCTCCGGTTGAACCGCCGGCGTCAACGCCACCATCGGCAGCAATCCGTCCATCCAGACCGGATCCCCGTTTCCCGCCGCACTCCCCGCCAGAAAATCCCGCCAGGAACAAAGCGTCTGCGACACCCGCGAGTTCAATCCGCAGTCGGCAAAGGCCGGGACCACGCCCCCGGACATCTGTATCGCCTCGCCGTACCGCCCGGCCGCCAGCATGACCGGATGTTCCATCAGGTTCACCGCACCGCCAGTGGCCCGGTACACCATCAGGGCGAACCGCAGATTATGCCCGTATCCGTAATTCCAATACCCGACCCCTTCAAAACAATACCCGTCCGCCCCGAACCCCTGCAGCGAACAGGCAATCAGCCGCACCGCCCCCGCCACGGTCCGCGATCGGGCGTCGAAATCCTCTTCCAGCGCCAAAGCCGCACCGGTGACCCCCGCCAGACAGACAGCATTCCAGTTGGTCCGCGCCGTCAGCCACGAATCCGCCTTGCGTTTCCCGGCAAGCATCTCCTGAAACGGCGTCAGCACCCGGGCACGAATCTGTCGGTCCAATTCCTGAATCAGCTCCGGATCCAGCGAACCCGCCACCGTCCGGGAGACCACCGCCAGCCGCCAGCCGAGCAGCGCGGAAACCAGATCGATGGAAATCGCCTCCCCCTTCCAGACCCGGTTACCCCGGTCATGCGCGGGCAACACCCAGCTTTTCGCCGCAAGAAACGCCCGCAGCGCCGCTTCCAAACGCTCCCGGTAACGAGGGTCGCCGGTCAGACACCAGGCGACGGCAACTACGGTCACGTTTTTCTCCAGATTGCTCCGGACGCTCTGATAGCGCGACCGGTTGCCGTTGCGGGAAAACTCCAGGTACAACTCGTCCGTCGGCACCGGCAGCGGCAAGGCCAGCAGTTTCTCCGCGGCGGCAATGCGCTTGCGACCTTCCGGCGTCTTCGCCTGTTTCAGCCACCACTCCCGGTCAGAATACGGTCGCTGGTCCCCGAACCAGCATTCCCGCCGCAGCGTTTCCGGAATCCGCGCCGCCAGCCGTTCCATCGCCGCATCCCGGGGAAACTCCACTCCAGACGCAATCCCCATGACGCCGATCACCAACCAGCCCGCCAGCAGCAGCCCATACCATCGTCCGGCCATTCACTCTGCCTCCTTTTCGAACTCATCATCCTGTCCGTTTCGTTATATATTAATGACTGTCCCCGGTAAAAACAATCATTCCTGCCGGAACTTTCCCGAAAATTCCGAAAAAGCTCTTGACAGTCGTCATTTTCCTGATATGTTCATGAAAATATGTTTGCATTGAGAACGCCATCACCCCGGGAGACGCCGACGCATGACGGAGCCAGCGGCAGGAATCGACCTACATGTTCACAGCACCGCCTCGGACGGCAGCGTCCCGCCGGAAGAAATTCCGGCTCTGGCCGTTGCGGCGAATCTGTGTGCGGTGGCGCTGACGGACCACGACACGGTGTCCGGCATCCCCGCCTTCCTGGCCGCCGCCGAGGCGTTTCCACAACTGGAAGCGATTGCCGGAGTGGAGCTTGCCGCCATGTACAGCAGCCGGGAAATACATTTCGTGGGATTGTTCATCGACCCCGAGGCGCCGACGCTCCGGGCTTTTCTGGAACATCAACGGCAGGAGCGGATGGAACGGGCGGACCTCATCCGTCGCCGACTCACCTCGCTGGGCTACCCGCTGACCGATGCGGAAATCGCCGAAGCCGGTGGCGGAGAAGTAACCGGCCGACCACATTTCGCCCGGGCGCTGCAGCAAAAATACCACTTCTCCAGCATGGCGGAAGTATTCGACAAACTGCTGAAGCGCGGCTGCCCCGCCTATATTCCGCGGCAACTGCCGCCCCCCCACGTCGTCATCGAAACCATTCATGCCGCCGGCGGCGTCGCCGTCTGGTCCCATCCGGTTTACCGGCAGCGCAATGAACGCGCCTGGGTACGCCGGATCATGAAAAAATTCACCCCGCTGGGGCTGGATGCCGTCGAAGGATATTACAGTTTGTTCGGCCCGGCTGAAACCGCGCTCGTCTCCGAATTGGCGACGGAATACGGTCTGGCGCTTTCCGGAGGCAGCGATTTCCATGGAGAGAACACCCCCCGGATCGCCCTCGGGTCAGGCGCCGGAAAAATGTTTGTCCCCGCCCAACTCCTGGACGAACTGAAAAAGCGAAAAACACAAAGCCGCGCGCAACGCTCCTAAGCATTGCGCTCGGCTCGCAATCAGGTCCGAAGGCCGGCTTCCCGCCGGCTGCGTCACCGCCCGTTCCCGATCACAGAACGGAAAAATGCACGATCAGGCTTTTCCCGCCGCACTTGAATATGACAGAAGTCTGGCCGGGCCCCACCGCCTTCAATTCCACTTCCGCCTTGTCATAGCGAAACGGCCAGACACCGTCGGTATCATGTTCCAGTTTGACCCGGCAAACCGCCGGATCGTACTGGCTCACCGTCCAATACCGGTCGTTCTCGCCATCTTCTCCGAGTTCGAAATCGATCTCAGATCCGCGCGGCAGCGACACCTGCAGTTCCGTCTTTTCGGCCAGTCTGCTCAATGCATAAAATTTGTCGTGAATCAGCGGCCGCAGAGCATTGGCCTGCGCCGCGGGAGCCGCAGTCGAAACCGCAGGAGCGGTCTGAACCGCGGGAACAACCGGATGCGTCGCAGGCGCAATCGACTGAACCGTCGCGGACGACGGCGGATAAACGGCCTTGAATTCCGCCTCAATATCTTCAAACACCACCCGGCTTCCGGGATTGGCCACCAGACAGATCCGGATGAATTTGACACTCGGATCGGTCATGGAGAAATAATTCTTGATTTCGCTGCCGGCCGCAGACAGCTGATAGGTCCGGATCTGGCCGGACTTGGCAAGCGGCTTCCGTGCCTGGTCGAATGCCTGGAAGCCCACGGATGCCGAACCGCTGCCGCGCAGAGTCACTTCCAGCTTCAACGTCCGCCCGGCCACCGCATGGAAATCCGAACAAACCGTTTTGGCGTTTCCGGTGGGAGCGGCGACTTCCAGTCCGAATTCGTCCCAATCCTCGCCCTGAACGACCTTCGTCTGCCCGGCAAGCGCATCGGCCGCCCAGCCCGGTGCCATGACCGCGCCCGGTGTAGCGCCGCGGAAATCACCGTTTACCCGCAGCTCCACCTCGTCATCTCCGTATGCGCCGACCACCAAACCCGTCGCCAGCACACTGATCCAAAACATCTTCCGACAATGCTGCATACTCATTCCTTTCATTCCGGGATTTATCTGTTTCCCTGACCTCGGGGATTGATCCTCGCCCCCGGCAACGTCCCCGCGCCACCACCATCACCGGCGAAACGCTTCGATTTCTCTCCGGCATCCTCGAAGCCGCCCGGCGGCGTACTATAACACCGGCAGGCCATTCATGCAAATTTCATTTTCCCGGTCCGTCTTTCAGTATCCCTTCCCCCGGGCATACGGGAACCGGAAATCCGGACTTTCAGCCGACTTCCGCCCGTTCCGGAATCGATTCCGCCGCCCCCGCCCGGGTAACCGCAATCGCCGCGGCGCGGCAGGCGAAATCCAGCGCCGTCGCCGTCGTCATGCCTTCCAGCGTTCCGGCCAGAAAATACCCGATGAACGTATCCCCCGCCGCCGTCGTATCCACGGCCGCCACTGCCGGTGAAGCCGCCCGGTAACGCTCCGCACCGCGCGCCGCAAGCGCCCCATCCGGCCCCAGCGTCAACACCACCAGCGTTTCCGGATAACGGCCACTCAACACCGTCAGAATCTCCTCGGGCGCCGCCACGCCCGCCAGACCGCCGCCCTCGATTTCATTGACGATCAGCATATCCAAACATTCCAGCGGCAGCGCCACCGCCGGATCGAACGGTGCGAAGTTGAAGGCACAGTGCAGGCCGTTCGCCCGCGCCCGGCGCATCATCCGTTCCGGTGCATTCACCTCGTTCTGCAACAGAATCCAATCCCCCGGCTCCGCCGTCGCGAACACCCGGTCCAGAAAAGCGTCGTCCAGCCGGTGATTTGCTCCGGGATACAGCACAATCGCATTGTCCGCCGCGTCATCCACCAGAATCACCGCGTGACCACGCGGCTCCGCTCCGGTTTCGACCAGCGTCACATCCACGCCGGCATCCGCCAGGGCTGCGATCAGCACCCCGCCGTCGGGCCCGACTCTCCCGGCGTGCAGCACCCGGGCCCCCGCCCGGGCCAGCGCCACGGATTGATTGGCACCCTTGCCTCCGCAATGCACCGCACGGGAACGGGCGCTCAGCGTTTCGCCCGGACGCACCATGTGTTCCAGCGCATAGACGATGTCGATATTCAGGGAACCAATGTTGATCACCGCCGCCATCCGTAACGTCTCCTTCCCATTTATCCTGTTTGCCCCCTTTGCCGCTCCGGAACGAATCATAGCATCATCCCGAGTTTTCGTCAAATCCACCATTTTTATAAAATAAAATAAATTATGACATTGCAAATGAAAAAGCCGGAGGTATATTTCTCCTTGATCCGGTATGAGACACGCCACAGACGGGTTCCGCAAAAACTGGCCGTCGGTCTGACGGGTTTCGACCGAACAAGCCGGGTACGGACGGCGTTTTCAAGCAAACGGTTCCCTCAACAAGGGAATTGGAAAACGGGTTCGACCTGATCGGATAAATGCGATCATTCAGGAGAGAGTAACATAACATAGTCGGCGATGCTCCCCCAGACGTCGTCGGCCATCAGCAAGGCAGAAAAATGGCAGAAAACCCGAAACTGACAGTCCTGTTTGAAAAGCTGCGCGGCAAGACCTTCGTGCTGGACAAACCGGAAATGAGCGCCGGCCGGAAAGATGCGATGGATATCTGCATCAAGGATCCCAGTCTGAGCGGTCATCATTGCGATTTCATCCGGCTGGAATCCGGCGGCTATCTCATCCGGGATAACGACAGCACCAACGGTACGCGGGTCAACAACGTGCCGATCACGGAGCACGAACTGAAAAATTCGGATATCATTCAGCTCGGCGGCGTGGAAATTCTCTATGACTGCGCCTCCGATGGGGAAAGTCCCGCGTCCGGCAGCGGTTTCGGCCGGACCCATACCATCAATCTGGACAGCCTCGAATCCAACCTCTCCACGGTCAAGGAACTGAACAACTACTCTCCGTTCGCGGAAGTCGAAGTCAAACAGCAGGCGCGCACCCACAAGATCATGCTGGCCGGGCTGTGCGTTCTTGCCCTGGGACTGATTGCCGTGGTGGCCCTGCTGCTGGTCAAACTCTTTTCCCTCGGAGAATAAGACGGGCGACCGGCCCTCTCCCTCTGCCGGAGGACATCGGCGGGGAAATCTTTATCGGCAAGCGTTTTCCGATTTGCCGTAAGAAAGGTATTTTTTTTGATCCCGGATTCGTCCGGAAAACTGGAACAGGACTGATTTTTTTATGGCAAACGACCCCATGCTCCGGCCTCCGCAGCGCTCCGGCAAAGCCGCGCTGGTCTGGCTGCTTATTTTTATTCTGCTCGGCACACTTTTATTATTTAACGGTATCAACCCGGCCAAGGTCACGGAGCTCGACCAGACCGAGTTTGAGGCGAAGCTCGCCGAAGGCGCCATTAAAACCGCCGTGGTCACCTCGGAAACCAACCGGGTGCTGACCATTGAAGGCAAATACGTCGCCACCCCGTCGTCCCTCGCCGGAACCGTAAAACCTCAGCCGGACAACCAGAATGAAGCGCATTACAGCACCCGGGTCATTTATTCCGAAAAACTCGGGGATCTGCTCGCCCGCACCCAGTTGAAGGTGGAAGCGGGCAAAGACTCCTGGTGGGCCCTGATCGTACCGCTGCTGCCGGTGATCCTGATTCTGGTGGCCATCTACTTTTTCACCTCCCGCCAGATCAAGATGGCCGGACGCGGCGCCATGGATTTCGGCAAAAGCCGGGCCCGGATGATCCCGCCCGATGAGTTGCACGTTAAATTCGACGACATCGCCGGGGCCGACGAGGCCAAAGAGGAAATTCAGGAAATCGTCGAGTTTCTCCGCGATCCTCTGAAATTCCAGCTCGTCGGCGGACGCATTCCGAAAGGTTGCCTGCTCGTCGGCGAACCCGGTACCGGGAAAACCCTGATGGCCAAAGCCGTTGCCTGTGAAGCCGGAGTCCCGTTCTTCTCCATCAGCGGTTCCGACTTCGTGGAAATGTTCGTCGGGGTCGGGGCCAGCCGGGTGCGCGACATGTTCGAACAAGCCCGGAAAAATACCCCCTGTCTGATCTTCATCGACGAAATCGACGCCGTCGGACGTTCGCGCTTCTCCGGCTGGGGCGGCGGCCATGATGAACGGGAGCAGACCCTTAACGCCATGCTCGTCGAAATGGACGGACTGGAAAGCCGTTCCGGAGTCATCGTCCTCGCGGCCACCAACCGCCCCGACGTGCTGGATCCGGCACTGCTTCGTCCCGGGCGTTTTGACCGGCAGATCGTCATGGATCTGCCCGACATCGTAGGACGGCGCAAAATCCTCGAGGTGCATGCCAAAAACATCAAAATCGATGACACCGTTGATCTGGACATCATTGCCCGGACCACGCCCGGATTCAGCGGGGCGGACCTCGCCAACCTCTGTAACGAAGCGGCGCTGCTGGCCGCCCGCTACGGCCGGGAGGCGGTCAATGCCGCCGATATGGAAGAGGCCCGGGACAAAGTCTGTTATGGTCGGGAACGCCGCAGCCGCCGCATCGTCGAACGTGAACGGCGCCTGACCGCCTACCACGAAGCAGGGCACGCCCTGGTCGCGATTCATACCGAACACAGTACACCGGTGCACAAGGTAACCATCATTCCGCGCGGTCAGTCCTACCTTGGAGCCACCTTCATGATGCCCAAGGAGGATGTCTACACGCACAGCCGGCTGGAAATGCTCGACGAAATGGCCGTATCCATGGGCGGACGCGTCGCCGAGGAACTGGTTTTCGGAGACATCACCACCGGCGCCGCCGCCGACATCGACCACCTGACCAAAATGGCCCGGGCCATGGTCTGCGTCTACGGCATGACCGACGCACTCGGACCGGTGAAATATACCGATATGCGCGCCCATCCCCATGTTCGGATTGACATGCCGCAGCAGGATATGCTCGGACCGGAAACCGCGCGGGAAATCGATCTGGAAATCCGTAAGCTGATTGCCCGGGCCCATGACCGCGCCCGCGCGCTCCTGACCGAACACCGCACCCAGCTGGAAAAACTGGCGATCGCCCTGCTGGAAAAGGAAACCATGTCCATCGACGAAATCCGTACGCTGTTGAATCTGGATCCGGTCCCCGAGGACCAGCCGGCGGCCCCCTCTGCCGATTCCGGCGAAACCATCGCTCCGGTCGACGAGCATGAAACTCCCCCCGCAAGCGATCAGGCCTGACGACGACGGGGCCGTTCTCGAGTGCCATATCCAGCCCGGCGCCGCCGCCGGGCGGATTGCCGGAGAATACGACGGACGGTTGAAAATCGCCGTCGCCGCCCCACCGGTCGACGGCAAGGCCAATGCCGCATTGATCCGCTTCTTCAGCAAAAAGCTGAATATGCCGCCGAGCCGCATCCGGATCGTCAGCGGCGAAACCGGACGGCGGAAACGGCTGCTTTTTACCGGCCTGAATCCGGAACAGTTGGCGGAACGGTTGGCGCCGCATCTGCCGGAATGAATCTTGCTTTAACCGGCCCGCCCCCCCTGCCCAGGAACAATGAAAGCGTATGCCGCCCGCGGTCCGGGAATGGTGGCGCAACCGGCGGAAAGATCGACAAAAGACTGGTTGTCTCTTGTTTTTTTACAATTGAATATTATACTTATATGGTTGCTTCCTGTCTCCAGCCGGCCCCGCTATGGAGCGGACACCGATAATCCGTATGTCCATGCGTTCATTCGTCGCAGGCAGGCGGGACCGGGGAAATACCGCTCGGAACAGGCCGGTCGCCTCTTCCGGAACAGGTTGTATGCCATTGGATCAGACGACAAGAAAGGACCGTTTGTCCGTCATCATGCAGGACATCGACGCCACCAGAATCCTTACACCGGAACAAATCGAACAGGCCGCTACGGCGCGTCCCGCCACCGCGGTTGATCCCGATGACGGGATTCCCGGCACCATTTCGGAACTCCCGGTTGACGAATCCCCGGAATTCCGGAAGAGCCTGCCGCCGCTGAACCGGCGTTATCGCCTGGGAGAGCTCTTTGCGGAAGGCGGGTTCGGACTGATTTTCCGGGCACATGACCGGTTTCTGGACCGGGCGGTGATCATCAAAACCCTGCGCCCGGAATTGACGAAAAATCCGGAAGCCGTGCTCAAATTCCTCCGGGAAGCCAAGCTGAATGCCCGCCTCGACCATCCATCCATCGTGCCATTGTACAGTCTGGACGGAGATGACGCGAATGGCCTGCATCTGGCCATGAAACTCGTTGACGGCATCACGATGCGGGAATTTCTTTCCCAAATCCGCCGGGAGGGCGAGAATCACCGCGTCTCCGCCGCAGAAGAACAGGCGGCGCTGAATGTCCGGCTGGAATATTTCCTGAAATTATGCGAAGCGATCGCCTATGCCCATACTCGCGGCGTCGTGCATTGCGATCTCAAGCCGGAAAACATCATGGTCGGGCGACATGGCGAACTTTATGTCATGGACTGGGGCAGCGCCGCCTTGTCCGGAATCGCCCGCGGCCGCAAAATTGAGGGGACCCCCGCCTACGTCGCCCCGGAAACCTTGAAAGACGAAACCGTCACCCCGGCCGCCGACATCTTTGCCCTGGGCATGATTCTCTATGAACTGGTCACCTTGCACCGGGGGGTGAACGGCCGTTCCGCCCGGGAAGTGCTGGACCGGGTAAAGGCGGGACAATTTGAGCCGGTGCGACACTTTCACCACCATTTGAAAATACCCCGGGCATTGACGGCCATCATCGAACGCGCCCGCCATCCCGATCCTGCGCAACGCTATCGGAAAGTCCAGGATCTGGCTGATGACATCCGGCATTTTCTGTTCAACGAAGAGGTCTCCGCCTGTCCGGACGGACCGTTGCAGAGTATCGCCCGGCGCATGTACAAATACCGCATTCAGTCGCTGGCAGCGGTGGCGACGCTGCTGTTTCTTCTCGCCGGTCTGACAGCCTGGAGTCTCTATCGGGAAAACCGCAGCAGTACGGAGTCCAATCTGCGCACGCTTCAGCGCCTGGCCCTGCAGCGCCAGACCGAAGTTGCCGCGGCCACCATCAACAACCTGTTGCTGTCCATTCAGGAACAACTGAAAGCCTTCGGCACCGGCCTGAGCATCGAATACGACAAGCCGGAACGGCCCCGTGCTGCCGAAGAGATTTTCTTCAATCAGGATTACCTCACCCCGGAAACCGCCCCGAAGGATCTGGCTTTTTCGCCGATTTTCAATCGGTCGATCAGCATGACCCGCTCCGCCTGCCATCCCCCTGCCGGAATGTCCCGGGAAGACGCAACCCGGGTGCTGCGGGATCTGCCGATGCCGGAACACGGCGGTCTGGGATTGCTGCTGCGCGGAATCACCGCATTTGACGGAACGGAACGGGCTGTCCGGGAAAATGTGGCGGCATTCACCGAGAAAGGCGGGGCGATCCGCCGTCTTTCGCTCCTGTTCAACAACGGCATCGGTCTCCGCTATCCCGGCATGTATGAAAAAATTCCCCCTTCCCGGTTCCAGGACGAGTGGATCCAGGAACTGCGTCGGCGCAATTCGCGATTTTTCTACTGGGGGTTGCCGCGACTTGACAGTGCCAACCATTTGATCTTTTCCTGCTGGGGGCCGCTGATTGACGCGAACGGCAACGAACAGGGATCCATCGGAGTCGATGTCTGCTTTCATGAAGTGGTCAAACATCTGTATGAAGCCACCGCCGCGCCGGACGGGCCGTCTCACTATTATCTGATCAACGAGCGGGACGAAATAATTTTCTCCTCCCGCCAGCGGGAGCTCGCCGATCACCGGCAGCTGACGGCGCAGGAAGCGGAACAACTTCCACCTCTCCGGAAATTCCCGGTGCCGGCCCTGTTGGAGCGAATCCGCAACTCCACCATCCGCCAGGCGGAATACGAACGCGACGGGCGCCGTTATATTGTCTCGTGGAGTCCGATCGCAGCCACGAAATGGCTGCTGGTTCAGGTCACTGATGCGACCCGGATGCCGCCGCCGGAGATCGCCCCCACCATCCATTACCGGACGCAGCCGCCGTTCTCGCCCCTCCGGTGATCGGTGCCGGCTTGCAATTTTCACAGAATATGCTATAGTAAAACATGCAGTCAGTGTTTTAACGTGTCGAAAGCCTTGATCCGTTTGTGCAGGATCGGTCGGCGTTACGATCGTTTGAAACGATCGCCGATCACCGGAAGGTTGCGGAAAAATTCTCGGACACCTCCAGTCCGGGATGTGTTTCGTTTTCATTCCGGTCCGACGGTTCAGGGCGAAGACCCAGAAGGATGCGGAAAATGGAAGAGGCGAAACATATTTGTGTTTACTCCGGTTCAGCTCACCCGAAACTGTCGCAGGACATCGCCGCCTATCTCGGCGTGCCCCTCGGCAAAGTCCACCCGACCAAATTTCCGGACGGTGAAATTTTCGTTCAGTTTGAAGAGAACGTCCGCCGTGCCGATGCCTTTCTGATCCAGCCCACCTGCGCCCCGGCCAACGACAATCTCATGGAGCTGTTGATCATGATCGATGCGGCCAGGCGCGCCTCCGCGGCCCGGATCACGGCTGTGCTTCCGTACTTCGGCTACGCCCGCCAGGACCGCAAGGACAAACCGCGGGTTCCGATCACCGCCAAGCTCGTCGCCAACCTGCTGACCGTTGCCGGCGCCAACCGGATCATTGCCATGGACCTGCATTCCCAGCAGATTCAGGGATTTTTCGATATTCCGATGGACCATCTGTATGCCCGCCCGGTACTGGTGCCTTACCTCAAACAGGTGCTGGGCCCTGATCCGGTAGTGGTGGCGCCGGACTCCGGCAGCGCCAAAATGGCCATGTCCTACGGCGACGTCCTCGGCGGTGGGTTCGCCGTCGTGGCGAAGCGGCGGATCAATGCGACGACCGTCGCCTCATCCCACCTGGTCGGTGATGTCCGGGACAAGGTCTGCGTGATCACCGACGACCTGACCTCCACCGCCGGCACCCTCTGCGCCGCCGCCCGCATTCTCAAGGAGAACGGCGCGGCCAAAGTCTATTGCGCCGTCTCCCACTGTCTGCTGAACGAAGCCGGCAAACAGAAACTGCTTGCCACGCCTGAAATTGAACAGATTGTCACCACCGACGCCGTGCCGCAGCACGACGATCTCGGCGGCAAAATCAAAGTCGTCAGCGTCGCGCCGATCCTGGGCGAAGCCATCCGCCGTATCCATGACGGGAAATCGGTATCTTCGCTGTTCTATATCAACCATTGAGCACATACGTTTCAGCCGTAAACATCAACGAAAGGATTCCCATGAGCAAGGACAACAACGAAATCGCGGTGCAGCCGCGGAGCGAATTCGGCAACAACGCCGCGCGCCGCGCCCGCAACGCCGGACTGATCCCGGCCATTATCTATGGCAAGGACCAGGAACCCCGGGCCATTTACCTCAACGCCGGAGACTGGACGTCGCTGGCCCAGCACCACCATCACCTGATCTACCTCGTCGACGGCGACCGGAAACAGGCCGCGCTGGTCAAGGAAGTGCAGATCAACCATCTCAAGAATTACTACGTGCACATCGATTTCCAGGCGGTTGACGTCCATGCGAAAGTGCACTCGACCATTTCTCTGCACGCGGTCGGCGACTGCATCGGCGCCATCCACGGCGGTACCCTCGAACAGAGCATCCACGAACTTGCCGTTGAATGCACGCCCGCGGACCTGGTCGATGAAATCAAGGTCAACGTGGCCGATCTCGATATCGGGGATCATCTGCTGGTCAAGGATCTCGTCATTCCTGCCGGGCTGACCGTCCTGACGGAAGCCGACGCCATCGTCTTCCACGTCGCCCGCCCGATGCAGGAAGAAGAAGCTGCTCCGGCAGCCGCGGAAGTGACCGAACCTGAAGCCATCAAGGAAAAGAAGAAGGAAGACGCCGAGTAAGCGTTTTCCCGGAGCATCCGGAATATGACGCAGCAGGAACCGCGAATCAGTCTGATTGTCGGGCTGGGGAATCCCGGCCGGGAATACGCCGGAACCCGGCATAATGCCGGATTCGACGTAGTGACCCGACTGTTGCGGCGTCTTCCCGGAGAATTCGCGGAAAGCCACCGTCATGAAAGCCGTTGCTTCGAAGGGCGGTTCCGCGGGCGGACGCTGATACTTCAGCTGCCGCAGACCTATATGAATCTGAGCGGGACGGCGGTGGCCGGACTGCTCAGGAAACGGGGCCTGGCCCCGGAAGAAATGCTGGTGGTGTCCGATGATCTGGATCTGCCGCTCGGCCGGATGCGAATCCGGATCGGCGGGTCGGCCGGCGGGCATCGCGGCCTGGAATCGATCATTGCGGAGACCGGCAGTGCCGGATTCATCCGACTCAGGATCGGCATCGGGCGCAACCGGGACGAAGCCGTCACCGATTACGTGCTCGGCCGGATGGATGAAACGGAACAGCCGATATATGAAGAGGTTCTGGACGCGGCAACAGATGCGGTGCTGGCGCTTCTGACCGGGGGGATTTCCCGGGCGATGAATCAGTACAACGCCTGGCACCCCGCCGCGCCGGAGACGGACGGCGGCGACGCCGCGGAAGTAAAAAAAACGGAGACGCTTTCCTGAACAGGAAAGCCACGAGAAAAGAGGTCTTATTTTGAAAAAATACGAAGCTGTGTTCATTCTGGACATTCGCAAGGTGGACGATGAAGGGGAAGCCTTCAGCAAGGATTTCGCCGCGCTGATCGATGCGCTCGGCGGGAAATTGACCGCCGCGGTCTCCATGGGCCGCAAGCAGTTCACCTATGACATCAACAAACGCAAGGCCGGCATCTATTGGAATTTCGTCTTCGAACTCGCGCCTTCCAAGGTGATCGAGCTCAAGGACAAGTTCAGACTGAACGAAAAGGTGTTGCGCAATCTGATCATCATCGACGAGCGTCCGGCGGAACTTCCGGCCGAACCCGCGGCGGAAGTTGAGTAATCGGACGGCCCGGCACCCCATCCGGGAAAGGATACGGGAGGGAATACCATGGCATCTCTGAATAAAGTCTTTCTGATCGGCAATCTGACACGGGAACCGGATCTGCGTTACACGCCTTCCGGGGCCGCCGTCTGCGAACTCGGCCTGGCAGTCAACCGCCGTTTCACCGTCAACAACCAGGACCGCGAGGAAACCTGTTTTGTCGATGTGACGGTCTGGAGCAAATCCGCGGACAACTGCAAGCGTTTTCTGGAGAAAGGTTCGCCCGTCATGGTGGAAGGACGCCTCCAGTACGACACCTGGGAAGACCGCGACGGCGGCGGCAAACGTTCCCGCCTTCGCGTAGTTGCTGAACAGATTCAGTTTCTCGGCAGCCGCCGCGACGGCAGCGGTGACGGCGGATACGACCAACAGCAGCGCGGCGGATACGACCAGCAGCAGCGCGGCGGGTATGACCAGCAGCGCGGCGGCAATTATGAACCGCGTCCGTATAACCGGGCCGGCAACAGCGGCGCCCCTGCCGGCCCGCGCGGTGGTCAGCAACCAATGCCGCCGATGCCGGAAGCCGCGTTCAATCCGGGTACCGAGGCTGAGGAAGATATTCCATTCTGATCAAATCCAAGTTTTTTTATAAAGCAACAAACCTTTAGAAAGGCAAAAACATGCAAAAGAGAAGTTCGCGTCGGCGTCAGCCGGCCAAACCGAAAATCTGCCGCTTCTGTGAAGCCAAAGTCCGTTACATCGACTTCAAGGACGCGGAAACGCTCTCCAAATTCCAGACCGAAAAGGGCAAAATCATGCCCCGCCGCATCACCGGCACCTGCCTGGACCACCAGAAGATGCTCTGCACCGCCATCAAACGCGCCCGGATCATCAGCCTGGTCTACTAATCTGAGAGGAGACAAAACATCATGGCAGCTCATATCAGCCTGATTTTGCTGGAAGACGTTGAAAACCTCGGTCTTGCCGGCGACGAAGTGCATGTGGCGCCGGGCTACGCCCGCAACTATCTGTTGCCGCGGGGACTCGCCGCCAAAGCCACGCCCGGAACGCTCCGGCTGCTCGCGGCCCGCAAGGAAAAAATCGAAGCCAAGCGCGCCGCCGAACTGGCCACCGCCCAGGAACTGGCAGCCAAACTGGCCGAACTGGAAATTTCGATTGCCGCTCAGGCCGCCGAAGACGAACAGCTGTTCGGCTCGGTTACCGCGCGCAGCATCGCTGAAAAGCTCGCCGAAAGCGGCTTCGCGATCGATCACAATCACGTCAAACTCGAAACTCCGATCAAGGCCCTCGGCAGCTACACCGTCGACGTCAAACTGCACGCCGACGTCGTGGTGCCGCTCAAGGTCTGGGTCGTGCGCGGCTGACGCGGCGACGAGAGGAGTCTCATGCCGGAAGAACGCAGCATGACGAAAAGCGCTTCCGCCCCCCTGCCGGCGACGGACCGGGCATTGCCCGCCGATCCGGCCATGGAGCGGGCGGTGCTTTCGGCCATGCTGCGGGAACCGATTCCCTGCGTGGATATCGCCCTGAGCCAGTTCGGCCGCAATCCGGAGGTGTTTCACTCGCAGGTTCACCGGGAGGTGTTTGCAGCGATTCTCGCACTGGCCGACCACCCCCGGAAGCAGGTCGATGTCGTCGCCGTCGCCCATCAGCTGCAGACTGCGGGCAAGCTGGAGGAAATCGGCGGCGAAGTGTTTCTGGCGGAACTGTACGGAGCGGTGGCAACCACCGTCAATCTCGAATCCTGGTGTGTCACACTGCGGGAACTGTTTACGCTGCGCCGGATGATCGCGGTCTGCTCCGAAGCCATGCTGCGCTGTTTCGATCCCGCGGCCAACGCCCCCCGGCTGTTGGAAGAAGTCGAAAGCGCCGTCTACAATATCCGCAATGCGGAAAACAAATCCAACTGCGCTGAAATCCGGGACTGCATTGTCGACCAGTTCAAATACCTTCAGGACGTTCTTGACGGCAAGATCGAAGTCGGCATTTCCACCGGGTACGCCCAGCTTGACGCCTACACCGGCGGTCTGAAACCCGGGGAAATGTTCGTCCTGGCCGCCCGCCCCTCCATCGGGAAAACGTCGCTGGCACTCAACATCATCCGCAACATGGCCCTGCCGACCCGCACCCCCCGCCCGCGCAAAGTCGCGTTCTTCAGTCTGGAAATGACGACGGAACAGATTGCCCGGCGTCTGCTGTGCACCGAGGCGGGACTTTCCGAAACCGTCTTCTGGAACAAGACCTTCCAGCCCGGCGACATGAGCAAGCTGACCCAGGCGATCAGCGCCTTCCGGGATGCCCGGATTTACATTGATCCGACCGGCGGGTTGACTATCTCGGAGCTGCGCGCCAAGGCACGCAGATTGCGCATGACCCCGGACGCGGACGGAACCCCGTCCATCGACGTGGTGGTGATCGACTATCTGCAGCTGATGCACGCCGACAACCAGGCGGATGGACGTCAGAATGAAGTTGCAGCCATCTCCAGCGGCATCAAATCTCTGGCCAAGGATCTGAACATTCCGGTACTGGTTCTGGCCCAGCTCAACCGCGAAGTGGACAAGACGGCCGGAGCGTCCGCCCGCCCGAAACTTTCCCATCTGCGCGAATCCGGTGCCATCGAGCAGGATGCCGACATCGTTACCTTCCTGCATCGCAACCGGGACGACGCCAAGGAAGTCTCCTCGGCCTCCCAGAGCGTCGAAGCGGAACTGATCCTTGAAAAGAACCGGAACGGTCGCACCGGCGTCATCAAACTGAATTTCTTCCCGACCCGCATGGAATTCACCGCCGCCAGCCCCTATCGCGAAGAAGACGGACCTCCCGCCTGATGCGCTTCACCACCGTCGCCGTGCTCCGGAAGCGGTGCCGGTGCCGCCTCGGAATCCCCCTGAAAATACAAATACCCGAATTCCTCCGGCAAATGAAATTGCCGTTTTGACAGACGTGCCCAGCTGAGCCAGTGCGGATTGGCCTCGTTTTCCCCGATTTTGTAGAAATTGGCGCGCCACGGCTGCCGCAGCAGATCCGGCGTGATCTTCCTTTCGGAATATTTCTCCAGCAGCGAAAAGGGCACTCGGAAGCGCACCTGCCAGCAGCGGAAGGAATCATCCGCCGTCAGGATTTTTTCCGGCAGCGTGCTCCGTACCTGCAACTGCAGCAATTCCCCGGGCGTAAAAAACATTTCGGCCCGTCTGCGGATGTCGTTGTCCGGCGGATACCGGTTATAACGGGCCACCAGCGCTCCACGGGGGGTCAGCTCAAAGTTGAAGAAATGCCAGTCCGGTCCCGGCAGCCGTAGAAAAAATTCCACACAGCTGTCCTGCCAGACTTCGCCCTGATTTTCCTCCCGCGACAGAACGTAGCGGTCCAGCACCAGAAAAATCACCTGGATTCCTTCCCGGTCGTACAGCAGCCGGAACTTCGTCTCCGGCACAAACCGCGTCGGCCGATCCGGACACCAGAACAGGTTATCGACCGCGCCGGTTTCCGCATTCTGCCAGAAAGGCGCCGTCCACCAGTCGTCCGCCGTCGCCGGTCCGGTACTTGCCGCAATCCGGTAACGGTAATATTCCGGAACCGGAACCGGCCGCTCCAGCATGCCGTCCAAGGGTTCCGCCGCCATCGTTCCGCCGGCCATCATCCCCAACAACAGCAGGCCGGCTCCCCGCATCAGCCATTCAGTCAAACGCAACGCACAATCCCTTTCTGATCGTGACGGCCTCCGCCGTCGGCTGCGGGGTCCCCGTCTCCGCATCGTACCGGAAACGGCAGATCGTCCCGCTCCGTTCATTGGCCACCCACAGATGCCGCCCGTCCGGTTCAAACGCAAAATCCCGCGGCCAATCGCCCCCCGTCGGCACCGTTCGCAGCAATCGGAGTTGCCCCTCCCCATCCGCCGTCAGAACGGCCAGGGTATTCTGCCCCCGGTTGGACACCAGCAGGAAACGCCCGTCGGGGCTGTTCCGGATCGCCGCCGGGTAATTTTCCACGTTCACGCCGTCCGGCAGCGTCGAAATCGTCGCGATCCGTTCCGGCGGCATGTTCCCCCGCCAGCGGAAAGAACTGACCGTGCTGCCCAGTTCTCCCGCCACAAAGAAGAATTCCCCCCGCCACACCAGATGCCGCGGCCCCGTTCCCGGCGGCAGTTCCGCCCGGAATGCCGCCGGCGCCTTCACCCCGGCAACCGGATCATACTCGTAAAACAACACCGCGTCGATCCCCAGATCCACCGCCGCCAGGTACGCCCCGTCCGGCGTAAAGCCGACAAAATGCGCATGCGGCCCCTCCTGCCGCGGCGTCGGACCGTTTCCGGCGTGGCGGATGCCCCGTCCTGTCGTCGGCAATCCGCCCTCCATCCGGTATTCCGCCAGGGTTCCGTCCCCGTAATTGGCTACATAGAGAAACCGCTCGTCCGGGCTCAGCACCAGATGGCAACTGACCGTGCCCAATGCCGGGACCCGCGTCTCCAGCCGGGTCCGACCGTCGTCCACCAGACGGAACACCGCCAGTTCACCGGTTTCGGACAAAGTTCCGTACAAGCGCTGCCGGTCGCGACTCCAGATCGTATAATTCAAACCCGGAGCCGAAACAAAATCCGTGACCTCCCAGCGACCGTCCCCCCGCCGTTCCACCCGGTATAACCCGCCGCCTTCCCGCGCCGAGGCCTCGGAACCGATCCTCAGAATTACCGGTGCGGGATTCGCCATCCTCTCGCTCATTTCCTCTCCTCCCGTCAGGATTCCCGTCGATGCCAGAAGCCACACCGCCGCCAGCTTCCCGGCGCGGCGACAACCGGTCAGGCATCGGATACTGTTTATCAACATACCTTCCCGTTCTTCATTTTGCAACTCATTCCCGCCGGACAAACCGTGCAACCTCCGAAACACACCGGCTACGCCGCGCCCCAGCCCCCATTCCGCGTTTTCAGCATATTCTCAGGATACCGGATAAGGCCGATAACGACGTCGATATTCGGCGGGAGGAATGCCGACTGTCTGGCGAAACTGCCGATAAAACACCTCCAGAGATTCAAATCCGCATTCAGCGGCGATGAATTTGACGGGCGCCTCGCCGCCGGCCAGCAGCAGTCGGGCCCGGTTCAGACGTTTGCGCAGCAGCCAGCGATGCGGCGAGCTGTGCAGATGTTCCCGGAAAAGCGCGAAAAGATACGGTCGGCTAACGCCCCCCGCCGCCGCGAGCTCCTCCGCCGAAAGCGCCTCCGCATAATGCTCCTCCATATACTGCAGAATCTGCCGCAGCGGTTTCGGGTAAAGGGTTTTCACCGCCGGTCCGGCGCTCAGCGCCCGCCAGGCGAGAGCCGCGTAGGCGTAAGCTGTCAGCGCCTGCCGGTCATAGCGCTGCTCATGAAACGCCGCCAGCATTTCCGCACCGAACTCCACCGCCGCCTCCGGCGGCTCCCAGATCGTTACCCGTCCGACAGGCCGGTTCGGCACGTCCACTTCGAATTTGAACACCGCGCACCGATAAGGATCTTCTTCCGGGGTCCGGTGCACCGTCCATTCCCCGGGACAGTGCCAGAACATCGCACCGCGCCCGAACACGGTCTCCATGCCTTCCTGTTCAAAAAACACCCGGCCGCCGGTGATCAACTCCACCAGCTCCGTATGTTCCGGGATCTGCACCGGCGTCACCCGCCGATCCGCAGGAGCGGAATAAAAACTCACCGCCGCCAGGCGTTTCACATGATCATACATTTTTTTTACTTTCCGACCGTCGGAGAAAAAAACCCACTTGCATATTTTCTGTCAAATAATCATACTTTTCATCAATTGCGATTCCGCAATTCATACCATATACTATATAGAGAACATACTTTCCGTTAAAAAAAGGTCAAGCACCAAAACAGGAGGAAATGGAAAAATGTTGCGTCCCGTAGCCGTTCAGTTGTATTCCCTGCGCGAACAGGCCGAAAAAGATTTCGTGGCGGTTCTGAAGAAGGTCGCGGACATCGGTTACAAGGCCGTTGAACCGGCCGGCTTCTGGAACCTGCGCCCGAGCGAATTCAAGAAAATCATCGCCGACCTCGGTCTGGAAATGTATTCCTCGCACTCCCCCTGGGCCCGTCCCAACAACCTCGGAGAATGCATGGAAATCGCCTCCATCCTGGGACTGGACAAGATCGTCTGCGGTTATGGTCCGGAAGAATTCCGCGACATGGACGCGATCAAGCGCACCGCCGAACAGACGTCGAAAATGGCCGAAATCGTCGGCAAACAGGGCTTCACGCTCTTCCAGCACAATCATTACTGGGAATTCGACCGCCTCGACGGCCGGATCAAATACGACATCTACGCCGAACTCTGTCCGGAAGTCAAATTTGAAATCGACTCTTTCTGGTCCACTAATTTCGGCGCGGAAGATCCGGTGGCCATGCTCAAACTTTTCGGAGACCGGGTCATCCTGCTGCACATGAAGGACGGTTCGCTCAAACGCACCGATGAGGGGCTTCGCATCGTCAACGGCATCTACGACAACAAGGCCGACCTGCGTCCGCTGGGCACCGGCGACCTGCCGATCGCCGACCTGATCGCGGCCGCCCCGGCCACCGTCGGCAGTGTGGTCATCGAGCTGGATTACTGCAATACCGAAATGGTGCGGGCTCTGGAAATCAGTTATCAGTTCGTCACCTCCTCCGGTCTGCTCGTCGGCAACAAATAAGTTCTTTTACGCTACTGGGAGATTATTGTCATGAAAACCACCAAAGTCGGCATCATCGGCTGCGGCATGATCAGCGACACCTATTTCAAGGCCGCGACCAAGTTCCGCATCCTGGAAGTCGTCGCCTGCTCGGACATTATCCCGTCCCGCTCCGCGGCGAAAAAGGAACTCTACGGCGTTCCCAATGTGACCAACGAGGAACTCCTCGCCAATCCGGAGATTGAAATCGTCCTCAATCTTACGCCGCCGCAGGTGCATTCGAAAATCGCGATCGACACCCTGAACGCCGGGAAACACGCCTATTCGGAAAAACCCTTCGGCGTGGACGCCGCCGACGCCGCCAAAGTCATGAAGCTGGCGAAGGAAAAAGGCCTGCGTGTCGGCTGCGCGCCGGATACCTTCCTCGGCGGCGGCCAGCAGACCGCCCGCAAACTGATCGACGACGGCTGGATCGGCAAACCGCTCTCCGGCACCGCCATCGTCATGGGGCGCGGTCCGGAAAAATGGGGCCAGGCCCCGTTCTTCTACGATTACGGCGCGGGCCCGATGCTGGACCTCGGCCCGTATTACATGACCGCGCTGGTCAACCTGCTCGGCCCGGCAAAAAGCGTCATCGCCCGGACCACCAAGGGCTTCGACTACCGGACGCTCGGCGCGGAAGTCAGCGAAACCTATCAGGGGATCTACAAGCCGTATGACCGGTATCCGGTCAACGTCACCACCCACCTGACCGGTGTCATCGAATTTCAGTGCGGCGCGCTGATCACCGTGATTGCCAGTTTCGACTGCTACAAGCACGGCCACAATCCGATCGAAATCTACGGCACCGAAGGTTCGCTGCAGGTCCCCGATCCCAATACCTTTGACGGCCCGGTGCGGGTGTTCCGCAACGGTTACGCCGACTGGGAAAACGTGCCGCTGACCTTCGGCTATACCGAAAACAGCCGGAGCATCGGCGCCGCCGATATGGCCTATGCCCTGCGCAGCGGCCGGGCGCATCGCGCCTCCGGCGAACAGGCCAACCACGTGCTCGAAATCATGCTGGCGTTCGACAAATCCAGCAAACTCGGCACCCGGGTCGACCTGGAAACCACCTGCCAGCGGCCGGCCCCCCTGCCGCTCGGTCTGGAACCGGGCGAACTGCCGGAATAAGCGCCGGCTGTTTTTCCAGCCGCCGGAACCGGAGGTGTGCCGCCAGCGACGCGGCACGTTTTCCCAGGCGGCGGCCCAATGAGGATCGCGTTTCACCGTTCCGATGCGTTGAACGGTGAAACGCGGTGATTTTTTCGGAGAAACGCCTTGACATTCTCTCCGGAACGGAGTATGGTAAAAGATCGCAGTTTTCCGTTATTGCGACACCGCCGGGTTGCGGCCCCATGAACAAGGCTTGACGCCGGGATCCGCGCGGGACCATTCAAACCAGAAGCAAATGCTTCAAACAGAAAGGGATTGGTTATGCCAACCGCAAGTCGAGCGAAACACAAGTTCTGCCGTCGCATCGGCCAGTGCATCTGGGGATGCCCGAACTGCCCCACCGTCAAAGGCATGGCTCGTGCCTATCCGGCCGGCCCGCATGGCAAAGGCCGCCGCTCCAAGCTCTCCACCTATGGCGAACTGCTGATCGAAAAGCAGAAACTCAAAAATTACTACGCCATCAGCGAAAAGCAGCTGCAGATCGCTTACACCAAGGCGAAATCCGGTACCGGTCAGGCCGGGGAAAAGCTGTTCAGCTCCCTGGAAACCCGTCTGGATGCGCTGGTTTATCGTGCCGGTTTTGCGCCGACGATTTTTGCCGCTAAACAGTATGTGAACCACGGCCACATTCTCGTGGACGGGAAAAAAGTGGACCGCGCCTCCTGCCGGGTCAAAGAAGGTCAGGTCATCTCGATCAATGCCGAAAAATCCCCGGCCATCGCTGAAGCCGCCAAAAAAAGCAACTCCACCATCCCGGCTTATCTGGAAGTCGATCGCGACAACCTGAAAGCCACGCTGGTCCGGATGCCGCAGGCGGACGAAATTCCGGTCAACGTCAAGATCATGAGCGTGATCGAATACTACGCCCGTTAACCATACCTGCCACATGGCAGAATGGAGGACAAGCGCCGTTTCCTCTCCGGGAGCGGCGCTTTTCTTATGGTTTTCCCATTTCCGGCAACGAAATCATTCCGAAAGTTTACGAAAAACCATTTCTATTTCGACAAATCCTGGATTCGTCGCTTGCTTTTCATAAATTGCGGGTGTAATTGTTTATCTGGAGAAAAAAATGCGTTACCCGCAGCGGATTTCGTCATTGAGATTCGGACGGGGGGACCGGATCATCCGGATCGAACAAGAACAGGAAAGGATTTCTGAACAATGAACGCAAAAATGTTGAGCCTGACTCTGGCAGCCGGGGCGTTGATGGTCCAATTGACCGCCGCCGAACAGCCGGCCGCCGCACCCGCCGCAGCCAAGCCCGCCACACCCGCCGCAGCTGCGCCCGCCGCGGAAAAACCGGCGCAGAATGCGGAACAAAAGGACATCTGGAGTTTTCTGCCTCCGGTTGTCGCCCGGGTCAACGGCAAAGATATCACCAAACAGGAGTTCGTCGATGTCATGACCGCCCAGCTCAAGGGGCCCGACGGCAAGATTCCGCCGATGATCACCGCGGAACTGCTTGAACGGGTCGCCCCGATGCAGGTCAAGGCCTTCGTCGATCAGAAACTGTTGCTGGCCGCCGCGGAAAAGGCCGGCTTCAAACCCTCCGCCGAACTGGTGAAAAACACCATGAAGGAACAGCTTGACGCCATGCCCAAGGAACAGCGGGAAATGGTCAAGCTGCAGCTTCAGATGACCGGCAAGAGCGAAGATGCCTACATTGATGAAATGGCCAAGAACCCGACCATTCAGGAAAGTTTCGCCATTGAACGCTATCTGGACAAGACGGTCGTGTCGAAGATCACCGTCGCCGATGCGGAGGCCAAAGCCTATTATGATGCGAACGTCTCGCGTTTCAAGGAACCCGCCGATCCGGCCAACACCATTCGTGCTTCGCACATCCTGATCAGCACCCCGGACAAGGCGACCAAGGAACAGCTCGACGCCGCCAAAGCCAAGGCGGAAGCGATCCTGGCCGATCTCAAGAAGAATCCGGCCGGCTTCGAAGCCGCCGCCAAAGCCAACAGCGATTGCCCCAGCAAGGAAAACGGCGGATCGCTCGGTGCCTTCGGCAAGGGCCAGATGGTCAAGGAATTCGAAGAAGCCGCCTTCGCCCTCAAGGAAGGCGAACTCTCCGGCGTGGTGAAGACCCAGTTCGGATACCATATCATCCGGCGTGATGCCGCGCAGCAAGAAAAAACCATCCCATTTGAAGAAGTCAAGGACCGTCTGCTGGAAGGCCTCAAGGGACAGAAGGCCCAGGCCGAAGTGGAAAAGATGCTGACGGAACTCGAAACCGCTAACAAGGCGGAATTTCTGGTCAAAGCCCCGGAACCGACTCCGGCTCCGGCAGTGCCAACCAAGTAACGGTTGTTTCATCTCCTTCCCCGGCGCCGACGGCGTCGGGGATTTTTTTTTTTACCGGGCCGGATTCGACGGTGCCGGCACACTTGTTTTTTTGCTTCTCCGGGTGTATCTTATGAAAGGAGTCAGACTGTTTTTTTCAACCGGAAAAGGATACCCATGTTAGAAGCTCGTTCCAATCTGAAGCCCCTGCAGTGTTTACCTCTCTGGCCGGAACGCTGTTCCGCCGGCACCGGCAATGCCGAGGATGATTTTCAGCCGACACTGGACTGCTATCCGCTCGAAGACGGAAAGTTCCATCCGATTCTGGTGATTTTTCCCGGCGGCGGCTACAGCATCCGGGCGCCGCATGAGGGCGTGGACATCGCGGACCGTTTCCGCCAGCTCGGCTGCCATGCTTTCGTCGTGCAGTACCGGACGGCCCCCTACCGCTTTCCGGAACCGCAGCGGGACGCTTTCCGCGCCATCCGGCTGGTGCGGCAGCTGGCGGACCGGTGGCGGATGTTGCCCGATCGCCTGGCCGTCTGCGGTTTTTCCGCCGGCGGCCATCTGGCGGCCTGCACCGGTACCATCGCCGCGGAAATCAATGCTGACGCCGGAGACGCGGCTGATGCTTTCGATATGACTCCCAATGCGCTGATTCTCGGCTACCCGGTCATCTCCTTCGGGCCGAACGGACACGAAGGTTCCGGGCAGAATCTTCTCGGGGACAGGTTGGATGCGGAACGGGAACGCTATTCGCTCGAAAACCGGGTCGGACCGCATACCCCGCCGACCTTTCTGTGGCATACCGCAACAGACGCGGGGGTGCCGGTGGAAAACAGTCTGTTGTTCGCCGCCGCCATGCGCGCCCACCAGCGCCCCTGGGGACTGCACGTCTTCCCGAACGGGGTTCACGGCCTGGGACTGGCGCCGGAACATCCCGACATCGCCGTCTGGCCGGAACTGGCACGGGATTTTCTGCGGGATCACTGCGGGTTCCCGCTTTGAAAACAATGGAACAATACCGGAATGACTTCCGGAGGAGAAATATGGCATGATTTATTTTGATCCGATGTATTTTCTGTTTATTCTTCCGGGGCTGTTGCTGGCGATGTGGGCGTCCTACCGCACCAAAAGCACGTTTGCCCATTACTCGCGGGTCCCGGCCTCCTCCGGCATGACCGGCGCGCAGGCGGCGGCCCGGCTGCTGCAGAATGCCGGCATCGACAATGTCCAGATCGAACGGACTGACGGTTTTCTGTCCGACCACTACGATCCCGTCTCCCGGAAGCTGCGGCTTTCGGACGAAGTCTACTCCGGACGCAGCCTCTCTTCCATCGGCGTCGCCTGTCACGAAGCCGGGCACGCCATTCAGCATGCCCAGGCCTACGGGCCGCTGACATTGCGCAGCATGATGGTACCGGTGGTGTCGCTGGCGTCGCCGCTGTCCTACATCGTCATTCTGGCGGGTTTCTTCATGCACGCGCCGGGATTGATTTTCGCCGGTGCGGTGATCTTCAGCGCGGCGGTGCTTTTCTCCATCGTCACGCTGCCGGTGGAATACGATGCCAGTGCCCGCGCCAGAAAACTCATGGAGAGTGCCGGCATCGTCACCTCCCGCGAAGCGGACGCGGCGGGAAGAGTCCTGAACGCCGCGTTTCTGACCTATGTGGCGTCCGCCGTCAACTCTCTGCTGGTGCTGCTGTACTACCTCTACCGCGCCGGACTCTTCGGCGGACGGCGCGACTGATACCGGAAGGGAGGAACAGCCATGGACCGCTCGTTATTCACCGCGAAATTCAAACGGGATTACGTCGCCGCCTCGGCGGTGGTGATTTTCTTTCTGATCGTGGTTTCGGAAATTACGCTGGCGGTCGGCATTCCCACCTACCTGCTCCGCTCCGACATCTGGGCGCTGCAGATCAAACGCCAGCAGCTGCTAACCAGTTTCGACACCCTGCGCCGGACCTGCAATGAAGCCCAGATCAAGGACACCGCCGCCGATGAGGAAAACAAGATCGTACTGTGGTCCCTGAATCTGATGGCCAATTATCTGCGTCTGCATCGACAAACCATTGCCGCCGATGAAATCGCGGAAATTCAAAAAGATATTACCGATCTGCGCCTGATCGCCGGCAAGGCGAGACAGGGGAAAAGCGTCAACCAGGAAATGGAACTCAATCCGCAGCCGTTTCTCAATGCCCTCACCCGGCAACTGGCAAACGGTTCCGCGAAACCAGGCAACCATGAAAGCAAATAAACTGATTCCAATCATCGACCGGTTCCGGGAAAAACGCATCGCCGTCATCGGAGACCTGATGCTCGATGTCTATCTGTGGGGACGCGCCACGCGGATTTCCCCGGAAGCCCCGGTTCCGGTCGTCTCCATCGACCGGACCAGCAGCTGCCTCGGCGGCGCCGCCAACGTCATGCGCAATCTGGTCACCCTGGGCGGCTCCGCATTGGCTTTCGGCATGATCGGCGACGACGCGGACGGCCGGGAACTCTGCCGGCAGCTGGCCGAATACGGCATCAATCCGGAATCGGTCTGCGTGGATCCAATGCGTCAAACCACCCACAAACAGCGGGTCATCGCCGGAACCCAGCAGCTGCTCCGGGTGGATCACGAAGACGCCTCCCCCGCTCCCGCGCGGTTGCGGGAAGCCATTACGGAAAAAGTGCTGGCTCTGATCGAAGCGGGAGAAGTTGACGCGGTCATTTTCGAAGACTACGCCAAAGGCCTGCTGTCCGACGACATGCTTGCCGCCATTGTGCCCGCCGCCGCCCGGCGCGGCATCATCACCGCGCTGGACCCGAAACCCGGCAATCTGTCCCCGGTCCGGGGCTTGACTGTCATCAAACCGAACCGTCAGGAAGCCGTCGCCATGGCCGCGCTGCTGAACCATTCCGGACGAGAACCGGCGACGGAACTGGACCGCGTGGCAAACCGGCTCCAGCAGCAATGGGGACCGGAATACCTGCTGATTTCCCTGGCCGCGGAAGGCATGGCGCTGTACGGGCGAAAGGGGACGAAAACCGTGATTCCGACCCGGGCGCGGGAAGTGTTCGACGTTTCGGGCGCGGGAGACACGGTCGTGGCGGCGTTCACCCTGGCCCTGGCTGCGGGCGCCACGCCGACGGAAGCAGCTGAAATCGGCAATTATGCCGCCGGCATCGTCGTCGGCAAAGTCGGCACCGTACCTGTTTCCGCCGACGAAGTGAAAAAAGAACTCAACCGGGAGAACTGACCCATGGATCAAGTCGTCATCGCCATTCCCGCCCGTTACGGGAGCACCCGCTTTCCCGGCAAACCGCTGGCGCTTCTCCGCGGCAAGCCGATGATTCGTCACGTATATGAAAAGGCCGCCGCATCCACCGCCGATCTCGTCATCGTCGCGACCGACGATGAACGCATCCGCGACGCGGTGGAAGCGTTCGGCGGGAAAGCGGTCATGACCCGCGCCGACCACCCTTCCGGCAGCGACCGGATCCGCGAAGCCGTTTCCGGGCTGGATTGCGACATCAACATCAATGTGCAGGGAGATGAACCGCTGATCCCGACTTCCGTCATCGACGAATTGATCAACCTGATGAAAAATCATCCGGAGTATGAAATGGCCACCGTGGCGGTCCCCGCCGATGCCGACGCCCTGCATGACCCCAACCGTCCCAAGGTGGTTTTCGGTGCGACCGGTGCGGCGCTCTATTTCAGCCGTTCTCTGATTCCCTTCCGGCGCGAAGGCGGCGAAGAAACCACGGTATACGCCCACTGGGGCATTTACGCCTACCGCCGCGCCGCGCTGGAAAAGTTCGTGCAACTCCCCCCCGGACGCCTCGAAATGTGCGAAAAACTCGAACAGCTCCGGGCTCTGGAGAACGGCATCGGCATCCAGGTGCTGGTTTCCCACCTGACCAGTATCGGCATCGATACGCCCGAAGATCTGGCACGGGCGGAACAACGGCTGCAGGAGGTCGGATTATGAACAGTGTCACCATCGGCAATTCCGTCGTCATCGGCGACGGCCGTCCGGTCCTGATCGGCGGGCCCTGCATGGCGGAAAGTCTGGAACTCTGTCTGGAATGCGCCGAATACCTGAGCGCCCTGTGCCGGGAACTCAAGGTCGGTTATATTTTCAAAGCCTCCTACGACAAGGCGAACCGCACCAGCGGCAACTCCCGCCGCGGTCCCGGCCTGACCGCCGGACTGGCCATGCTGGCGGAGGTCAAACAACGGTTCGGCGTCCCCGTCGTCACCGATGTACATGAATCCGTGGATGTCCCGCGGGTGGCGGAAGTGGTCGATCTGCTCCAGATTCCGGCTTTTCTCTGCCGCCAGACCGACCTGCTCGTCGCCGCGGCAAAATCCGGGAAACCGGTCAACATCAAAAAAGGCCAGTTCATGGCTCCCGAAGACATGCGCGGCGCCGTGGAAAAAATCCGCCAGGCCGGCAACCATCAGATTCTGCTGACAGAGCGCGGCAGCACCTTCGGTTATCACAACCTGGTGGTTGATTTCCGCTCGCTGCCGATCATGCGGAGATTTGACGTACCGGTGGTGTTCGACGCCACCCATTCCGTGCAGCTCCCCGGCGGACTCGGCGGCGCGTCCGGCGGCAACCGGGAATTCGTCCGCCCGCTGGCCCGGGCCGCCGCGGCGGTGGGCATCGACGCGCTGTTCGCCGAAGTGCACCCCCGACCGGACCAGGCCTGGTCGGACGGGCCCAATTCCCTTTCGTTCGAAGACGTCCGCGAAGTGCTCGCCGAGGTCCTCGCCATTGCCAAACTTTCATAACCCTACAGGAATTTCCGGCATGCCGTTTCAATTTTTCCGTTCATGGTTTCCGATGTTTCTGCTGCTGGCACCGGCTGTTCTTTTGCTGCTGACTCCGGCAACCGCCAACGCCAATTCCCTCAACGAACTGCGCGGCTTGAAAACGCGGGAATCCCGTTTCCCGGTTTACCACAAGAACCGCCTGCAATTGATGATCTACAGCGCCGAGGCCGAACGTCAGGGGGACCTCATCATCACCACCGGCCCGGTCATGGACATCATCCGCCGCAACGCCGACATCGATCTGATCGACAACACTCGAAAAACCGTCATCTACCAATTGAACGCCCCTCTTGCCGACATTCTGGCATTCTGGGCGCAGCGTCTGTACAGCGAAGGCGTCATCAGCAGCACCCGGGCCGACATCAACCAGGAAAGCCAGCAGGCGGCGGGCGGCGAACCGGTCTTTTTCCGGTCCCCGCTGCTGGATCTGGACGGAGTGGGCTTTGACGCTGATTATTCCCGGCGGACGCTTTCGGTGCGGAAAAACGTGCGCATCGTCCTGCGCACCGCCGCCAGCAACCCGGAAAATCTCCTGAAAAGCGGCAAAATCCCCGAAAAATACGAGTTTATCAGTGCCTATGCCGACTCTCTCTACATCGATTTCAACAAGGGCGAAATCATCCTGCGTGGTCATGTCAAAGTTGACGAGGAACGGGCGGTCATCACCTGCGACCGGCTGCTGATCTATCTGGACCGGAATGACCGGAACACCGAACCGACCGACGCGGATCCCATCTCCGCTTCCGGCGTCGAAGGCATCTCCAAGGTCATCTGCGAAGGCCATGTCGTGATCGACCGCAAAACCGCTCCCGAGGTGGCAGTCACGGAGCCGCAGCAGCGCGCCACCGCCGACCGGGTGGAATACCAGCTCAAATCCGGGCTCATCACGCTGACCGGGCTGCCGGACAATCCGCCGGCCCTGCACCGCGGCAAGGACACCCTCAGCGGCGAAACCATCGAAATCCGCCGCAATTCGGAACAAATGTTCATCCGGAAAAACTGCCGGCTGGTCTTCCACCGGGAGGATGCGGATCAACACACCGCCAAACGCACCGATCTTCGTTCCGATGCGATGGATATGGACTATCGCCGGAATTCCGCGGTCTTCACCGGCAACGTTGCGGTGGAAGACCCCGATATGCAGCTCACCTGCCGCCGGATGAACGTTACATTCCGCTCGACCGATCCCGGCGCGGCCGCCGCGGCTCCCGCCGCCACACCCGCCGCCGAAACCACGCTGATGCCCGCAGGTATCGATGCCGGCGGGAAACGGGAACTCGCAGAAATCGTCTGCCATGACAACGTCCGGGTCGTCCGCCGGGGTACTGCGCCGGAAGCCGGAGAACGGGCGGAGGCCGCCCAGGCCGTACTGGATTACGAAAACCGGAAGGTCACCCTTTCCGGTGCGCATCCCCGGCTGGTACGGGGCAATGACTCGCTGACCGGCGAGCAGCTGATTATCTGGCTCAATGACGAACGGCTGAGTTCACCCGGAGACAGCCGGATCATCCTCTGTTCCGCCCCGGCCCCGGGTCAGGCCGCCGTTCAGACGGTGATCACCTCTGATTCCAGCGACCTGAACTACGGGGGCAATCTCCTGACGTTCAAGGGGAATGTAAAAGTGCGCGATCCCCGTATGACGCTGGACTGCGACGAAATGAAAATTCATTTGAAAAATGCCCCCGGCGAAAAAAACGCCGCGCCCGCCGCCCCAGCCGCCGACAGCAGTACGCTCGGCCTCGGCACCGGCAATTCCGGCAGCAAACTGCTGGACCGGATCGTCTGCACCGGCAAGGTTCACGCCGTGGAAAAACGCATGAAACTGGACTGCGACGTGCTGACTTTGCATTTCCAGCAGGCCTCCGACGAAACGCCCGCGCCCGGTGCCCTGCAGTCCGGCAAAACTCAGCTGGTCCGGATCGACAGTGAAGGCCATGTCCGGCTGGTAAGCAATTCCGACGCTGTCGCTCAGGCGAAAACCGATGCGGAACAGAACGCGACCACCACCGACCCGATCGCCGGATCACTCCTGCAGGGAACGGGCGGGGTCACCACGCTGACCGCCGACCGCGGCCAGGTCGACCTGCTTAAAAACATTTCGGAATTCCACGGCAAAGTCCGAGTGGAGGAACCCCGGGCAACGCTGGACTGCGATTCGCTTTACCTCCACGCCCGCACCGTTACGCCGGGGGCTGCCCCTGCGGCGGCACCGCTGGAAGACATCGACCGCGATCCCTTCGCCACCACGGCGACCGACGTGCCGAACACCATCGGTATCGGCGACAACCGGGAATTGACGGACGTGATTGCTCAGCACCACGTAACCATTGTACGCAAACTGCCGTCCGGCATCCAGCGCGCCATCGGCGACCGGGCACATTACACTGTGGCCGACCGCACCGTGACCCTGACCGGAACGCCGCAGGAGCTGCCGATTCTGGAGGATCCCGCACAGGGACGCATGAAAGGGAAACGCATCCGGGTCGACCTTGCCAGCGAACGGGCCACCATTGATGAACAGGTGTCGCTGGAGGTGAAAAACCTGAATTCACTTCAACTCTGACGGAGAGAAACGGGCATTTTCGGAAAAGCGCCTTGCATTTTTCGGAAATCGCTTTTACATTATCTCCGGACAAAGGAAATGTTTGACTTTCCCGGCGGCGCGTCCGCCGGAAACTATAGAGGCAAGATGTCGGAAACCAATCACGAGACGCTGGTCCAGGCCTCCCATCTGGTGAAAACCTATCACGGGCGGCGGGTCGTCAACGATGTATCGCTCCACGTACGCGCCGGAGAAGTGGTCGGACTGCTCGGACCGAACGGCGCGGGAAAGACTACCAGTTTTTACATGGTTATGGGCCTGATCCGGCCTGATTCCGGTTCGGTGACATTCCGCGGCGTGGATATTACGCACATGCCGATGTACCGGCGGGCCCGGATGGGCATGGGCTATCTGGCGCAGGAACCGTCGATCTTCCGCAAATTGACGGTGGAGGAGAACATCATGGCCATTCTCGAAACGCTGGCCATCTCCCGCGCCGAACGCCGCCAGCGCCTCAAGGAGCTGCTGGACGAGCTGGAATTAACCCGCCTGGCCAAACAGAAGGCCATGACGCTCTCCGGCGGCGAACGGCGGCGGCTGGAAATCACCCGGGCCCTGGTGACCAATCCGCTGTTCATCATGCTGGACGAACCGTTCAGCGGCGTGGACCCGCTGGCGGTCTACGACGTGCAGCAGATCATTCTGCAGCTGAAGCAGCGCAACCTCGGCATCCTCATTACCGACCACAATGTTCGGGAAACGCTTTCGGTGGTGGATCGGGCTTACCTGATGTGTCAGGGACAGGTTCTGCTGGAGGGCGATCAGGATTTTCTGGTCAATGACGAACGGGCCCGGGAAATCTATCTCGGTCCGCAGTTCACCATGTAAAAAGTTTGAAAATGGCCGGAACCGTTCTGCGAGGAGAGGACGGCCGCCCGGCAAAGGCCGTTTCGGCCGCTCGGCCGGAACGCCATGGCAACCATAACAGGGAGGCGCATCTTATGCAACTCACAATCACCGGTCGTCATTTCGACATTACCGACAACCTGAGAAAAGCCGTCGAGGATAAACTGCTCGCCGCCTTTGAAGGCAAGTCGCTGAAAATCATCGCCGCGTCCGCGGTTCTCGCCGTCGATAAAAACCGCTGCCGGGCCGATTTCGTCGTCAATTACAAAGGACATGACGCGGCGGCCGCCGCCGAAGGCTATGACATGTACAAGGTCATCGATGAAGCCATCGCGAAAATCGACGTGCAGCTGAATAAATTTCTGGACAAGGTCCAGACCCATCAGGCGACGCCGCTGCGCGACGTGACCGCCCCTCAGACCACCGAATGATACCGCTCATCATCCGGTAAAACGATAACCACGGGGAAAAACCTTTTGAAGAAAAGGTTTTTCCCTTTTCATATTCCCATGCGGCAGCCCCTGCCGCCGGCGTGCCGGATCCGGCAGCCCTGTCCACGTTGTCGACAACACTTGGAACAATCGGTGAACTTGACAAGGAAAAAGGTCTGATGTAATATAATTTTTCAACGGCATTCTCCACAGAAAACGGGCTTTGCCCAGAACCGGAAAACAGGGAGCAAATATTTTCATGCGCACACGATGGTTGGGTACTTTGTTGATCGCCGCCGCCTTCGGCGTTGCAGCCGCGCCGTCCGTTCTGTTCCAGGATGCATTGAACCGGGGCTCCGGCAAGGACGGTGCTCCGGCAGGCTGGCAACTCTACCGCACCCGGATCGACGGCAGTTCCGGCACCATTCGCTTTGAAGGCGCAGGAAAAACCGTCCGGCTGCAGGACGACGGCCCGGGGGAAATCGGTTTTTCCCGCGTGTTCACCGTCAAGCCGGGTACCTGGCTGCGCGCCTCTCTGGAAGCCGCCGTGCCACCGGGTGAGCGCGGCGGGGAAACCGCGTTCAGACTTCAGTTCACCTTTCGCCAGACGCGCCAGAGCAAGGCGGAAGTCATTGCCGCCGATGCCGGTGGCAAGTTTTACACCACCGTCAATGACATTCAGGTGCCCGCCGGCGCCACGCAACTGACCGTTTATATCTATTCTCACAAGAGCCCGACCGGTACCATTCTGGTCCGCAATTTCAAACTGGAGGAATCCGCCACCCCGTTCCCCGCTCCCGCCGGAGTACGCCCCAGCACCGCCCCCCGGCGACTGGAGGCGGAGAGCGCCGAACTCAATGCCCGGACCGCGGAAGTCATTTCCCGCAGTAATCTGCAGGGCGGTCGCGGCGTTGCCCTGAAAGACGGTCAGGCGTCCTCCACCAAAGTGACGGACGCCCCGCCCGACCTGACGTTCCGAATCCGGATGCCGCAGCCCGGTCGCTACGTGATGCGCACCCACGCCGCCACCAACGAAAAAGGCGCGGAACAAATGCGCCTGGCCGGTTCGAAATTCGCCTCCATGTTCATGAAAATCCAGATCGACGACCAGCGCCCCACGGAACGGGTGGTGTTCGTACCCTGGAGCCGTCCCGAGTCCTGCCTCCAGACGGCTGGGAAATTCGCATTCAACGGCAAGGACCAGCTGCTGAAACTCTGGCTGCCGGAAGGACTTCAGCTCGATTACGTGGAACTGGTCCCGTACCTCCCCCCGGCCGTGCCGAAGCCCGCGCAGAATTACAAGCCGACGTTGACGCCGCCGCCGACCCATCCCCGGCTGCTGGTCACCCCCGCCACGCTGGAACAGGTGCGCGCCAATCTGGAAAAACCGGAAAATCTGCCCTACTGGAACCGGCTAAAAGCTGTCGCGGAAAAACCGTTTGAATTCAAATTCAATCCCGATGCCGAAGTGCACTATAATACGGGTCTGGAAAACGCCGCCGCCTGGAAGGCCTTTTACTACCTCATGACCGGCGACAAAAAAATCGGTCGGGAGGCCGTTCAGTTGACCTGCGACTACATCAGTCATGTCGAATTCGGCAATCTCCTCGACATCACCCGCGAAATCGGTTCCGCCCTGTTCTCGGCCGCACGCGTCTACGACTGGTGCTACGACCTGATGAGCAAGGAAGAACGCGACCTCATCCGCAACAACATGATGCGCCTCGCCGACGACATGGAAAACGGCTGGCCGCCCTTCCTCCAGAGCATCGTCAACGGCCACGGCAATGAAGCCCAGGTCAACCGCGACCTGCTCTCCATGTCCATCGCCATTTACGACGAAGATCCGCTGCCGTACCAGTACTGCGCGTACAAAATTCTCGAAGAGCTCGTCCCCATGCGGAAGTTCGAATACCAGTCCCCCCGCCACAACCAGGGCATCGGCTACGGCTCCTACCGGTTCAGCTGGGACATGCACGCCGCCTGGATCTTCCGACGCATGCTCAACCGTCCGGTATTCGACGACAACATCAAGGACGTTTACAAGTACTGGCTGTATATGCGCATGCCCGACGGCGGCATGCTGCGCGACGGCGACGGCCTGGTCAACGCCAAATACTGGGGCGCGCCGCTGACCACGTTCCTCTGCTACACCTATGCCGACAACCCCGTCTGCAAGGGAGAGTTTTTCCGCCAGGGCAACCTCAATTACGACCCGGTGCTCTTCCTGCTGCTGAACAATCCGGACCTCAAGCCGGAATCGTCGCTGCGTTCGCTGCCGCTGACCATCGACTTCGGACCGGTCCTCAGCGGCATGGTGGCCCGCACCGGATGGAACATCGGCAGCGGCTCCTCCGATGTGGTGGCGGAAATCAAGGGGGGCGGCGTCCACTTCGGCAATCACCAGCACGCCGATGCGGGTTCGTTCCAGCTCTACTACCGCGGACTGCAGGCGGCCAAGCTGGGCCTGTACCGTTTTTACGGTACGCCTTACGATATGAACTTCAACAAACGCTCCATCGCACAGTCGATGATGCTTGCAGTCGACCCCTCGGAAAAATTCCTGTCGACCCCGGCCAATGACGGCGGTGTGCGTTTCAACCAGGGTTTTCCGGTCACTCCCGAGGAAGCGCTCAACAATCCGCGCTATCACAACGGCAGAAAAATCTCCTGCAGTTTCGGTCCCTCCCCGATGCGGCCGTTCTACAGTTATTTTTCCGTCAATCTGAAGGGCGCCTATTCGGGCAAGATCACCGGCTATGTACGCAGCTTCTGTTTCCTGAATCTCGGCAACGAAAAAGTGCCGGCGGCCATCATCATCTTTGATGACATGACCACCGCCCGGGCCGAATTCAAGAAGTACTGGCAGCTCAACACCCTCAATCCGCCGGAAACCACCCCGGAAGGAGCAGTGCTGCACAACTCCAGCCTCGGGCTGGTGGGCAAGGTTCACGTCAACATGCTCCTGCCCCGTCCCGCCGACCGGAAACTGGAAGTGCTGAGCGGCGCCGATGCCAACAGCGTCTTCGGCATGAAATTCACGCCGCCGTATTCCGCGCCGGAAGCAAACGGCACCCGGCTGATGTTCTCGCCGCTCAAACCGGCGCAGAACGACGTCTTCCTCACCGTTCTCCAGACCGTGGACGGCGATTCGCAGCCGTTCCCGGTGGCATACACGGAAACGGACGGCATTTACACCGTCACGCTCGCCGACCGGATCGTGACGCTGGTGAAAGGCACGGCGCTGCGGGAAAAAGCCTTCGGCGTCGTCGCACCGGCCGGCAAAGACCAGTACCAGATCCTGCTGACCGGACTCAAGCCCGGCGAATGGCACATCACCGCGCCCGACGGCAAAGCCCTGTACAATGCCCGGGTGGCAGCCGGCAAGAACACCCTCTTCTTCGTCGCCGCACCGGGCCGTTACGCCGTCGCTCCGAGAACCGCCCCGGGCGCGCCCGCGCTGACCGAGGATCCCGCCTTCATGCCGCCGGAAACCGGCGCCATTCCCGAAAACGCCGTCATGGTCAACGGCAAAGTCGTCCCCGGCACCATCAAACGGTCTTCCACCGGACCGCTGGTCCCCGCCGAAGCCGTCTTCCACGCGCTGGACGTGCCCACGAAAAATGCGGACGGCATGCTGACCGTTGACCTAGGCAGCAAAGCGATCTTCAGCAACTACAGCGCCGATTTCACCATTGACGGGATCAACTTCTCCATGCAGAACCGGGCGGAACGTGTCGACGGCATCTGGTATCTGCCCGCCCATGTCGTCGCCGCCCTGACGCATTCCCAACTGGTCAGCGACACCATCAACAACAGCGTGGCCTTCCTGCCGGCGCCGCATCGCCGGAATCAGCCGGTACTGTGGGCCGAGTCGAACAAAAACGCCAATCAGGATGAGATTTTTGAAATGCTCTCGTCGCGGACCGGAAAAAGCACCTACTGGGCAGGAAGCGGCAAGGACACCTGGTTCAAGCTGGTGTTGAACCGGCCGATGAAACTCAAGGGCATCGGCATCCGGTGGCTCTCGGGGGCCAGCCGCGTGGCGAAGTTCTCGCTGGAATGCTCCCCCGACGGACGGAACTGGCACACCGTCTACAAGGGACAGAGCTCCGGCCAAACGGAACAGATGGAAACCTATTCCTTCCCGCCGGAAACCGTCCGCCAGATCCGGTTCAACGGGTACGGCAACAATCAGAACGATTGGAATTCGATCTACGATTTCAAGTTGATCGAAGAATAACGCCGCGGGCGGCGGCACATGCCGGTGCCGCCGTCCACCCTTCCGTTTCTCACCAAAAAAGCCGCGGGCCGGAATTTCTCCGCCCCGCGGCATCTATTTTCAATCCGCGAACTTCGTCAGCCGTTCAACCGGACGAATTCCTTCATGAAGTCGATCAGCGCGTCCACACCCGCCATCGGCATCGCATTGTAGATGCTCGCCCGGCAGCCGCCGACCAGCCGATGTCCCTTGAGGTCCGTCAATCCGGCGGCAGTCGCTTCCTTGACGAATTTCGCATCCAGTTCGTCGCTCGGCGTCCGGAAAACCACGTTCATGTGCGAACGGTCCGCCTTCGCCACCGGCGTGCGGAAGAAATCGGTACTGTCCAGATAGCCGTACAGTTTGGCGGCCTTGGCATCGTTGAGCTTTTCGATTTCGGCAATGCCGCCCATCGTCTTGAAGTGATCCGTCACCAGCGCCAGCATGTAGACCGCGAAGGTCGGCGGAGTATTGAACATCGACGCGTTTTCGCTGTAGGTCGAGTACTTCAGCATGGTCGGCACCCGGTCGGAGGTCCGTTCCAGCAGGTCCCGGCGGATGATCACCAACGCCACCCCGCTCGGTCCGAGATTCTTCTGCGCTCCGGCGTAAATCAAACCGAAATCGTTCACGTCAAACACCCGCGACATGATGTCGCTGGACATGTCCGCGATCAGCGGCACTCCGGCCGGCGCCTTCGGCAGCACCCGGTACTGGGAACCGGCAACGGTATTGTTGCTGGTAATATGCATGTAGGCCGCACCCGGCGTCAATTTCCATTCCGCCTGCGCGGGGATGTGGTCATACTTGGACTCCTTGCTCGACGCGGCCAAATTGACATTGCCGAACAGCTTCGCCTCCTTGGCCGCCTTGGCCGACCACACGCCGGTGTCGACATAGTCGGCGGTACCTCCGTTCAGGAGGTTCATCGGCACCATGGCGAACTGCATGCTCGCACCGCCCTGCACGAAGCAGACCGCATAATCATCGGAAATATTCATCAGCTCCCGGACATTCTGTTCCGCGCGTTCCATAACCGGCGCGAAATACTTGCCGCGGTGACTGAGTTCCAGAATCCCGCTGCCGGAATTCTGATAATTGCAGAACTCCGACTGAGCTTTCTCCATCACTTCCTTCGGCAGCCTGGCCGGACCGGCGCTGAAATTGTAAATCGGCATGATCGTCTCCCTTGAAAATAAAAAATGCTCTTCCAGGTTTCTTTAATGTACCACGAAAAAATGTTTTTTGCAACCCGGTTTCGATAAAAAAATATCGAAATCTTTTTTTCCCCTTTCCGCCACAGGATGGAATATTCCGCCCTGCCTTTTATGCGTCCCCCCGGCATTCATCCGGCCGCTGGCGTCGGGTATTTCCCGGGCGAACAGACAAAACGGTTGCGGGAGGTCGGCGGAGCATCCCCGGTTTTTCCCCGGTTGGGGCAACGAAAAACAATGCATGCTCCAATAAATTCAGCTCAAAAAAGCCCATAAAAGCCGGCTTTCAACGGTCGCGAAAACCGTTGCGCGCTCTTCTTCCCTGACGCTTCCTTCAAGAGAACCGTCCCCCATAAACGTGGTTGTTCCAGCCGGTCTCCGTGCGGCGTCGAACGCCCACTTTCCGCGGGAACGAACCGGCAGGAACGCCTGGCATGAAAGCCCGGCGATTTTCCGGATAATCTTTTTTCAGATCAATGATTTTCAGGTCCGTTCCATTTGACTTTTTCAACGGACTGTTGTATATTCTACGATCGTTGGGTAAAAAAATATCGAATTGAGGAAAGAGATCTCATGGCGAATATCAAAGTTCAAAAAATGCCGACCATCCGCCGGCTGCCAACCTATCTCTACAAACTCTCAGAAATGCACAAGGCCGGCGTCGGCATCGTCGCGACCCCCGAGCTTGCCCGCTATATGAACCTGGCGGAAATCGTCATCCGCAAAGACCTGGCGATCACCGGCGTTTCCGGCCAGCCCGGCGTCGGCTACAAAGTCTGTGAACTGATCGACGCCATCCGACGTTTTCTCCAGTGGGAAAATCCCGCGGCGGCCATCCTCGTCGGCGCCGGCTCCCTGGGGCATGCGCTGCTCGGCTACGACGGATTCGAAGATTACGGTTTGAAAATCATCGCCGCATTCGACGCGGATCCGGACAAGATCGGCACCTTGGTGCACGGCCGGGAAGTTTTTGACATCGCATTGCTGGCGGAGAAAGTCCGGGAGCTGAAAGTCGAACTCGGCATCATCTGCGTTCCCGCGGCTTACGCCCAGGAAGTGGCGGACGCCATGGTGGCCGCGGGAATCCGGGGCATCTGGAACTTCGCCAACGTCAGTTTGAAAACACCGGACCACGTCGTGGTGCAGCGGGAAGTGATCGCCGGCGGCTTTGCCGTGCTCTCCGTAAAACTGCGTCAAAGCATGGAAAACACCGCCAGCGCCGATTCCGCGCCGAGAGATTGAGCAAGAGAATATTTTCATCATACAACCAATCAAATTTGAGGTTTCAAAGTATGCAGCAGACCATGGAGAAGACCCAGGCGATGATCGACCATCTCGCCGAAGTCAACCGGATTCTGGAAAAAAACGGTTACCAGGAATCCCGGTTGATTCCGATCCTGCAGGAGGTGCAGGACGTTTACAAGTACCTTTCGAAAGAGATGATCAGTTACGTGGCCACCAGTATCGGGGTGCCGCCCTCCCGGGTTTACGGGGTGGCGACCTTCTACGCCCACTTCTCCATGCAGCCGAAGGGGAAATACATCATCCGCCTCTGCGACGGCACCGCCTGCCACGTCAAGAAATCGCACGGTATTCTCAATGCGCTGTACGCTCATCTTGATCTCAGCGCCGACAAGCGGACCACCGACGACCTGCTCTTCACCATCGAAACCGTCAGCTGCCTCGGGGCCTGCGGTCTGGCACCGGTCATGGTCGTGGGCGATGAAGTCCACGGACAGGTCACGCCGGAACAGGCGGTCGCCATCGTCGACCAGCTCCGCGCCGCCGAAAAACAAGCCTAACCTACGGAGAAGAAAATGTCCGCTGAACCCATCATCGACCTGGAAAAAATCACCGCCGATTACCTGGCCGCCGCCGGCAAGGTCAAACGCCGCATCATTCTCTGCGCCGGCACCGGCTGCGTGGCCAACGGCTCGCTCGAAGTCCGCAAGCGCCTCGCCGAGGAACTGGCCGCCGCCGGCATCATCGCCGAACTCGAACTCAAGGCCGAAACGCCCGAAGGCGCCACCTATCTGTCCAAAAGCGGTTGCCAGGGCTTCTGCCAGGCCGGTCCGCTGCTGCATCTGGAACCGGAAGGCATCCTGTATACCAAAGTGAAAGTTTCCGACGTCAAGGAAATCGTTGAAAGAACCATCCTTCGCGGGGAAATCATCGACCGGCTGCTGTATGTCGACGTGCGTACCGGCAAACATTGCCGCGGCAACGCGGAAATCCCCTTCTACAGCCGCCAGAAGCGCGTCGTCCTCTCCAACTGCATGATCGAACCGGACGACGTGCGCGAATACATCGCCCGGGGCGGTTACGCCGGCGCCCGGAAAGCCGTCCGGGATATGACGCCCGAGGAGGTCTGTCAGACCGCGATTGATTCCGGACTGCGGGGCCGCGGCGGCGGCGGCTTCCCGACCGGGTTGAAATGGAAATTCACGCTCGCCAGCAAAAATGAGAAAAAATATGTCATCTGCAACGGTGACGAGGGCGACCCCGGTGCCTTCATGGACCGCTCGGTGATGGAAGGCAACCCCCACAGCGTGATCGAAGGCATGATGATCGCCGCCCGCGCCATTGAAGCGGACGAAGGCTTTGTCTATGTGCGCGCGGAATACCCGCTCGCCGTCAAGCGCATGCGCGCCGCGGTCAAGGCAGCGGAAGACGCCGGTCTGCTGGGAGCTCACCTGTTCGGCGCCGACTTCTCCTTCCGGCTGCACGTGATGGAAGGCGCAGGCGCATTCGTCTGCGGCGAAGAAACCGCCCTGATCGCCTCCATCGAAGGCAAACGCGGCATGCCGCGGCCGAAACCGCCGTTCCCCGCCCAGAGCGGGCTCTGGGGCAAACCCACGGTCATCAACAACGTCGAAACCCTCGCATCGGTCCCGATGATCTTCCGCGAAGGTCCTGCCGCCTACCGGGCCTGCGGTACGGAAAAGTCCCCCGGAACCAAAACCTTCGCCCTGACCGGGCACGTGGTAAACACCGGGTTGATCGAAGTGCCGTTCGGCACCACGCTGCGCGAAATCGTTTACAATATCGGCGGCGGTGTGACCGACAACTCCGGCAAAGTCACCAACGACGACTTCAAGGCGGTTCAGATCGGCGGACCTTCCGGTGGCTGTCTGACGCCTGAAATGCTGGATCTGCCGCTGGATTTCGATTCGCTCCGTTCCGTCGGCGCCATGGTCGGCTCCGGCGGTCTGGTGGTGATGAACAAACAAACCTGTATGATCAAAATCGCGCGTTTCTTCATGCAGTTCACCCAGAACGAATCCTGCGGTAAATGCGTTCCCTGCCGGGAAGGCACCAAGCAGATGCTGGCGCTGCTGGACGACATCATCGAAGGCCGGGCCGACCGCCGCACCCTGGAACTGCTGGAGGAAACGGCCAAAGCCGTGCAGCTCGGCTCTCTCTGCGGTCTCGGCAAAACCGCGCCGAATCCGGTGCTGTCCACGCTGCGCTACTTCCGCGACGAGTACGAAGCCCACGTTTTCAAGAAAATCTGCCCGACCGGCGAATGCAAGGCGCTCGCCCGACCGGAAATCGATCCGGAAAAATGCAAGGGCTGTACCGCCTGCATGCGCAAATGCCCGGTCGGCGCCATCACCGGCAAACTCAAGGAAGTTCACGTGATCGACGCGGACAAGTGCATCAAATGCGGCGCCTGCAAGACGGCCTGCAAATTCGGCGCGGTCATCGGTCTGTAAATGCAAGGGGAGAAGCAAGCAATCATGGATAAGAATACTCTCACCATCAATGGCCGGGAAGTCGCCATCGCCGGCGAGCGCAACCTTCTGGAAGTGATCCGCAAAGCGGGGATCGACCTGCCGACCTTCTGTTATCATTCCGAGCTGTCGATCTACGGTGCCTGCCGCCTGTGCCTGGTCGAAATTCAGGGCAAAGGGATTTTCGCCTCCTGCTCGACCGCGCCGGCACCGGGCATGTCGGTGCTCACCGATACCAAAGCCATCCGCAAGATGCGCAAGATCAACGTCGAACTGCTCCTGGCCAACCACAAGCGGGAATGCCCTTCCTGCGCCCGCAGCGCAACCTGCTCGCTGCAGGACATCGCCCGCAAGCTCGGCGTCACCACCGTGCGCTACAAACAGCCCGCGGCCGACCTGCCGATCGACGATTCCAGTCCGTCGCTGTTGCGCGACCCGAATAAATGCGTGCTCTGCGGCGACTGCGTCCGGGTCTGCTCCGAAGTGCAGACGGTCGGCGCGCTGGATTTCGCGGGACGCGGCTCCAATGCCCGGGTGGTTCCGGCGTTTTCGCAGAATCTGGCGGACGTCGAATGCGTCAACTGCGGCCAGTGCGCGGCGGTCTGTCCGACCGGCGCCATCGTACCGAAATCCAACTGCGATCAGGTCTGGGACGCCATTCATGACCCGGAAAAAACCGTGGTCGTTCAGGTCGCTCCGGCCGTGCGGGTGGCGCTCGGCGAGCACTTCGGCTTCAAAAGCGGAGAAAACGTGGCGCGGCAGATGGTTTCCGCCATGAAAATGATGGGCTTTGATCAGGTATATGATACCTGTTATGCCGCCGACATGACGATTTTCGAGGAAGCCACGGAATTGATCGAACGGATCACCCGGGGCGGCAAGATGCCGATGTTCACCAGCTGCTGTCCCGCCTGGATCAAATTTCTGGAAACGTTCTATCCGGAATTGATGCCGAATTTGTCGAGCACCCGTTCGCCGCAGCAGATTTTCGGTGCGGTGGCGCGCCGGACCCTGCCGCAGCAGCTCCGGATCAAACCGGAAAATCTGGTGGTGGTTTCGGTCATGCCCTGTACCGCCAAGAAATTCGAAGCTCAGCTGCCGAAATTCAGCACCGACGGACGTCCGGACGTCGATTACGTACTGACCACGATCGAACTGGCTCAGATGATCGAATCGATGGGGATCGATCTGGCGGCGTTGCCGCCGGAAACCTTCGACATGCCGTTCGGATTCTCCACCGGTGGCGGTGTGATTTTCGGTACGACCGGCGGGGTTATGGAAGCGGCCCTGCGGTACGCGGTGGAAAAGATCGACGGGAAGCCGCTGGAAAGAATCGACTTCAAGGAAGTCCGCGGTCTCACTCCCCGCAAGGAAGCGGAACTGGAAGTCAACGGCGTCAAGCTGCGTCTGGCCGTGGTCCATGGTCTGGGGAACGCCCGGAAGCTGCTCGAAGACATCAAGGCCGGCCTGGTAAAGGTGGACTTTGTCGAAGTGATGGCCTGCCCCGGCGGCTGCATCAGTGGCGGCGGCCAGCCGATTTCTCATGAAACGGATTTCCGGACTCAACGGGCCCGCGGGCTGTATGAAACGGACAAGGTCCGCCAGCTTCAGAAGCCCCAGGACAACTTCTGGGTGGAAAAATGCTACCAGGAAACCCTCGGCGGCCATCCCGGCTCCCATGCTGCCCACCTGGCGTTGCACACCCACTATCAGAACCGCAACCAGATTTTCGACGCCAAGATCCCGGTGCTGCACGGTGAAGGGGCCGCGGACAAGATTCCGGTCTGCATCACCATCTGCACCAAACAGGAAAACTGCCCCGGCCAGGCCCTGCTCGGCATGGTGGTCGACTATATCAAGAAAAACAATCTGGCGGAACGTTTCGACGTGGATGCCGCCTTCAGCAGCCGTCCGGAAGCCGACGGGACTTTGGCCGTGACTGTAGGCGACCGGGAAATCGGTCGCAGCGACTCTCTGGAAGCAACCTTCCAGGCAGTAGTGACGGCCCTGAACGCCGCCTGCTGACCGGCGCGGAGGACACTCCGTACGAAGGAGGCTGCGGCCTCTATGCACCCTGCGGGGGAGCGGGTCTATTCCGGCCCGCATTCCGGCAGGGTGTTTTTCTGTCTATTTTCCATATTTTCCCGTTCAGCAGCTTGAAAAGAAGTTTCTTTTCCTGTATAATATGGATATAGTTCGGAAGAATGATGTTTTGCGCGTCGCTCCCGGTCGGGATGTGGTCGCGTTTTCATGTTGGAGAAAAAATGGCTGAAACCCTCAAAGATCTGCCGGGCGGCAATGAAACCATCCTGATTGTGGATGATCATGAAACCATCTGGGATTTTCTGATCGAAGCATTGCAACGTCTTGGCTATTCGGTGCTGCTGGCGGAAAACGGAGCGGACGCAGTGGAAATCTACCGGGAAAATCCCGGCCAGGTCGATCTGGTGCTGCTGGACATGATCATGCCGAAGGTGGGCGGGCATCAGGCGTTCTGCCAGATCCGGGCCATGGACCCGAACGCAACGATTCTGCTGTCCAGCGGTTTTGTATCCGAAGAGGAAGTGCATGACCTGCTGCAACAGGGGGCCTGCGGTTTCCTGCCGAAACCGCATCGACTGCCGGATGTCGCCCGGGCCATCCGCAAGGCTCTCGACCGCCAAACCGTCAAGGCCTGCTGACGAATTGTCGGGCCCAAACCGCTTGCGATGAAAAGGGAATTTCACCCGTCGGATCTGCCCCATCAACCCGGCGTATATGTTTTCCGGGACCGCTTCGGCCGGGTCATCTATGTCGGCAAGGCTTCGGATCTGCGGCGGCGGGTTTCCAGCTATTTTCAGCCTTCCCGGCTGGCCCGGGCCGACGCCAAACTGCGTTCACTGGTCAACTCCATTGACGACTGGTCGTTCCAGACGGTGCGCAACGAGGATGAAGCCCTGATTCTTGAATCCCGCCTGATCAAGGAATACGCGCCGCATTACAACATTCTGATGCGGGACGACAAGCGCTACCCGCTGCTGAAAATCGATCTGCGCGACCGCTTCCCGACACTCAAGCTGGCCCGTATCAAAAAAGAAGATCATGCCCGCTATTTCGGACCGTTTCCGCAGGGCGGAGCGCTGCGTGCGACGCTGGATTTTCTGCTGGCGCATTTCGGGCTGCGCGCCTGCCGCGACTCCTCCCCCGACGCGGAAACCCGCAAGCGCTGCCTCAAACGCATCGTCCGGGATTGCAGCGCCCCCTGCACCGGCGCCGTCAGCGAGGCGGAATACCGGCAGCTGGTGGAGCGGGTGCTGCAGGTGCTCTCCGGCGACATCGGCGAACTCTCCACCGAAATCCGGGAAAAAATGCAGCAGGCGGCCGCCGCCAGAAAATTCGAAGCCGCCGCCCGTTACCGGGACATCCTGACCAATCTGGAGGCCGTTTTCGGTGAGAAAAAACGCGCTTTCGAACGCCCGGAGCTGCCGGAACTGCCGGACGGTCCCGCCGCCGTCCGGGATCTGCAGCGGGAACTGGGCTTGCCGAACCGCCCGGAACGGATGATCTGCTTTGACAATTCCAATTTGTTCGGGACGTTCGCCGTCTCCTCCATGGTCTGCTTTCATGACGGGCGGCCGGACCGGGCGAACTACCGCAGGTTCCGGGTGCGCACGGTGGCGCAGCCCGACGACTTCGAAACCATGCGGGAGGTCATCACCCGCCATTTCGGAAGGCTGCTGCGGGAAGACCGGGCACTCCCGGATCTGGTCGTCATCGACGGCGGCCGTGGGCAGCTTTCCGCCGCGCTGGACGCGCTGATTGCGCTGGGCTGTCCGCCGCTGCCGGTCATCGGACTGGCCAAACGCAACGAAGAGGTGTTCCTCCCCGGACGGGAGGAACCACTGCGGCTGGACCGGCACGGACCGGCCCTGCGGCTGCTGCAGGCGATCCGCGACGAGTCGCACCGTTTCGCCATCACCTATCACCGACAGCTGCGCATGAAACGGTTGGAACAGTCGCTGCTGGACGACATTCCCGGTATCGGGGAAGAGCGCAAGAAACAATTGCTCCGGACCTTCGGCTCGGTGCGCGCCATCCGGCACGCCGACGCGGCGGAAATCGCCCGGAAAATCCCGGGGATCGGAGAAAAATTAGCACAAAAACTCATTGACTTTTTAGCGGAATAAGATTATTTTCATAGCGATTTCCAAAATTCATAAAGAAGGAATGCTCTGAAATGACCGTAAAGTATGCTTCCCTCGCCTTCTGCGTGGCAATAGCAAGTGCCTTTCTGGCATGGCCGGGAGTCGGTGCGGAATCCTCTCCCATGGCGGAAGCCGGACGGCTGTTCAAGGAAAAACTCACCGCGGCCGCCGCCAATCCAGCCTCCGACACGGCAACCACCCCCATGACGCCGCAGAACATCCCGGGCAGTGTCGTGCTGATCGGCAGCAGCGAGGGGTGCGGCAGCGGTTTTCTGTGCCGTTTGTGGGGCGTTCCGGTCATCGTCACCAATGCCCACGTGTATGCGCGCATGTATCAATCCACCATAGAAGACGGACGTCAGTACCGTTATACCCCCAAAGCCGCGCTGATCTCCCGAAAACGGGACCTGGCCCTGATCGAAGCGGACATTCCGTCAGATCGGTGTCTGTTTGAAATCGCCGAAAACCTTGCCACCACCCCGCTCCGAACCCCGGCCAATGCCTATGGTGACAGCCTCGGCGATCGGGTCATTACGGTTCTGAACGGTCAACTTCTCGGCATCGGTCCGGATGAAATCGAAATCTCCGCCGGAATCGTTCCCGGCAATTCCGGAGGTCCGGTGGTCAATCAGAACATGCAGATCATCGGCGTTTCCACTTACCTGAAACTGCTGACTCCCGACGCCAATATGCTGGACGGCACCCGGTTCGGAAGACGGTCGCCGCCGAGAGGCATCCGCCGGTTCGCCATCCGGATCGATAATCTTGATCCGCAGGAGTTTGAAATCTTCGATCCGAAACAGCAGCAGAAGGATCTGAACGTCTTTCAGTACCTGACGACCGCCAACGCGAACTTTCAGAGAGCCATCAAAAGTGAAAAAGGCATGGCGCTCTGGATTGCTTTCCACCGCGTCTATCGCCGGGTCAATCCGTTCTGGAACTACCAGAGCCCCATTCTGTACCTCAAGAAGTTGATCGTTCAGGAGCAACGGCTCATGGCTGCCGCCTCCGGCCTGCTGAATCTTCCGCTGCACGTGCTGACGCCTCAGGAAAACCGGATGGTGAATCAAATGTTTCAGCAATTATCCCGCTACCGGCGCGACAGTTTCCGCTGCAATGTCTGTAACGGAAGAGGCGAACTGCCAGATGCCAGACTTCAGGATGGCCGGACCTACTCCTACCAGAGCGACAACAGCCGGAAAATCTGCCCCGAATGTTCCGGGCTGGGACAGGCAAACGTCCCTTATTACAATATTATGCGAACCAGTCCGACCAGCGTCCGCTACCCGAAATTCCGGATCGCCTCGGTCGTCCCCGGCATGGATCAGGCCACCACGTTGAAACTCCTGCAGGCGAGCGATGTCGCGGAGCCCATCAACGTCAACGGCATTTTCCAGCTTTACACGCTCCCCGGCAACCATGCCTACTATCAGGCGACCAATACGTATCTTACCTTCGTCGCCCGGCGTCTGAGCGCCATCAACATTCATTTTCCGGCGGGACAATCGTTATGGGAAGAACTGAAACAGGATCTGATCCAAAAATTCGGAAAGCCGACCGTCGATTTCGATTATGGCTCCCTCTTGGGCTACGTGGTCTTCGAGCACCCGGAAGGGGTCATCATGCTGACCAATGCAGATCGCGGCATCCGCCTCACGGCCCGGCATTATCTCCTGACCGAACTGGAAATGCGGTTTCTGGAAAACCTGGGAAAAAAACTTTTCATCCCGCAGAAACATAACGGCGGAGAACTTGATCGCAATTTCTTCATGTGAGGTGCTATGAAACGATTGACGACAGGCTGGCTGACGGTTTTGCTGCTGCTGACGGCAGCGGCGACGGCAAAATGTGTGACGCCCGGCGCCGGAGAAACGGCGGACCGCCGTCTTTTCACCGCCGGCGACGGTACCGGAACCGTCTATTATGTGCCGCAGTTCACGGAATTCAAGGAGGTGTCCGAAGCGGACCTGCTGTTTTTGCGCAAGGTGCTCCGGCGCGCCCGGAAGGAAGGCGTCCGCGCCGTGATTTTCGAACTCGACACGCCGGGAGGCCGGGTGGATGTGGCATTGCGCTATCTGTCGGTTTTCGCCAAATCCGAGGTACCGGTGGTGGCACACCTCAACCCCCAGGGGATTTCCGCCGGCATGATCATCGCGTTGGCCGCGGACCGGATTGCCATCGACCACCATGGCATCATCGGCGACGCCATGCCGCTGGCGATGACACCGGGCGGTATGCGGCCGATTACCGCGCCACCGGACAAAACTCCGCCGGAAACGCCCCCCGCGGAAAACACCGGCAAGCCGGAGGAAAAATCCCCCTCCCCCGAAAAACAACCGCCTCCGGCCACCCCGTCCTCCTGGGAACCGCTCCTGGAAGAGATCCGCAGACTGCGCCAAGACGGTTCCCACCAGCCTTTGACCAATGAGGAGAAACGGCTCGCGGATCAAAAATTCCTGACCGTTTTCTTCAAAGTGCTGCAGGTTCTGGCGGAGAAAAACGACCGCCCGGTCAAGGTCATCCGGGCCACAGCCGATCCCTACACGGTACTTACCGTCAAGGATGACGGCATTCGCCACGATGGACGCGCTCCGCTGACACTGTCCGCGACCGAAGCCCAGAAACTGGGAGTGGTCGACTACGTCGTGCGCGGTCGGAACGACATTTTAGCGGAAATCGGTTTGCCGAATGCCCGGATAGAAGAAATCCGGCCGAGCCCCACGGACCAGATCTTTTCATTTCTGGCGCACCCGATGGTGGCAGGGGTGCTGATCATGCTGGGGTTGGTCGGGCTGTTCGTGGAGGTGAAAACCCCCGGGTTCGGGGTACCGGGCATTCTCGGGATCTGCGCAGTGGTATTGTATTTCATCGGCCAGATCGCGGTTGGCGCCTCCGAATGGGGCCCGATGGTGATCTTCTTCATCGGCGTGGTGCTGCTGGCGCTGGAAATCTTCCTGATCCCCGGCTTCGGTCTGGTCGGGGTGCTCGGCGGCATCTGCGTGCTGGGGTCCATGGTGGCCGCATTCGGCTTTGACAACCTGGAAACAGCGGTGCAGGTGGTCGGCGGCGGTCTGGTTGCCGCGCTGCTGATCATAACGGTGCTGGTCATGTATGTGCTGCCCAAAACCGCGCTGTTCCGGCGTTTTGCACTGGCGGAGGCGGTCGGTCGGGACAGTGGCCAGGAAGCCGCCCAGGCGGAAGCGCTGGCAGAGCAGGAAGCGGGCGCATTGGGGAAAGCCATTTCGCCACTGCGTCCGTCCGGAACGGTGGAACTGAGCGGGAAGCGTTTCGATGCGGTAACCGAAGGGGACTTCATTGACGCCGGCTGCGAAGTTCAGGTCGTCGGCAAACGGAACTTTCAGCTGATTGTTCGCAAAATCTGATATCGGGCTCCGGAATCAATATTTTTAACAGAAAGGACTGCTTGTATGGGGTTGGGTTTGTGGAGTTTCATTCTGCTGGGGCTGGCGGCGCTGGCGGTGCTGTGGCTGTTTCTGGTCGTCATTCCCGTCCGCCACTGGGTGGCGGCACTCTGCTCCGGAGTGCCGGTCGGCATCTTCACCTTGATCGGCATGCGGCTGCGGCAGGTGCCGCCGCACCTGATCGTCGATGCCATGATCCAGGCACACAAGGCCGGCATCGCTCTGACCACCGACGTGCTGGAAGCACATTTTCTGGCCGGCGGCAACGTCATGCGCGTCGTTGCAGCGCTGGTGGCGGCGGACAAGGCGAACATCGCCCTCTCCATTCAGCGGGCAACCGCCATCGACCTGGCCGGACGCAACGTGCTCGAAGCCGTCAAAATGTCCGTCAACCCCAAGGTCATTGAGACCCCGGAAGTCGCGGCCATGGCCAAGGACGGCATTCAGGTCAAGGCCATCGCCCGGGTCACGGTCCGCGCCAACATCGACCGGCTGATCGGCGGCGCGGGAGAACAGACCATTCTGGCTCGGGTCGGCGAAGGGATCGTCACCACCATCGGCTCGGCCTCCAGCCACAAGCAGATTCTGGAAAATCCCGACATGATTTCGAAAACCGTACTGAAGAAAGGACTGGATTCCGGCACCGCCTTTGAAATTCTCTCCATCGACATCGCTGACGTGAATGTCGGGAAAAACATCGGCGCCCAACTCCAGACCGATCAGGCCAATGCCGACAAAAACATCGCCCAGGCGAAAGCCGAAGAACGCCGTGCCATGGCCGTCGCGCAGGAGCAGGAAATGCTCGCGCGGATCGGAGAAATGCGCGCTAAACTGGTCGCGATGGAAGCGCAGGTGCCGCTGGCCATCGCTCAGGCCTTCCGCAGCCCGGATCTCAAAATGGGCAACTGAATAACCCTGTAACCCGAAAAGGATTCACATACTTATGGCTGGAATGGTTGGAATTATTGCGTTGCTGGTGGTGCTGGCGGCGATATTTGTCGTGTTTGTTGTGGTCATCCCGATCCCCCTGTGGATCGCGGCGATTTTCTCCGGGGTCCGGGTCAGTGTATTCGGGCTGGTGGGCATGCGGCTGCGCCGGGTACCGCCGCAGGTGATTCTCTCCGCGTTGATTCAGGCACGTAAGGCCGGACTGGAAGGCATCAATTCCAATGCCCTGGAAGCCCACTATCTGGCGGGAGGAAACGTTTTCCGCGTTATTTTTGCACTGGTGGCGGCGGACAAAGCAGGCATTCCGCTGACACTGCAGCGCGCCACCGCCATCGACCTGGCCGGGCGCGACGTGCTCGAAGCCGTCAAAATGTCGGTCAACCCCAAAGTCATTGAAACCCCGGTAGTGGCCGCTGTGGCGCAGGACGGCATCCAGCTGCAGGCGGTCGCCCGGGTCACGGTCCGGGCCAATATCGACCGCCTGGTCGGCGGCGCCGGTGAAGAAACCGTCCTTGCCCGAATCGGGGAAGGCATCGTCACCACCATCGGTTCGGCCGCCAGCCATAAGCTGGTGCTGGAAAATCCCGACATGATCTCCAAAACCGTGTTGAAAAAAGGTCTGGACTCCGGCACCGCGTTTGAAATTCTCTCCATCGACATCGCCGATGTCGATGTCGGCAAAAACATCGGCGCCGAACTCCAGATGTCCCAGGCAAATGCCGACAAGGACATTGCCCAGGCCAAGGCCGAGGAACGCCGCGCCATGGCCATCGCCCTGGAACAGGAAATGAAAGCCAAGATCCGGCAGATGGAAGCCGACCTGGTTGCCGCCGAAGCGGAAGTGCCGCAGGCCATTTCCGAAGCGCTGGCCTCCGGCCGTCTCGGCATCATGGACTACTACCGGATGAAAAACGTGATGGCCGATACCGACATGCGCCAGGCCATCGCCAAACCGGCTGCCGCAACCGCAGAATGACGGGGGCCCCCGATGAGCGATTTTTTGGAAGTTCTAATCAGCTTTATCGTCATGGTCGTCGTGGCCGGCGGTGAATACTGGTTGAAAAAGAGAAAAGAGCGTCAGGAACACGACGACTACTGGGAGCAAAAACGCAAAAACCGCCGGAAACCGGGCAGTGCTTCCCGCAGCCGGCGGCCCGTTTCCCGCACGGTCCCGACGGCACCGACTGATTTTTTCGAACCGGATGCCTCGGCGGCAACCACGCCCTCCCGACCGGTGCCGTCTTCGCTGGAACCGGAATGGAGCACCTCCGCCTGGCTGGAAGCGGCAGAAACTCCGTCACCAGCCCCGACGACGCTGAACGTGCCGTCTCCGGAAATCGCCCCGCGCCCCTCCATGCCGATGGCCGCCACGCCCCGCCCCAGGCAGACCGAGAAGCCCCATCCCTATGTAGCCATGTTGCGCCGCAACAGCCGCGCGGCGGTGGTCATGATGGAAATTCTCTCCCCGCCCAAGGCCTTGCGAAAGCAGTAAGCACCGTGTCGTCTGTCGCCGCCTCCGGAGTTCCGTGCGGCGACTTTTTTTTTACGACGCATGCCAGCGTAGACCGGCCACGAAAGCGGCAACGGCAATCAATCCTCCTCGTCTTCCAGCAGCGTTTCCAACTCACTGCGCTCAACCGGCTGTGCATTCTTCGGCAATTCAGCCACACACCGGAACCCGATGTCGTTTTCGCTGTCTCCGGAACTTCCGATGGACCAGCAACGCGCCTGCGTAGCGCCGGTCAGATAAGAGCCCCCCATCACACTGTAAATGCGCCCTTCCGTATCGGGATTGCGCACAAATTCGCGCACATTTCCCGCCAGATCCTCCACGCCGTATCCGGAACGATCCAGCGGAAACGTTCCCGGCGGAGCTCCCACCGGATAGGCCGCACGCTGCGGATGCTCGCACAGGAGAGCGGCATCTTTCCGGAATTCATCGCCCCAGACGTAGGAACGGGCATCAGCGCCGCGCCCGGCCTTTTCCCATTCCAGTATGGTGGGCAGCCGATAGGTACGCCCGGTTTTTCTACTGAGATAACGGCAGTACGCTTCCGCAGCCGCCCCCGTGATCCCGACCACCGGCAAATCCTCCCGGAAAGGCGGCAACAAGCGGCCATCCGCATCCCATAAATCATAGGATTTCCGTTCAGAGTCCGTAAAACGCCCCATGCAGGCCGCCTTCTCTTCCGGACTGCGCAGTTGTTTCCAGAATTCCAGATATTGTCCGAACGTCACTTCGTTCCGGTCGATCAGGAATGCAGGCAAAGTCATCTTGCGTGCCAGACCAGCCCCGCCTGCGGCATTGTTGTGAAATTCGCCGCCCGGCACCAGAACCATCCCGTCAGGAATTTCCGGAATCGTGCTGACTTCCACACTTGTTTCCCCGGCCGGCGTCAGAATGACCGGAAAATACACCGGAGGACGCTCCGGCGCCTCAATCCGAACCAGATAACTGCCCGACGGCAAATGATCAAGCAGTGCATCCGGCGCCACCGGTTCCCACTTTTCCACCTCCCCGGCAGGGGATGTCGCAACATCCCGACGCAGATATGCGCGAACATTGTCCGGCAAGTTCAGTCGCAGGATGCTCTCATCAGCCTCAACCCGCCGCACCAGTTCCGCCAACTCCCCATTCTGCCGAAACAGCTCCGGAAGAATCCCTTTCCAACGGGAATTCAACTGCCGCAACAATGAGCGAAGCATCCGGTCGTTCTCTGTGGCGATACAGAACTTGATCTGCCGCAGCATGATATCCGACAACATCCCCACCATCTCATGCCGTACCACATCACTGCCTGCTCCGCGATATTCAATTGCGGACAAACTCTCCATGACCGCGCTGCAGTAACTGAAAAACTCCGTCGTCTGGCGTGAGAATTCATTATCCAGCTCCATTCGTCGTTTCCCCGCCGCCGGAGACCCCAGCCCGGTATCATGCTGAAGCTGTCGGGAAGTCCGCAACGCCAGATTATAATAGGCGTCAGCCTGGGAGACATTGTAACGCGCCACCTGGATCAAAGAACTGGTCTGAATGTGTTCGGAAATCCGATTGACCAGATATACCCCGCCAACAGACAGCAACGCAGCCAACAGAGTCACCGGCACCAGCGGGCGGCGAACGCACAACTTCAACAACCGGTACACCCAGCTGGGGGAATAAGCCTCCACCGGATATTTATCCAGATAGTTGCGCACCTCCCGAATCAGGCTCTGCACGTCAGGATAACGATCATCGCGACGGCGGGCCATGGCCTTCAGCGTAACGGCCTCCAATTCCCGAGGAATCCCCAGAAGCGGTGCCCGCCGCCGGGGCCGCACCAGCCGCCCCGACACAACATCCCGCAACAATGACTCAGTCGGCTTGCTGCTGTCATACGGCGCCGGTTCCAGCGTCAGCATGGAGTAGAGAATGGCCCCCAGACAATAAACATCGGTTCGTTCGTCGATCTCGTCGTTCCGGGCCGCCGCCTGCTCCGGCGCCATGTAGGCGGGAGTGCCGCTGATCAACGGCCCCCGCGGTTCCGCAGGTGGCGTTTCGGAAGTGAGGGCGCCGTCCAGTTCCAGAGCCATTTTTCTACCGTTGACCGACTGGTCTTTCTCCCGTCGATATGTGGCCAGGCCCCAGTCCAGAATCAGCACTTCACCATAATCCCCCAGCATGATGTTGCCCGGTTTGAGATCGCGATGAATAATACCGCGGCGGTGGGCAAATGCCACCCCCTGGCAGATGGAAATGAAAATTTCCATCCTTCGCTGCAGCGAATATCGCCGCTGGTAATCGGCCTGATTCTCGGCCAGCTTCCGAATGACCGACCGCAGCGTTTCGCCTTCAATCCGCCGCATGGTGAAATAAACCCCGACATCACGAAAAATCCCGATGCGATGCACCGGTACGATATTCGGGTGGTCAATCTGGGCGGTGGTCCGGGCTTCCCGGATAAAACTCTCGATGTGGCGCAGCTGATTACGAAATTCAGGGCGCAGAACTTTCAGCGCCACCTCGCGATTCAAGCCCGGCTCCTGCGCGGAAAAAACCGCTCCCAGTCCGCCCATACCGATCGCGGACAGTCCGGAATAATCCTTGATGTCGTCGCCCTGCGGCAACTCCAGCAGAGCCCGCAGCTCATCGGGCGATAATTTGGCCTCGCCGGGATCGCCGTAAATGATGGTACGATCCTCGTCGGAAATCACGCTGGAGTTCATGTCCGGCTCCGCTTAATCTCTATCGGGGGCGTTTTCACGCGCCCGGATGGACGACAGCACCGGCTGAGCGGCTTTGGAAAAGTTTTCGAGATAATCCGAAGACGGCGACTTGGCGATCGGCATGGTGAAAACATTGTCCCAGTTGAAGTTGTCCGGGAACACCACGCAGCGAGCTTCCTGACGCCGTCCGAGATCGCGGCTTTCCACCGCGACCACCACCGCCACGAATTCCCCCTGTTTGGTCAGGACGAAATCCCCCGGCTCCGCCCGCAGCTCGCTGCCCGTTCCCCGCGCCGTATTGCGGATGTACAAATATTCATCACCATCCGCAAAATTCATGGAGCAACGCCCTTCCAGAGAACTTGACTCCTTGCCGAACGCCGAGAACTTGAACAAATACAGATCCTGAATCCCCCGCTGCTTCAGCGCCGAAAGCGTCAGCACTTCCAGCGGCTTGCGCTGATCATTCTTCACTTCCAGCAAGCCGACGCGGCTTTCCCCCCGCGGCGCATACAGCGGCCCGGCCAGCACCTGTGCCGGCACATCGCCCTCAGGCAGCGCAGCGGCATAAGCCAGATCGGTGATATTGTCAAAAGAATGACGTTCGCGGGCATTCCCGGTCAGCAGCAGAAAATCGCCGACCACACAGCTGCGACCGCCGACGTTGACCAGCGGCAGAAAATATTCCGCTTCCGTCGTCATGGGAATCATCAGCCGCACTTCCCGGAGTTTGAGTTTCAACCGCACCACTGCGGACGAATAACGGTCCAGCACGTCGCTGCGGAGTTTTTCCTCGGCAATCGCCAACTGCGACCGGGCCGACTTGAGTTCGGCGCCGGCTACCTCGGACTGCTTCTGAACTTCCAGCAGCCGGGCGGCGGTTTCTTCGGCGTTCTTTTTGGTACTGGCCAGTTCTGCCCGGGTTTTGGACAAGTCGGAAACGGCGTTCTTCAGCACGGTCTGCAGATTCTCCAGACGCCGCTTGGCCTCGGTCAATTCCAGATCGCGGGTATTGACCGCCTTCTGAGCCCGTTCAAACCGGCTCTGGGATTCAGCCAGTTCCTTCTCCGTCGCACTCAGGCGGCCGCGGGTGAAGGAGAGCAACGTTTCGAACTCCCGGTTCTTGTTTCGGGTTGTCTCGGATTCCTTTTCCAGCTGACTCAATTCGGCCTGGGTGCGCTTGAGATCAGCCTCCCGGACGGCCAGCGATTCCCGATACTGATTGAGGGATGTTCCGGCATCGCCGAGTTTCTTTTTCTGTTCGGAAAGATCCGCCTGGGTGCGGGTCAGCTCCGCCTGCCGGGCGGCCAGCGCCTCCCGCAAAGTGGCGTTATGTTCACTGGTTTCCTTTTCCCGGGCGCGCAACACCGCCAATTCCCGTTCCGCATCGCGGTGACGGATATTCAGCTGCAGCCGACTCTTGATTTCTTTTTCCAGCTGTGCCTGCAGCTGTTCCGGGGTCAGTGCGCCGCTGTTTTCCGGCGTCAGCGCCAGCTTCTTTTCCAGAAATTCGCTGCGCGCCTGGGATTCGGCAAGCTGCCGGGTCAATTCCTGAATTTCCGCCTCACGGGACGCGGCGAACCCTTTTTCAAACTGGGCGTCCAGCAACGCCTTGCGTGCCGCATCCAGCCGCGCCTGCTCCTGACGCAGCGAACTCATCACCATGGCCGCGGTGTGGTTGTCGAGCGGCGCGCCGTGGCTGCCGAACGGGTTGTCTACCGGGGACACCCCGGTAGCCAGCGACAGCATCGCGGACACGATGAAGTCGCAGATGACGATGAGAATGGCGCGATTCACTTTTCACCCTCGCTTTTGGCGATGATCAGCCGTTTCCGCAGCGGATAGTTCAGCGAAAGCCGCAACGTCAGACTGAAAATAATCCCGATCAACGTCGAAGAATAAGCGATCAGCCGACTGCTCGTCGGCGAAAACGTCATCACCAGAAACGACGACACCGTCCCGAACAAACCAATATAAAGCGGCACGTCCAGAAAAATGTCCGCATTTTCCAACTGTTTGAGCTTCAGCGCCGGACTCAAATCCGACCGCCGGATCCGCCCGATCACCACCGAGGCCACGAACAACGCCGCAAACTGCATCAGCGTCACCCCGCCGAAGACAAACATGGAAATTCGCCCGGCCAGCTCCTCGCGCATCGCCAGCGTCGCCGGATCGCCGGCCGGCAGTTTGCCGATCGCCGCGCCCGTCTGCGCGCCCGGGCCGCTGAACAAACTGCGGAAAGCCGGGGAATGGTTGAACGCGTAATTCATCCAATACAGCACGCCGACGAAAATCAGCACCAATAAAATCGTTTTCCAGATCAAACCGGCATGTTTCTTCATAAGACCGCAACGCTCCGTGGTTGTCGCCGGTCCTGAACCATGACGGACCGGGCGCACATCATCGTTTTTTTCTCACTCGTTCACATAAGATAACCGTCCTTGCATCAATATGCAAGTTGTCATTGCAATTTTCCCGGAGCCCTCCCAAAAAGAGCAAAACCCGCCCTCCTCCGGCCTTGCGGCACGGAAGAGGCGGGTTGCGCAGTCTCTCTTCGCGAAACTCAGAGCACCATGATGGCGAACACCAGCACGAACAGCGACACGGTTTCGATCACCCCGAGAATCATCAGGCTGTTGGCAAACCCCTTCTCGGTTTCACCGAACGCATCACAGGCGGCCGCCGCGGCCTTGCCCTGGTAAATCGACGAAAACATGAAGCCGACGCCGGCGAAAATCCCCAGCATGAAGTGGAAGAGCATCATCGGATTTTCCGGATCCATCTTGCCCTTGATCACCATCATCAGCACCAGCGCGTAAATCGTCTGCGACAGCGGCGATCCCGCAAACACGGTCAACAGAAACGGCGCCGGCTTGTTCATCATGTACCGGCGTTTCCAGGCACCGATCGCCGCGGAACCGGCAATCCCGGCGCCGATGCTCGAGCCGATCGCCGCCAGCCCGATCGCCGCATAACCGCCGCAGAGCGCCAGCGACTGGATAATCTTCATGATGACGTCTTGATTCAAAGTCTGTTCCATTTTTCTTTCCTCTCCTTGGAGTTATCGTTCCACTGCGATGTTTTGACTGTCTTTTATCCGTCTCCGGAAGGGGTTGAATTCAAACCCCGCCCAGCGCAAACCGAGATGGTTGGAAAATTCCAGCGTGTTGAGTCGCACGCCATGCACCAGCACCGCCATGGCGGCCAGCGCGATATTCAGCAGGTGCCCGAGCAGCAGCACCAGCAATCCCAGGGGCATCGTCAGCCCCCGATCCAACAGCGGTGCCGCCATGTCGTTGAAGCAGGCCGCCAGATAGAAGCTGGACATCCCCACCGCAAACAGACGGATGTAGGAAAGCACGTCGACAAAACTTCCCACCACACTGAACGGAAATGCAAAAATACTGCCGACATCCTTCCAGTCGATCTCCCCGATGGCCGTCAAGACGACTCCCACTGCGTAGCAAGCCATCAGCCATGCCGGATAATCTCCCGGATACAGCAGCAGTCTGCAGATCAACACGAAGTTGCCGAACAGAATACAGAACCAGCCGAGCTGCCCGGCCACGTTGCGCCAATGGCGGTCGCCGTTCAGTCGCATCGCATGCCCCAGCGCCAGCTGCGCCAGCGCCAGAATAAAACAGATCAGCTGTACATGCTGGTCCTTGGCCGGATCACTGGCCAGCCAGGGCAGCCCCTTGCACTGAATCCCGAAATAGTTGCCGGTCAATCCCCCCCAGACTACGGCGGCAAGACTCAGGAGCACCAGCAGCGCCAGCGGCAACCGGGCCTCCGGCACAGCCCGCTTCGCATACAGCCCATAGCCGGAAAGCGCCAGAAAAATCAGACCGTATCCGGCATCCCCCACCAGCATTCCGAAGAAAATGGTGAAGAAAAACAATACCGGCACACTGACATCGCGCTCATCGTATCCCGGCGAAATCGCCAGAAACTTCATCAGCGGCTCGATCAACCGCGCCCAGCGCGGCGGATCCAGCAGCGTCGGCACCGCCTCCCGTTTCGGGTCAGCCGGACGGTGCAGCACCCCCCAGCCGTGCGACCGCACACTGGCCAGCACCTTCTCCAGCTCCGGCTCCGGCACGAAACCGGACAGCGTCAGCAATTGACCGTGATCAGCCAGCGTATCGCGTACGGTGACGAAATCCAGCGTCTCGGCGATTTCGTCCTGATAGCGCCGCAGCAGCGGCAGTTCACAACGAACCCGCATCAGTTCCTGTTCATTGGCGGCCAGTTCGGCCCGCCGCGCGGCGAACGTTTTCCGAAGCTGTTTCAGCGTCAGCGTACCGGAAAACTTCACCAGCGGCAGTTCTTCCGCCGGAATATCCTGATCGCTGATCACCACAAACAGCCGGTCTTTGCCTTCCGCGCCCACTTCCCGGCAGAGCCGGCCGGCGGCCTTGGCCGCCTCCAGTTCCGCGACAGTTCCCCGGCAGAGATAAACCCGCAGACCGCGGCGGCGCAGCGCCGCCAGCGTTTCAGTGGAGAAATCCCCCCACGGGGCCAGGTCCGCAGCCTGCTGCTGCAACTGTTCCAGTTCCCGGGTCAGCCGCGCCCGGTCGTTGAAGAGCTGCTGTGCATTCCGGAATACAGCTTCGCCGGTTTCGTCTCCGGCGCCGCCGCCTTTTGCCGCCGGCATCGCCTCCAGCAATCCGAGCACCCGCCCGATTTCCCCGAGCCGGGTGGCGAGATTGGTACGGCCGGCGTTTTCCGCGAGTTCCACGGATTCGACATGCATCACGCCGAGTTCACGCAGGTCCCGGACCGCCGCAAGGCGGTCTTCCGCCGGTATGATCAGCGTCAATTTCCGCATCGGTACAATCATGCCGACACCTCGCTGCTTTTCTTTTTCGCAATCTTGGAGCGAGCCACGGCGGCGGTACTCTGATCACCCAGCTGAATCTGAATGCGACGGATGTTTTCCCGGCATTCCGGAATCTTCACCTTCTCAAACAGATTGACCCGCTGGCTGGTGGTCCGCAACTCCTTGCTGAGCAAACGCTCCTGTTCTTCGATAATCCGCCCGGCGGCCCGCAGCGCCACCGCATCCTTCAACGCGCTGATCGCCTCGTCCATGTACCAGGCGGTAGCCACCGGATCCGGTGTCGGCATCTCGAATTCCGCACGTCCGAACGTCGGCACCATCACCCCGGCAATATTCATCTGGCCGCGTTCCACGCGCACCAGCCGCAATCCGGCAATCACCTCATCGAGCATTGCCCGGTCGCCGAAAACGGCGATCCATTCGTGCAACTGCCCGACCAGCTGCCGCTGCTGCTCCCGATTCTCTTCGAGCCGTTCCCGGCTGAGGCGTATTTCCACCTGCAGCTGCTGTTTCTTGAGCTGCAGCGTAGGCAGGAACCGGCAGTACTGCCGCAAAGCATCCTGTTGCGCCTTGAGTTCGGTTTTGGTAAATTTGATCTTGCCCATGGTCTTGCTTTTTTTCAGTTCGCGCCGTCAGTGGCGGCGTCTTTCGGCCAGTATTCGCGCACCAGGTCGCTCTTGATCCCGACCTCCGTCCGGTCAAAGCACTCGGCCAGAGTCTTCCAGCCGAGATCAAGCGCCTCTTCCAGCGGAATATTCACTGACAAATCCATCATGCGCGCTTCGAAAAGCTTGCCATATTTGAGCAGTTTGTTGTCCCATTCGGTCATCATGAACCCCATCGACTGCTTTTCCAGCGCCCCCTTGTAATCCGAATAAAGCCGGATCATGGAGTCCATAATCGCCCGGTGGTCGGGTCGCGTCCGACCGTTCACCTGCTGCTTCAGACGGCTCAGCGAGCCGAACGGTTCAATACGACCGTGCCGCAGATAGAACTGCCCTTCGGTAATGTACCCGGTATTGTCCGGTACCGGATGGGTCACGTCGTCCCCCGGCATCGTCGTCGCCGCCAGAATGGTGATCGATCCGGCGCCGTCAAAGTCCACCGCCTTTTCGTCACGGGAGGCCAGCTGGCTGTACAGGTCGCCGGGATAACCGCGGTTTGACGGAATCTGTTCCATGGTAATGGAAATTTCCTTGAGCGCGTCGGCGAAGTTGGTCATGTCGGTCAACAGCACCAGCACCCGCTTCCCGCCAAGCGCGTAGCTCTCCGCCACGGCCAGCGCCATGTCCGGCACCATCAGACACTCCACCGTCGGGTCGGCGGCGGTGTGGATGAACATCACCGTCCGGGACAGCGCCCCCTGCGCATCCAGCGTATTCCGGAAGAAGAGATAGTCATCATACTTCAACCCCATGCCGCCGAGCACGATAACGTCGACTTCCGCCTGCAGGGCGATCCGCGCCAGAAGTTCGTTGTACGGCTCGCCGGCCACGGAGAAAATCGGCAGTTTCTGCGATTCGACCAGCGTGTTGAACAAGTCGATCATCGGCAGCCCGGTACGAATCATATTCCGGGGGATGATCCGCTTGGCCGGATTGACCGAGGGACCACCGATTTCGATCATGTTGTCGGTGATCGGCGTACGGTTGTCCCGCGGCGCCCCGCGGCCGTTGAAAATCCGTCCCAGCAGTTTTTCCGAACCGGACACCTGCATCGGGTGGCCCAGAAAACGCACTTCGTCTCCGGTACTGACGCCGCGGCTCCCCGCAAACACCTGCAGAAACACCTTGTTGTCCTGCAGCCGGATCACCTGCGCCAGCGAACTGCCGCGGCGGCTGGTCACTTCAGCCAGTTCGTTATAAGCGACATTGTCGGCCTCCACGGCGATCACGTTGCCGACAATCTGAATGATTTTATGATAAACTTTACGCATTGCTACGGCACTCCGTGATTTTGGCTTCAATCGCCGCCTGCTGGCTCTTGAATTCTTCCGTATCGCTCTTGAGATAATTCCAGTCGATGAACAGCTGACGCAGCTCCAGGAAATAGCGACGGGCCGCCGCTTTGTCGGTGAAGGAGAATTTCGTATCCAGCACCACCAGAACCTGATCGAACATCAGTTTCTGCCGCGCCGCGCTGCAGGCGCCGTCCACCGCATCGAAGGTGTTCTGCTGCAGATACACGTAATCCAGAAATTCACTCTTGAGGTAGATCACGAAGTCGTCGATGTGCGTCCCGTCTTCCCCGATAACCTTCATCATCTGGTTGACTTCATTGCCGCGCGCCAGAATTTCCCGGGCTTTGGCCAACGGGGCGGCGGCAACCAGACTGGGATATTTGCTCCAGCTTTCCAGCGGGTTGATCGCCGGATAGCGCCGGGCATCGGACCGTTCCCGGGAAAGCCCGAGGAAGCATCCCACCACTTTCAGTGTGGCCTGCGTCACCGGTTCTTCGAAGTTCCCGCCCGCGGGACTGACCGCGCCGCCGATGGTGACGCTCGCGGTCTCCCCGGTCTTCAGCCGCACCAGACCGGCGCGTTCGTAAAAGTCCGCGATCCGCGATTCCAGATACGCCGGAAACGCTTCTTCGCCGGGAATTTCCTCCAGACGCCCGGACATTTCCCGCAACGCCTGCGCCCAGCGGGAAGTCGAGTCGGCCAGCAGCAGAGTATTGAGCCCCATCTGCCGGTAATATTCCGCCAGCGTCACCGCCGTGTAGACCGACGCTTCCCGCGCGGCAACCGGCATGCTGCTGGTGTTGCAGATGATGATGGAGCGGTCCATCAGCGAACGCCCGGTGCGCGGGTCCGACAAATGCGGATATTCACGCAGAATTTCCACCACTTCCCCGGCGCGTTCCCCGCAGGCGGCCACGATTACCACGTCGGCTTCGGCGTTCTGGCTGATGGTGTGCTGCAGCACGGTTTTTCCGGCGCCGAAGGGGCCGGGGGTGCAGAACGTGCCGCCGCGCGCCACCGGAAAGAAGGTGTCGATGATCCGGGTCTGCGTAATCAGCGTGCTTTCCGGCAGCAGTTTTTCCTCGTAATTCGGAATCGGAATCTTGACCGGCCAGTATTGCAGCATGGTCACGTCGCGCGTTTCCCCGTCGGCGTTGCGCACCACGGCCACGGTGTCGACCACCCGGTAATCACCGGCGGGCTTGACTTCGACCAGCTCCCACTCCCCGTTCCAGGCGAACGGAACCATGATGTAGTGCTTGAAGATCCCTTCCATCACGAACCCGATCCGGTCGCCGGCCGTGACCTTCGTCCCGACGGCGGCTTCGGGCGTGAACGTCCAGAATTTCTCGCGATCCAGGGCATGCAGGTAAATCCCCCGCTTCAGGAAGAAGCCGGATTTTTCCGCCAACAGCTGCAGCGGGTTCTGCAGCCCGTCATACACTCCGGTCAGCAGTCCGGGACCGAGTTCCACGCTGAGCAGTTCGCCGGTGAATTCCACCGGATCGCCGACGGAAAGCCCGTTGGCACTTTCGAACACCTGCATGTCGGCCCGATTGCCGCGCACCCGAATGACTTCACTTTTCAACCGCTCCTCGCCGACCATGGCATACGCCACTTCGTTCTGCGAGACGCCGGCCTCAAATTCGACGGTCAACATGTTTCCGTTGACGCCGACGATTTTACCTGTTTTCTCCGGCATTTGCTGCTCCTGTCCTCTATTGAATCATCGTCCTATACTTCACTACTTGTCCGGCCGCGCCCGTCCGCTACAGAATGCGCGGTCCTCGTCTCACTCCGCGGAATTCCGGTCGATCAGGCCGACCGCTTCTTCGAAATTGTTCCGCCCCGTTTCGGCGACAAACTGACGGTTCTTCTCCAGAATCGCCAGCCGCAGCCGGTAACAGGCCACCGCCTCCACCGTAAAATCATGTCCGAACGCCAGTTCGTCCAGCCTGCGCCAGCGCAGTTGATCGACCCGGCGTTCCCGTTCCAGTGGATTGGGCGCACTGGCCGCACCGCCGATCTGCTCCTTGATGTCGGCAAAAGTATCCGTCTCCGGCGGCAGATCAATCGCATCGCCGTGCCCTTCGGCCATCCGCAACCGCGCGATTTCCCCGCGCAGCGCGAATTCCCAACTCCGATAGGCGGCGCCGACCGACCCCGCGGGCAAATCCACCCCGCGGTCCGGCGGAAAACCGCATCGGCTCACATAGGCGAAATCAGCCGGCGGCAGCATCCCTGCGGCACGCTCGTCAAATTCCGCCAGCGTGAACGGCGGCACGGCTCCCGACTGCAGCGCGGGGAGCTGGGAACAGAAATAATAATAGTTACCGCCCATGATCCGTCCCCGTCGGCGTTATTCCGAATCCGATTCCAGCAACTTCGCCAGTTCGCCGCCGAGATACCCGGCAAGAAGCTCCCGGATCGCCGCTTCGGAAAAGTCATAGTAGACATCGGCCCCGTTGAAGGACACCTGAAACCCTCCGCGAATTCCGGCGGAAGCGAACACCCGGGGTTCTTCCCGGAAACTTTCGCGCAACGTCCCGCTCAGCACGCCACGCAATGCCTCCGCATCCCGGCTTGAGGTCAGAACCGTCACTTCTCCATTCGGATTGGCGGCAAAAGCAGCGGCCAGATTCCGAATCAATTCCCCCATGAATTCCGGCGTCAGCGCCGCGGAGGCATTCCGGCTCAGCGCCCGATTGAGGCGGCTCTCCAGTTCCGCGCGCAATGCCAGCACCACGTCACGCGCCGCCTGCCGGGCCGCGGCTTCGCTCCGGGCCTGAAAACCGGCGGCGGCCTTTTCCGCTTCCGCCTTCTTCGCTGCCGCGGCCGCTTCGGCTTCCGCCACAATCCGGGCGGCTTCCGCGCGGGCGGCAGTCAGGATTTCCTCCTTCTCCGCTTCCGCTTTCTGCAAATAATCATTGTTGATTCGCGTCAACAGCTCCTGCAGTTCCTCAGCCATGATCTCTTCCTCTCCCGCGCCGAAGCGCTTCTGTTTTTCTCCCCGCGCCGAAACGCTTAATTATACGATGCTTCCTTCTCCACAAATTCATGATGCAGCGCAATCTGGGCTTTCTTGAAATCCTCGCGGTCCAGAATGAACTGCATATTGACCTGCCGCATGCACTGGTCCAGCGCCAGCACGTTGATGCCGGCTTCCGCCAGTGCGCCCGCCGCCCGTGACAGGAATCCGGGCAGCTTCATATTGCTGCCGATCACCGCCACCACCGCCACGCGCCGGGTGGTAATGGAGGCACCGGGAAAATTCCGCTCCAGCATTTCCAGGCACTTGTCAAGATTGCGGGACCGTTCCGGCACGTAATGGGTAATGGTATTGGCGTTGGTGTTCTTGGCCACATAGCTGATACGGTACTGGCTGAAACTTTCCAGCAGATGATAGTCGTAACCGCTCTGTCCGACCATTTCCGGATCGAACACTTCCACCGCCATCAGATCGTTCCGTCCGCAGATCATATCCACCCGCGGCGTCGGTGACACGTACTCCTTGCTGATCAACGTGCCCGGATTGCCGGGATCGAAGGCGTTGGTGACACGGATGGGAATGTTCTTGTGTTCCATCTCCTTGGACGCCTTCGGATGGATGGCTTCCATCGCCAGGTCCGCCAGCTGGTCGGCTATGTCGAAATTGGTATTGCCGATGGTCCGCACCTTGTCCGCGCCGATCAGTTTCGGGTCTCCGGTGGACAGATGGTATTCCTTGTGGATGACCCCTTCCCGCGCACCGGTAACGACCGCCAGCTTGCTGAAGGTGATTTCGCTGTATCCCCGGTCGAAACGCGCCATGATTCCTTCGGCGCACTTGGCATAACCGGTTACGATCGGCATGCACTCCGAGAAATCCAGTCCGGCCAGGTGGCGCTCAATCATCTGTTCGATCGAGCAGCTGGTATTGTCTTTCCAGCCGGTCAGGTCAATGAACCGGGCGTCCACGCCCCGATTCCGGAGGATCAGCACCGAATTGTGGGCACTGTGCGCCTCACCGACGGCGCTCAGGAACTCCCGGCTCGCCGGCAGGTAATCTTTCGGATGAAAATGCCCGAACGTGCGCAGCTGCATCAGATGCCGCAGCCCGTCGCGGATGCCGAACATGCGTTCGTTGACAAACGCATCCGCCGCTTTCAAATCCAGTCCGAGATCAACGAACGAGCGGTTCAGCTTGAGCATTTCCAGGCGGGTTTCCTCCAGTTTCTCCTCCCACTGCGGATCGCCGACGGCGAATTTCCCGAAAATTCCGGGCTCGCCGCTCTTCTTGTCTTCCAGCAGCAGATTGGTGATCCCGCCGTAGGCCGACACCACGAAAATGCGGTTGTAAAGCTCTTTCCCGGTGCGGGAGCCGATCAGAACATTGTCCATGACCTCGCCGAAACGGGTCATCGTGGTCCCGCCGATTTTTTCTACCGTATGCTGTCCCATGTGCCAAGCTCCTCGCATTCACCTCAGATATCTTCGATGCGGAAAATCCGGATCCGGTCGCGGACAACGTCCAGCTTTTCCATTTCGTCCACAGCGGCGCGCAGCCGGGATTCGCCGGCACTGTGCGTCAGAATCACCAGCGGCACCTGATTGCCGGCATCGCGCTTTTCGTGCTGGATCAGACTGGAAATGCTGATTTCGTGCGCCGCCAGAATCTGCGAAACCGAGGCAATCACCCCGGGGCAGTCCGTCACCGTCAACCGCAGATAATAACGCGACTGCACATCCCCCATACCGGTGACCGCCCGGAATTGTTCCCCTTCGCGGAAGGCCACGCGACGGGCGCAGCCGCAACTCAGGTTGAGCGCGACGTCGGCCAGGTCGGCCACCACGGCGCTGGCCGTCGCCAGCCGTCCCGCCCCGCGCCCGTAGAAAAGCGTCTGCCCCACGGTGTCGCCTTCCACCAGCACGCCGTTGAAGACGTCGGAAATATTGGCCAGCAGCGTATTTTTTGGAATCAGCGTCGGATGGACGCGAATCTGCACGTCGTCGTCAATCTGTTTGATGATGGCCAGCAGTTTGATCCGGTATCCCAGTTCGTCGGCGTAGCGCAGGTCGTCGAGCGAAATATTGCGGATTCCTTCGACGTAGACCGGATCCAGCCCGAACCAGCGTCCGTAGGCCAGCGCCGCCAGAATCGCCGCCTTGTGTGCGGTATCGAATCCGTCGATATCCAGCGACGGCTCCGCTTCGGCATAACCGAGCTTCTGGGCGTCGGCCAGTACCGCGGCAAAATCGGCGCCTTCATTTTCCATCCGGGTCAGAATATAGTTGCAGGTACCGTTCATGATCCCGTAAATGCGGTGAATACGGTTGGACACCAGCCCTTCCCGCAGCGCCTTGATGATCGGAATGCCGCCCGCGACGCTCGCTTCGTAATAAATATCCACGTTCGCCGCCTCCGCCGCGGCGAAAAGCTCGCGTCCGTGCAGCGCCAGGAGTGCCTTGTTGGCCGTCACCACCGGCTTGCTGGCACGCAGCGCCCGGAGAATAAATTCCCGGGCCACGGTGGTCCCGCCGACCAGCTCGACCACCACATCCACTTCATCGATCAACTTTCCGGCATCCGTGGTCAGAATTTCCGGAGGCACCGCGACACCGCGGTCGGTGGTGATGTCCAGGTCGGCGATCCGCGCCAGCTTTACCATGACGCCGGTCCGCTTGGCAATCACCTCCGCATTCTGCAGCAAATTGGCGGCGACACCGGCGCCGACCGTCCCGAATCCGATAATGCCTACTTTTATTTCTTTCACTTGAGAAGGGTTCCCGCATTAATGATCTGACTGAAAACAATACACATTGTTTAATGTAACCCCCATCAAGCGTTTTTACAACCTTTCCTCCCCAAAAAATCAGCGTTCTCCGGGCGAAAAAAACAACCTTTTACGCGCCATTCGCTCCGATTCTGGAAAAAGTCCGGAAAAAGTCGAAAAACTTTCCGGGAAAAGTTTTTCCGCATCTGGAATTTTCTCTGGCCGCCCTTTTTTTCCACACCGCCCGGCGTCATCGAAACCTTCCAGTCGGAATCGCTATGACCGCCTCCCGTCCAGCGTCCCGCCATAAACCCGGCAACCGTCGATCCAGACACCGAGCACCCCTTCCGCCGGTCGATGCGGATTCCGGAAATCCGCACCGCTGCGGAACCGCTCCGGATCCAGCCAAACCAGGTCCGCCGCCATTCCCCGGCGCAGCAATCCCCGATCACGCAGACCGAATCGCGCCGCCGGCAGCCCGGTCAGCTTCCGGATCACCTCGCCGACCGGCATTCCCGCCGCCGTCAGCCGGCGGAAAAACTCCGGCACCGATCCGAACCCGCGGGGATGACTGAGCCCGATCGAATCATCCACCGGGCGGGCGCTCTCGTCGCTCCCGCAGCAGCACTCCGGCAAAGCCAGAATCCGCATCAGATTCTCCTCGGACATGCCCCGGAAAGCGGCCATGGTTCCGGCCGCATCCTCCCGCAGCAAATCCACCACCACCGCTTCCGGGTCGTCCCCGCGGACCGCGGCGATTTCCGTAAACGGCATCCCGGCGAAACGCCGACAGGCAGACACTCCGGTGGAAGCCAGACGAACTTGACTCCAGTCGCGTTTCCGTGCCGTCAGCGCCGTCCGAAACGCCGCTTCATTCCTCCGGTCCGCCAGCCAGCGGGACAACGTGGTGTCATCCCACGTCTCCCAGGGGGCCGGGGCCACCACGCTGAGCTGGGTCAGCGATTCCACATACGGGTAACGATCACAGCCGACCTGAATACCGTCGTGCCGCGCCTGTTCCATTAATTCCAGCGCGGCGTCCAGCTTTGACCAGTTCGACGGTCCGGCGGTTTTGAAGTGGCTGATCTGAACCCGCCGGACTCCCGCCGCACGGGCGGCGTCCAACGTTTCCGCCAGAGCCTCCAGCAGTTGTGCGCCTTCGCTGCGCAGATGCGTGGCGTACACGCCGTCGCGCCGCGCCACCACCCGCAGCAGCGCCACCAGCTCCTCCCGGTCGGCAAAACATCCCGGCGTGTAAAGCAGTCCGCTCGACAATCCGAGCGCGCCCTGCCCCATCATTTCCTCCAGCAGCCGTCCCATCTCCGCCAGCTGCCCGACGGAAAGCCGTTTCTGCGCATATCCCGCCACCGCGGCCCGCAGCGTATTGTGTCCGCACAGCGACTCCAGCTTCATCTTCACGCCCCGGCGCTGCAACAGGTTCCGGTAACCGTTCAAATCCGTCCAGTCCAGCGCAATACCGTATTGCCGGTACAGGTCGTTCAGATGCGCCCGATTGCATTCCGTCAGCGGAAACGGCGACAGCCCGCAATTTCCCGAAATCTCCGTCGTGAACCCCTGCGAAATTTTGCCGAAACACGCCGGAGACGCCGCACCTGACAAATCCGAATGTCCGTGCGCATCAATGAAGCCCGGTGCCAGCATTCCCCGCCCGCCGCAATCCACCACTTCACAGTCCGCTCCCGCGGCCGGATGCCCGACCTCCGCGATCAGGCCATCCTCCAGCAGAACCGCTCCCGGTTCCGGCGTTCTTCCGGTTCCGTCCGCGAGCAGCACATGGCAGATCAGCGTACGCAATTGTCTCTCCTGCTCCTGTCCATAAAAAAAAAGGAACCGTCCTGGTTCCGACTCGATAATAAAATATGTTTCAGAGCGCGGCTCTGGGTTCGATCCCCGCTCCCGTCAGATGCTCCAGCAGGGCACGGCACGGCAATCCGATCACGTTGTCCAATTCTCCATCCAGCTCCGCCACCAGCAGCTCCCCGTGCTCCTGAATCGCATACGCGCCCGCCTTATCCAGGACCGGAACCTGTTCCAGATACCTATCCACCGTATCCGCGCCGAACGGTTTGAACCGCACCCGGGTCGTCACCGAAAAATCCCGTCGCAGGCCGTCCCGGCCACGGCGCAACGCCACCGCCGTCATCACCTCGTGCCAACGCCCGGCCAGCCGCAGCAGCATCCGCCGCGCGTCCGCCGGATCCGCCGGTTTGCCCAGCGCCTCGCCGTCCAGCAGCACCACCGTATCCGCGCCGATCACCAGCGCTTCAGGAAACGCGGCGGAAACCGCATCCGCCTTGAGGGCCGCATTGATCGCCGGCAACTCCCGGATGTCGGGGTCCGTCGTCCATTCCCGGACCGGCAGAACGCATACTTCAAACTGCAAACCGCAGGCCGCCAGCAGTTCCCGGCGGCGCGGCGATGCCGAGGCCAGAATCAGACGGCTCATTTTTCCCACGGCGGCGCCGGCGGCAGACCGGCCGCGGCGGACGGTGTCAATACCACCGGCGTTTCGTCCCGGCGTTCCGGCACGCCCGTCAACCCGGTGAGATTTTCCAGCCGGATCCGGACGCGCTTGACGCTCGCAATGCCGAAACGCTCTTTGAGCACGGAGAAAATCCGTTCCTTCACCGCCTTCACCTCATCCGGAAAATGCCCCTCTCCGGACGCATCGTAACTGCAGAAAAGTTCCAGAAAATAATCGCTTCTCCGCCGGAACAGTTTCATATCCCGCACATTCAGCGCGGCAAAATCCTCCAGCGCCGCGCATACCGCCCCGTTCAATGCGTCGTAGGCCACCAGAATATCCCCGTCCGGCGCCTTCACCACGATCTCCCGGCAGCGCCGGACCCGGAACAGCAGCCGGAATATGATTTTCAGCACCAGCACCGCCACAATCACCAGCAGCACCAGCGTCACGCCGGTCACATAGCCGCGATTGAAGTCATTTTCCCAGATCACATGCCAATCCGGCATTCCGGCCAGAAAACCATCCATGGTCTCCTCCCTCTCTCCGGGGCCGCCCGACGGCATACCCCCATTCCGGTTGCAAAAACCACGCGGCCGACTCCGCCTGCACAGAGTCGGCCGCTCCCGTTGGATTTACCGCGCCGGTTCCACCGGCTCCTCGTCGGACTCCGGTTCCGGTTCCGCTTCCAGCTCCTGCACAATGACATTGACGCCGGTAACGGTCATCCCGGTGGTCTGCTCGACCTCTTCGATCACCGCTTTCTGAATCGCGGTGGCGACGACCGGCACCTTGTAGCCGAACTTCAAGTTGACCTTGAGATCGATCGACACCCGGTTTTCGGTCCCCAGGTTGACCGTGATCGCCCGATCCTGCAGCCGGCGGTTGCCGACGATTTCGGCGATATTGTCCATCAGTGCGCTCCCGGCCAGACGGGAAACCCCGTCGATATTCATGATGGCTTTGCGCACCAGGGCGGAAATCACATTTTCATGGATTTTGACTTCGCCCATGCCGTTGACTTCGACCGCGGTGCTGGAGGCGGCTTCGGCGCTCTGGCCGGCGGCTGGTTTTTCTGCGACTTTGATGGAAGCTTTCATTCCGCATCCTCCTTTTCCTGCGCCCGCGACGCGGCGGAACGCTCCTGGGTGAAACGTTCAATAAAGCCGGTATCGTACTTCCCGGCCACGAAATCCTTGTTCGCCAGAATCTGCTTCTGGAACGGAATCGTCGTCTTGATCCCTTCCACCGTGAATTCATCCAGCGCCCGCCGGCAGATCGCCAGCGCTTCCTCGCGGGTGTCCCCATGCACGATCAGCTTGGCAATCATGCTGTCGTAATACGGCGGAATCTGATAACCGCTGTACACGTGCGAATCCACCCGCACATTCATGCCGCCGGGCGGAATGATCAATTCCACCTTGCCGGGCGAAGGCGTAAAGTTGTTGAACGGGTCCTCCGCATTGATCCGGCATTCGATCGCATGTCCGGAGAACCGCACGTCCTTCTGCCGGATCGACAGCCGCTCCCCGGCCGCAATCCGGATCTGCGCCTTGATCAGGTCGATGCCGGTTACGGTTTCGGTAACCGGATGTTCCACCTGGATCCGGGTGTTCATCTCCATGAAGTAAAAGCTGCCGTCTTCCGTATAGAGAAATTCGATCGTCCCGGCATTGGTATAACCGGCGGCCTTGGCCGCCTTGACCGCCGCCGCGCCGATCTTGTCCCGCAGTTTCGGCGTCAACACGGGCGAAGGCGATTCCTCGATCAGCTTCTGGTTGCGGCGCTGCACACTGCAATCGCGTTCCCCGAGATGGATGACGTTGCCGTAATTATCGCCGAGAATCTGGATTTCGATATGACGGGGGTTCACCAGGTATTTTTCCATATACAGCGCACCGTTGCCGAACGCGTTTTCCGCTTCGGTCCGCGCGGCGTGATACCCCTGAATCAAACTGGCGTCGTTGTGGGCGATCCGCATCCCGCGTCCGCCGCCGCCGGCCACAGCCTTGATAATGACCGGATATTTGAGCTGGTGCGCCGTCTTGAGGGCGTCGGCTTCGCTGATGATCAGACCATCACTGCCGGGCGTGGTCGGCACCCCGGCCTTCTTCATGGTTTCCCGGGCAACGGCCTTGTCCCCCAGTGCCCGCATCGCTTCCGGCGTCGGTCCGATGAAGGTGATGCCGTGCTTGCGGCAGGCTTCGGCAAAATAGGCGTTCTCCGCCAGAAAACCGTACCCGGGATGCACCGCGTCGGCATCGCAAATCGCCGCCACCGACAGAATCCGGTCGATCAACAAATAACTCGACGCGGACTGGGCCGGTCCGATGCACACCGCCTCGTCGGCAAATCGCACCGCCAGACTGTCGGCGTCCGCCTTGGAGTAAACCGCCACCGTCCGGATTCCCAGCTCCCGGCAGGCGCGGATAATCCGCAACGCGATCTCGCCCCGGTTGGCAATCAATACTTTATTGAACATGAAGAATTGCTCCAAATCATTCAATGATGATCAGCGGCTGCCCATATTCCACCGGCTGGCCGTTTTCCACCAGAATATCTTTGATGACGCCGCACTTTTCGGCTTTGATTTCATTCATGACCTTCATCGCTTCGATGATGCCGATCACCGTATCGGCGTTGATCCGGTCCCCAACCTTGACGAAAGCTGCGGCGTCCGGAGAAGCCGCCCGATAGAAGGTTCCGACCAGCGGCGCATCGATCGTTTCCGTCGGTGCGGCGGCTTCCGGAGCCGGC